>NZ_JBTHHU010000053.1:0-35087 GCF_059089585.1 Streptomyces sp. SX-6 | reverse complement strand
ACACCGGGGACACGGCGGACGACCACCGCCACCGGCACCACGAGGACGTCCGCCTCATGTCCGGACTCGGCCTGGGCGCCTACCGCTTCTCCGTCTCCTGGCCGCGCGTCCAGCCCACCGGGCGAGGGGGGGGGGGGGGGGGGGGGGGCCCCCCCCGCGGTCCATCAGACCCTGTCCTTTGTGTCACCACTCCCCCCGGCACCCCCCGGTGTCCGGCTCAGTGGAAGTCGTGGTGCCCCCGGAAGAAGTCGTGGTCGTCGTCGCGGTCACCGTTGTCGTTGATCATCGACGTGAAGACGACCTTCACGTTCTCCTGGACGATCTTGGTTTCTCCGCTGCCTTGGACGTTCGCGGTATTGCTCTGTGCCGTGGCGCCGCGTCCTGTGGCCACCTGCTGGGTGGTCGTCGATTGGCCGTGGTTGCTCCCCTGGACGCCACTCCCCACGACGCCTGCGACAGCCGTGTTGGATCCGCGGTTCGCGGCCTGGCCGTGGTGGCCGTCGTCGGCGTGAGCCATGCCGGAGAAGAACAGGACCGCCATCGGAAGCGCGGCTACGGCGGCGAGAACTCGGGCGGCAGTGCGGGTGCTTGCCATGTCATTCCTCCACGAACGGAACTACTCGTCTGTGCCGGGTGGTTGGCCGTCCACCCGGCGGGGTTGCTCGACGTCGCGAGACCAGAATTGCCCACCGAATCTCCACCGAACCCCCCACTGCTCCCCATTCCCTCGCAAGCATGACCGTCTCGGAATAAACCTCCACTCTGCCTTCAAGGTTCGGCACGGCACCCCATCACCACCCCACATCCCATACACACCAAGCCGCGAATCGTTTCAGCAGAACTGCAGGAGCAATCGATGGGCCGGGCGCGCCGACTCCCGGCGAATCCAAGGGATTTCCCCGTCCCCACCACGGCTGATGCCCGGTGGAAACGGGGGACCTCCAGCATTGGCTCCTCGTTTTCCCCGGGCCGCACCGACCGCCGAACGCTTCTGCGGACCACGAGAGCGCGAACGCTTCGGCCCGCCCGTCGCCAGGCCCGGGCGACGGGGCCTCCACCGCACAGCGACCGCACAGGAAGGTGCCCGATGAACCTCATACTCCAGGCACTGCCGATCGCCGCTCCCGCCGTCGGCTGGGCGACACACGCCTTTGTCCTGGTCCGCAGGCTCCGTACCGCTCGCACGGATCCGCTCACCGGCCTGATGTGCCGGGACGCGTTCACCTCCCGAGCGCTGCGGGCCATCCGGCGTCCGCATGCCGCCGTCCTGCTCCTCGACCTCAACAGCTTCAAGCAGATCAACGACACCCACGGCCACGAGGCCGGCGACCGGGTCCTCGCCGCCGTCGGCCGCAGGCTGCAGGTGTGGTGCGAAGGCCACGGCGGCTTCGCCGCCCGCCTGGGCGGCGACGAGTTCACGGCCCTGGTCCGGCTCGCCCCCGACTCGGACCTGGACGCCGAACTCACCTACGGGCTCTCGGCCTTGCTCTCCACACCGCTCGACGCCGGCGGTGTCACTCTGGCCCCGCGGGCCTCCATCGGCCTCTGCCACACCGCGCACCACCCCGGTGCGGGCTTCTCCGACCTGCTGCGCGGCGCGGACGAGGCCATGTACCACGCCAAGCGGCGCGGCGACCCGTGGCGGGCGGCCGGCGCGGCCGGCAACGCCTGCCCCACGGTGGCCCGCCGCCGCGCCGGACGGCCGGGCACGCACCTGACCCTGCTGCCGTCGGTACGGCGAAGCGCGTCGTGACAAGCTGGGCGCCGCCGCCCCCGGCGCAAAGCCGCCGACGGCGCCCAGCCCCTACTGGAGAGCCCAACTCCTGGATTCCGAGCCACGGGTGGTGCGGGAGGGTATCCCTACGCCCCGAAGGGGCGTGCCCTGCCGCGGCGCCGCACCCGGCGACGTCGGCTACACCCCATCGAGGAACCTCGGCACCCGACTGTTGAACACCCGCACCGGAATCCCGTGCCCCGCCCCCGGCACGATCTCCGCCCGCACCCCGGGGATCAACCGCCGTACCCGCTCCACCGCACGGCGCGAGTCCACGACGACATCCGCACCGCCCAGCAGGATCAGGGTCGGCACCGGCACCGCCCGCAACTCCGCGTCGCTCATGCGCTGCGGAGGCAGCAACCGCATCCGGTACCCGCGCATCGCCTCGACCGTCACCGTCACCTGTGCCTCGGCCTCCTCAGGAAGAACCCCCATGTCCCCGAGGACGCCCGTGAGCCAGCGGCGCAGGAAGCCCTCCGAGCGAAACGAGGATCCGGCAACGGCGCCCAACACGAAGCCCGGCCGCAGCGGAGCAAGCGCACGCGGCGGCTCGTACGCGGTGACCGAGGCGACGCGCCCCGGCTGCCGTACGGCGTGGTTGAGCGCCACCCAGCCGCCGTACGAGTGCCCGACCAGATGCGCGCGCTCCAGGCCGAGCCCGGCGAGCGTCTCCTCCAGCCACGCCGCCATCGCGTCCGCCGTACGGATCGGCGCGGTCTGCGTGCTGTACCCGGGCTCGCCGACCCGGTCGACGGCCAGCACGGGACGGCCGCCCTCGGCCAACGCCGCGACGGCGGGCCCCCATTCTGCGGGTGACGCCTGCTGACCGTGCAGCAGCACGACCGGCGTACGGTCCCCGGAGGTGCCGTAGCAGTACACCCGGGTGCGCCCGAAGCCCGTCGGCACGTCCCGTTCCTCGCGCGGCCCCGGCCAGGACTCCATCGCCCGGTCGTAGGCGGCCAGGAAGCGCGTACGCGCCGCCTCGTCGGCGAAGGTGCCCAGCTGTTTCCCCATGGCCCGTCCCCCGGTAGCCCTACCCGACGTGCTTGGCGTACGCCTCGCTCAGGTCGTTCACGTCCACGGACGCGTGCACCACCACGTCCGTCGCGGAGGCCGTGTGCTCGCGCACCAGCGCGAGGACGGCCCCGCTCAGTTCCGCCTTCGTCCGCGCACTGCGTCCCGGCAGGATCGCGATGTCGACGTGTATCAGTGCGTGTTCCGGCGATCCGTCGCCCACGACGGCTTCTTCCACGCGCCGGAAGCGGGTCTTGCAGCTCTCGAGCGGCGTGTCGAGGATCTCAGCAGTCAGCGGGTGCAGCGCGTTCGCGAAACCACGGCGGTCGAGGGCACTGGCGATGCCCTCGGAGTAGTCGACGGCGATGTGCGGCATGGGTCGCTCCTGTTGACGGGCTCGCTGCTGTCAGCCTTGATCAACAGAAGCGCCCGGCCGCTCATTCCGCGGTACCGGCCTCAGCTGAAGCTGACCGCGATGTTGGCGCCCATCATCCCCATGCCGTTGTTTGTGGAGCAGGTGGTGGCCGTGATGACGGGTGCCACGACATCCCCGTCGCCGTTCAGCGTTCCGCCAGTGATCACGCACTTGAAGGAGACCGCCCCGGTGGAGGGGTCGGTGCTCACCGTGAACGAGACCGTGCTGGCCGGCACATTGGCACCGGTCCATGTGATCGTCCCGGTGCCGCTGCCGCTGAACAGCAGGCCGCAGGGCCCCGGCCCGCTTCCGTTGGCGGTGGCCGTACCGGTGCCGCTCCCGGTGGCGGCCTTCAGATTGGCGTACTTGCCGTTGGCCGACGTGCAGTTGCCGAGCGACGCAGCGACGCTGATCGTCGCGCTCCCGCCGGGCTTGAGCCCTGGCGTGAACGTCATCCTGAACTGCCCGGAACAGCTCAGGTCACCGGTGGCGGCGTGGGCCCGGCCCGCCGTGGGCCCGGTGACCGCCGCCGTGGCCAGCAGAGCGGCGGAACCCGCCCAGATGCCCAGTCGCCTGGCCATGGTTATGCCGTGCATCATGCGCCTCCCTCGTGTTGGGGAATACGAGTGTCGGCGGGACGGGCGGTTCCGTCGCCACTCCTGTGGCGGCGCACCGGTGGGCTGCCAGGGGTGCGAATTGTGCACACAGCGGCTCCGGTTGTGCGTGCGACCCCGGACCGGACCCGCGCGCGTGACACTTCACGATCTCCAGACTAGTCTGATTCTCGAACTAGTCGAGTTCCCGGAGAAGGAGGCGGCGTCGGTGACGGCACCTCATGCGGCGTGGACCCGCGCGCTGCTGCAGTTGTGCCTGCTCGGCATCCTCGATGCCGAAGGGGCCGGCTACGGCTACGCCTTGCTCAACCGCCTTGCGGAGGCGGGCCTGGACACCGTGAAGCCCGCCACCCTCTACCCCGCGCTGAACCGCCTGGCGGAGGAGGGCGCGGTGGAGGTGGAGTGGGCGGCCGGGGAGAACGGACCGGGGCGCAAGTACTACCGCATCACCGATGAAGGGCGTCAGCGCCTCGCGGACCAACGGACCGCGTGGACCGCGTTCAACGCCACGGTGACGGCACTGTCAGGGGGACAAGGATCATGACGAAGACGGCACTCCGGTGGACACGCAAGGACGACGCGCAGTGGGCCGCCACCTTCGAACTCCGCCTGGTCCTGGACTTCGATCCGCCCAAGGGGCTCGCCGGCCAAGTCCTCGCCGAGGCACACGAGATGGTGGCGGAGACCGGCAGGACCGCACAGGACCTGTTCGGCGACCCCGTCCAGTACGCGGAAACCGTCGCGGCCGAGCGGATCGACGCGACGCAGGCGAGCACCGCCGACCTGGAGGGCTCGACACCCGGTGAGCGGTTCACCAACACCCTGGTGGCGACCGGATTCCTGGGTTCCGTTCTGTCCTTGGCGCGCTGGCTCCGCGACGGCCTCTGGGCCGACGTGTCACCCGCGTCCGTCACGACCCTCGCCGCCCTCACCGCCTTCGCCCTGGTGATCAGCTTCGCGCTCGCCCTGCGCGCCGCGGGCCGCCTGGCGGCCGTACGGATCTGCTTCGGCGTGATGGCCGCGGCATGCGTGGCCGCGGTGGCGGCCCTCGAGCTCCTGTCCGACGACGCGTTGTTCTCGCTGCCCGTGCCGGTCCTGCTGGCGCTCTCCGTAGCGCTGATGGCGGGCGCCCACCGCCTGCCGGACACCACGGCCGACCGCTGGTTCGCCCCGTCCCGGGGCGAGGACGGCGAGGAGTGGCTGCGACAGCTGGACGGGCTGCTGCGCGGCCGGCACGGCATGACGGCACACGAGGCCCGTGAGCACGTCGCGGAGGTCCGCTCCCACCTCGCGGCCGCGAACGGGCCGTCCGCGCAGGACGAGTTCGGCGACGTCGAGCTCTACGCGGCCGGGCTCGCCGACGGCCCGCGCCGTACCGCGCGGACCCGGCGCCGGAAGGCCCGGACGGCCGGGGTGTTCGCGCTCGGCATCGCCATCGCGAACCTCGACGCCCTGAGCAGTCCCGCGGTGACCTCGTTCTGGTTCTGGCTCGGCGTGCTGGCCGTGGTCTTCTCGCTGGTCAACGCCGCATTGCTGTACCGGGAGTTCCGCGCGCAGGACTGAGGGACGACAGAGACGGCAGAAGGGGGAGGGCGATGGTCGGTCGCCCTCCCCCTTCACGCGTCGGTCAATGCGCCGCAATTAGAAGCAGTTGTCGCGGATAGCGGAGACACCCAGGATGTCCAGCGCGACATTGCCCGCGGCACGCTGGAACGCGTTCATGTCGCGGGCAGCGATCAGCAGCTTGGCCGCCTCCGTCACACCACCGAGCTCCTTGATGGCCTTGTACGCCTTGCCGGCCGGGATGAAGGCCGCGCCGACGGCCGCCACGCACTTGGTGTACTTCCATGCCTTGCCCCACACGCTCCCGGCCGCGAGGCCGTGCGCACCGGCGGGCGCCTCGCCGCGCAGCACGCGGAGCGTGGTGGCCTGCGCGGCCTTGTCGCCCGGGTACATCGCCGCGACGACCTGCTCCGTCGTGCGGTGCTTCGACAGAGCGGCCAGACGGGCGTCCAGGCCCTCGGTCTTGATCTTCGGCACGCCGGCGGACTGCTCGAAGGCGTGGGCCGCCGCGATCGTGGCGACCGCGTGCTCGTGCTTGGCCTCGGTGGCGGAAGCGAGCGGTGCGGCGACACCGAGGGCCACAGCGGCCATCACCGAAGCGGTCGCGACGCGGATGTGCATGCTGGTCTTCACAAATAATCCAGTTCTCGAGTACATGACCACGGGGCGTCACGACGCACCCGGTCAGCACCGGACCACGCACAACCCCCCGAATCCCCCGGTCATGCCGAACAGGGGCTTCAAGATCATTTCTCGGGCCATGGCCGGATCACAACCCTGAGATCACGTAATTTACGCGTGCCTTACTCGAGGAGCATTTCCCCTTCCAGCCGACAACTCCCTGTCATGCAGACAGACTTCGCGAACCGCTCATCATCGTCGAATCCAGGAGATTTGACGGCCACGGACAGCGGATGTCCCATGGATGGAGAGGACCGAAAGGCGGTGACGCCATGCAGCTCCTCCACCGCGCCCGGGGCACACACCCGGCCCACATCGCGTCGGTCGAGCAGAACGAGCCATGTCACTGTCTGTGCACGGTGGTGCACGGCAGCGCCCACATCTGCTCGGGAGAGGCGTACCCGGGGCTCTGCCTGGGAGTAGCGGTTCCGCTGCGGGGAGACCGGGTGTTCCCCGTGTGCGACGCGTGTTACGACGCCGCACCGGAGAAATGGCACCGCTGACCACGTACCCCTGATCACCCCGCCAAGGCCAGCGCCAACAGCCCGGTGGCCGTGAAGTCGTCCGCGGCCTCGACCGTCTGCCAGGCACCGACGTTGTCCGCGTAGCCCGCGCCCCGGCCGTCGAACGGCGCGAAGGCGTTGCCCCCGCCGGCCGGGCATGTGCGCATGCCGGGCAGGGAGTTGGGGTCCTTGAGCTTGTCCGCGGCGTTGGGACCGTTGACCACCGTCCCGGCCAGGACGTCACCCGTGAGATTGGCGGCCTGATGCTCGGGACAGCGCGGGAAGGTCGTCCCCGCGCCGATGACGAAGGACGACCCCCAGGCGTTGGCCCCCAGCACCCAGTTGCGCTGCTGGGTGGCGAAGGCGTCGTAACGCGAGTCACCGGTGACCTGGCGGTAGAGCCGCGCGGTGGCGGCCAGGCCGAAGGTGTGCGGCACGGAGTCGAACTCGGTGTAGACGGCCCCCGCACGGAAGGGGTCGCGCACCGAACGGGAACGCCCGTCCTCCAGCTGCCGCTTGAGATCGCCGACGAGCTGCGCGCGGCCGACCTCGCCGCCGCCGAGCCCGCCGCCGAGCCCGTCGTCGATCAGCCTGACCAGATCCGCATGGCCCAGGGCGCTGACGTCACCCAGCCCCAGGGTGCCGAGCGCGTCCGAGTCCAGGTACGCCCTGGCCCAGTGCCCGGCCTGGCGCGACCACTCCCGCGCCCGGCCGTCGCCCAACGCCCGGGCGGCCAGCGCCAGTTCGGCCGCACCGAACTCCATGTCGTCCTGCCAGGACTCCTCGGGGTAGAAGCTGTGCGGGAACGCGGTGGTCAGCTGCCCCTTGGGGGCGGTGTCGGCGAGGGCGTAGACGTGCGCGGCCTTCGCCAACTCCGCGCGGGCCCGCACCGGTTCGTCCTCGGCGTCCAGCTGCGCCGCCAGCGCGAACGCCGCGGCCACCCGGCCCGCGAGGTTGGGGCTGACGGGCCTGCCCGGCGGGGCCGCACGGAAGACCGGGCGGTGCTTGATCGTGTGGTCGGGGTCGCCGGGGCGGACCCGCAACGCGTCATCGGCCTCGGGCAGCCGCCAGACGTCGTGGTCGGAGCGGATCTTTCCGGTGCCGTCCTCGGTGTCGCCCTTGCCTATGCCGACCTGGACGTAGAGGGTGCGGGAGGAGTCGTCCCACATCTTGTCCAGCCAGTCCAGCCCGTGGCGGGCCTCGGCCGCGAGCCGCTCGCCGCCGGCCCGTCCGGTGCGCTGGGCCAGCAGGAGGTTGGCGGTGGAGTAGGACGCGGTGTGGGTGAACTTCAGGAAGTCACCGGCGTCGAACCAGCCGCCGGACACGTCGACGGGACCGCCAACCGGCTCGAGCGGCTTGACCAGTTGCTTGTCATCGCCGCCGTAGTCGGGGGCGTTGTACACGGTGGCCCGGCGGTCGGCCAGGTGCGAGGGCTTGCGGTGCAGCACACCCGGGTCGACGTCGGCCCCGTCACGCTGGGCCGTGAAGAAGCGGACGTTGTCCTGGATCACCTTGCCGAACAGCTTCTCCGCGGGCGCCACCCGGAACCCCGGCGAGGCCGCCTCGACGTCGCCGGTCACCTCGATCCGGTAGTCGCCGGGCGCCTTGAGACGGGACAGGTCCAGGATCCGTACGGACCGGTAGGCGCCGTTCCAGCCGCCCGTGGCGGCCCCGGCCGTACCGGACAGCACCTCCCTGCCGGAGGCGTCGATCACCCGGAACGGCGCCCCGGGTGCGGGGCGGGAGGTCATGAGGTAGGCGTACTTGGCCTCGCCGGGCGTGTAACCGACCTGGTCCACGCGCACCACCGCGGGGTATGTGCCGGTGGCGCCGGGCGCGGACTGCGGCAGGCAGGAAACGGCGAGGACAGCCGTCGTGGCAACAGCGGCCACCAGACCGGCAACACGTTTGTTTCGCATACCGGCACACTGCCAACGCCTCTATGAGGGAATCGTGAGCTCGGCCAGGGCCCCGCCGCCGGGGGCGGCACCGATACGGGCCGTACCCCCGTGCAGATCCGCGACCCACCGTACGATCGCCAGCCCGATGCCCGTTCCCGCGGCGGGCCCCGTCGCCGGCCCCGGCCCGTGGTCGCGTACCGTCACGCGGTTCCCGGCCACCATCACCTCGACGCGGGCCCGTCCGCCCGGAGCCGCACCGTGCCGGACGGCGTTGTCGATCAGGTTGCGCACCGCCTGGGCCAGCAGTTCCGGATCGCCGTGCACCACCGTGGGTTCGGTGCGCACCGTCAGCTCGGCACCGGACGCCTCGCCGGAGGCGAGGAGTTCGTCGGCGACCTGCTCGGCCACCTGGTCGAGACGGAGCGGCGTCCGCTCCACCTCCTGCGTGCCCACCTGGATCCGCGCGCGGGTCAGCAGGCCCGTGACCAGCCGGCCCATCCGGTCCGCCAGCCGCGTCGCGTCCGCCAGCGCCTCGGCGGCCTTCTCCGGTTCCCCCGGCGACCGCGCACCGGCCTCGGTGACCAGCCGGAGCGTTGCCAGCGGGGTACGCAGCTCATGGGCGGCCTCGGACAGGAACTGCTCCTGCTGCTCCAGGGCCCGCAGCGCGGGCCGCATGCTCCGCCCGGACAGCAGGTGCCCGGCGCAGCCCGCCGCCACCACCAGCCCCAGGCAGCCCAGGAAGAGCCACTGCACCAGCCGTTCGTGGTCCTCGCGCCCCGCCGCGGGATCGCCGACGGTGACCACCACCGCGCCGACGCGGTCGCCGTCCCACACCGGCGCCGCCGCCAGCCGGACCGGCCGCCCGTCGGCGGAGGTGCCGCCCACGGTGACGGCCTCCTCCTCGTGCCGGACCCGCGCACCCGCATCGCGCAGCCCGTCCGGAGCGGGCAGCAGCTCGGCCCCCTGTGAGAACCGCTGCCGCAAGCGCCCCGCCGCGTCCCACTCCACGACCGTCAGCGCCACCGGCCCCTCGGCCAACTCGTCCTCGCGCAGCGGCTCGAGCCGCAGGACGCCGCGCTCGTAATACACCGCGCGCGCCAGGCTCGACGCCCGGCGGTCCAGATCGCCGTCGAGCGCGCGGTCGCGGGACCGTGCGTCGATCGTCACCGCGACCGCGGCCAAGGCCACCAGACACCCGGCGGTGGTCAGGGTGAACAGGCCGGTCAGCATCCACCGCAGCCGCTTCAGCCGCGCCTTCGCGGGGCTGTCGCCCGTCATTGCCACTGCTCGCCATCGATCACGAAGCCGACGCCGCGCACGGTGCCGATCACCGCGGGAGGGCCGAGTTTGCGCCGCAGTTGGGCGACCACCGCGTCCACGACGTTCGACTTCGGATCCGCCATCTCGTCCCAGCAGCACTCGATCAGGGCGCTCCGCGGCACCACCTGCCCCACGCGGGCCATCAGAAGCTCCAGCACCGCGAACTCTTTTGCCGTGAGCGCCAGCAGCACCCCCGCACGCCGCACGCGACGCCGTGCGAGATCCACCTCGAGGTCACCGGCCACGGCCACCGGGAGCCGGGGCTGTTCGGTCCGCCGGCACAGCGCGCCCACACGCGCGGCCAGTTCGGCGAAGGCAAACGGCTTGACCAGATAGTCGTCCGCGCCCCCGTCGAATCCGGCCACCCGCTCCGCCACGGCGTCCATCGCGGTCAGCATCAGCACGGGTACGCGCCCGCCCGCCCGGCGCAGCCCCCGGACCAGGGCCAGTCCGTCCCCGTCCGGCATCCCCCGGTCCACCACCAGGCAGTCGTAGTCACTGACGGCGAGCTTGAGATCCGCCTCCGCCAGCCGCCCCGCGAGATCCACCGCGAACCCGGCCTCCCGCAACCGCACCACCACGGCCGCGCCCAGCTCCTGATCGTCCTCCACCACCAGCACACGCATGCGGGGAGGGTACGCAAACACGGGCGAATGCGAACGGCTCCCGACCAACATGCCTGGTCGGGAGCCGATTTGAGAGCGGAGAGTGTGGGATTTGAACCCACGGTGACATCGCTGCCACGACGGTTTTCAAGACCGTTCCCTTAGGCCGCTCGGGCAACTCTCCCCGCGCCGCACGACCTGGCGCGACGCGGGGAACAGCCTACCGGGTGCCCGGTCGTCGCATGCAGCCCCAGCCTGCCTCCGCCGGCGCTACTTGTCGCCCGCGCGCTCGCCCAGGGTGACCTCGGTGGTCGCCTGCTTGCCGTCGCGGACGTACGTCACCGTGACCTTGGTGCCGGGCTTGTGGGTCCAGATCTCGCTGATCAGGGTGGGGCCGCTGTCGATCTTGGTGTCGTCGAGCTTGGTGATCACATCGCCCGGCTTGAGGCCGGCCTTGTCGGCCGGGCCGCCGGGGGTGACCGACCGGTCGCCGTTGGCGCCGTTCGACGCGATCTTGGCGCCGCCGCCGGCGTCCTTCATGTTCACCGTGGCCTCGATGACCGGGTAGACCGGCTTGCCGGTCCTGATCAGCTGGTCGGCGACGTTCTTCGCCTGGTTGATCGGGATCGCGAAGCCGAGGCCGATGCTGCCGGACTGGCCGCCCTGGCCGCCGAAGCCGCCACCGTTGCCCGCGGACTGGATGGCGGAGTTGATGCCGATGACGGCGCCCTGCGAATTGAGCAGCGGCCCACCGGAGTTGCCGGGGTTGATCGAGGCGTCGGTCTGCAGGGCGCTCATGTACGAGGCGTTGCCGCTGCCGGCGCCGTCGCTGGAGGCCACCGGGCGCTTCTTGGCACTCACGATGCCCGTGGTGACCGTGCCGGACAGGCCGAAGGGCGCACCGATCGCGACCGTCGCGTCGCCGACGGCGGCCTTGTCGGAGTCGCCCAGCGGAAGCGGGTTGAGCTCGGCGCCGGAAGGGTTCTTCAGCTTGATGACGGCCACGTCGTAACCCTGGGCGCGGCCGATGACCTCGGCGTCGTACTGCTTGCCGTTGGAGAACGTCACCGAGAGCTTGCCGCCGTCGGCGGCCGCGGCGACCACGTGGTTGTTGGTGAGGATGTGGCCCTGCTTGTCGTAGACGAAGCCGGTGCCCGTGCCGCCGTCGCCGCTGTTGCTCTGCGCCTCGATGGTGACCACGCTCGGCAGGGCCTTGCTCGCGATGTCCGCGACGGAACCCGGGGTACGGCTCTGCAGCTTGGGGTCGCCGACAGAGGAGACGGTCGTCGAGCCGGTGTCGCTGTTGTTCGCCGCCCAGTAGCCGATGCCGCCGCCGATCGCACCCGCGATCAGGGCGGAGGCCAGGACGGCCGCCACGAGCCCGCCGGCCCGGCGGCGCGGCGGCGGGGCGGGGGCGCCCCAGGGGGCGTACGGGCCGCCGGGGCCGCCGCCCGCGGGAGCGCCGTACGGCGGCTGCGGCGCACCGGCCGCGTTGTACCAGCCACCGGCGCCCGGAGGCGGGGGCTGGGGCGGGGCGTCCGCGAGCACGGCGGCCTGCTGGGCGGTCTGCTCCGCCGGGCCGGGCGCCGGGGCCTGCGGCGGCGCGGCCGGGGGTGCGGCGGGAGCGGCTTCCGGCGCCGGGGCCTGAGGCGGCCCGGCCTGAGGCGGCGCGGTCGGCGGCGCGACGGGAGCGGCTACGGGCTCCGGCGCGGCGGGCGGCGTCGCCGGAGGCGGTGTCGGAGACTCCGCCCGCGGCCCTGCCGCGGACGGGACGGCGGCGCCCTCGTTCTCGGTGCTCACAGTTGTCTCCTCACCAGGTACACGTCGGTGTGATCGCGATATCGGGCCACGCCTGCCCTCCAGCTTTCCCCATGGCGCATCAGGCCTCCGTAAGCGGAGGCTGTGCGCAGGGGCCGGCTTCCCCGCCCGTCACCGAGCCCCGGCAACCGGACGCCCCGACAACCGGACAAAGGGCCCATGCGCGATTGTGCCAGGCGATGGCACGATAACGCGGTGACCTATGCGCACCCGGCCCGGGAGCTCCGTCCCGAGCGCCACTCCGTCGCCGTCGTCGCCCACCGCGGCGCCTCCGAGGACGCACCGGAGCACACGCTGGCCGCGTACCGGAAGGCGATCGAGGACGGGGCCGACGCCCTGGAGTGCGATGTGCGCCTGACCGCGGACGGGCATCTGGTGTGCGTCCACGACCGCCGGGTGAACCGCACGTCCAACGGCAAGGGCGCGGTCTCCGCCCTCGAGCTGGCCGATCTCTCGGCGCTGGACTTCGGGTCGTGGAAGGGACAGGCCGCCGACGAGGAGGAGCCCGACCACGACAGCACCTCCGTCCTCACCCTGGAGCGACTTCTCGAGCTCGTGGCCGACTCGGGCCGCCGTGTGGAGCTGGCCATCGAGACCAAGCACCCCACCCGCTGGGCCGGGCAGGTCGAGGAGAAACTGCTCGCCCTGCTCGGCCGGTTCGGCCTCACCGAGCCGCCCAAGGACGAGCCCTCGCCCGTACGGGTGATGAGTTTCTCCGCCCGTTCACTGCACAGGGTGCAGGCGGGCGCTCCCGGTCTTCCGACCGTGTTCCTCATGCAGTTCGCCTCCCCGCGCCTGCGCGACGGCCGGCTTCCGCCGGGCGTCGGCATCGCGGGGCCGAGCATCCGGATCGTACGGAACCACCCGGGGTGCGTGGCCCGGCTGCACCGCTCGGGACACCGGGTGCACGTATGGACCGTGGACGCGCCGGAGGACGTCGAACTCTGCCTGCGCCTCGGCGTGGACGCGGTCATCACCAACCGCCCCAGAGCGGTACTCACCCAGCTCGGGCGCCGCTGACGCACGTCCGTGCACTCCCGTTTCCCTCACCTGGAGTGCACCGGCGCGTTCGGTGCGTGTTCGGCCCCCGTGAGTGCCCCCGCCGGGTCCCGCCGGGTCCGGGGTGGCCGGTTTCCGGTCCAGGCCATTGGGGCATTCATCCCGTGACGTGGGGCAAAGGAGGTCTCGGGGGTGGCGTTGGTGGTGGCACAGGAAGTGCCCACGTCGTCGATCATGGCCGTACCCCATGGTCCCGCCGGTGTGGGCGAGGCAAGACACCGGATGCGCGAGGAACTGCGCGCCGGTGGGGTATCGGATCCGGTCATCGACGACGCCGTGTTGATCCTTTCGGAGCTGCTCAGCAACGCGTACCGCCACGGGCGCCCGCTGAGCCGGGAGAACGGTGCGAGAGCGGGTGACGGAAGCGGCGGCGTGCTCGCCGCCTGGCGTGTGGACGAGCGGGGCAGGCTCACCGTCGAGGTCACGGACGGCGGCGGACCCACCCGGCCATTTCCGGCCACTCCCTCGGTGACGGCCCGCGGCGGCCGCGGACTCAACATCATCAGCGCGCTCTCCCAGGAGTGGGGAGTGCGGGACGCCTCGGGCGAAGTGACCGTCTGGGCCGCGCTCTCGGCGCACGCCGGTTTCGCTACGCGCGTCGACCTCACCCCGGAACTCGACCCGGCGCTCGAATTCGCCGACCTCGATCTCGACGAACTGGCGTGACAACGCGCGTAGACCCCCGCATCGGCGGCGGGACGGGCTCGGACAACGATGTCCGGGCGTACCGCGGACAGGACCCGACCGAGCGCTAGGCTCGCGCCCGTCAACGAAGTGTGCCCCGGGGCACACGAGCCGGACGCACGATCGGGAGACACGCACGCCATGGCCAAGAAGCGCCGCCCCCAGACCAAGGCCGCCACACCGCTGCCCGGCGACGGTACGGTCCCCGTCGTCGGCGCCCGCGAACCCTGCCCCTGTGGCTCGGGCCGGCGCTACAAGGCCTGCCACGGGCACCAGGCCGCGCACGCCGCGGCCGAGCTGGTGCAGCGTCCCTTCGAGGCGCTGCCCGGCGAGGCGGACTGGGTCGCGCTGCGCGAGCTGGTGCCCGCCGCGACCGTCGAACTCACCCTCAAGGGCGGGCTCCCCGAGGGCGTGCCCTCCGTGACCCTGGCCACCGTGCTGCCGATGGCCTGGCCCGCCCTGCGCCGCGACAACGGCGCCGTGCTACTGGGCCTGCAGAACGACACCGCCTCCGGCGACCTCAGCCGCGACCTGGCGGACACCCTCCAGCGCGCTCTCGTCGCCGAGCCGGGCACCCCGGTCGCCGCCGGGCGCACCGACGCCGACGGGCCGCGCCTGCAGGACCTGCTGGACGCGGACGCCCCCTTCGAGCCGGTCGTGCACACCGGGTTCGAGTTCTGGATCGAGAACCCCGAGAACGCCACCGGCGAGGTCACCGCCTCCCTGGAGCGCGCCAACGCCGCCGCGATCCCGACCGTCCGGCTCGCCGCCGCCGAGGGCGCGTACTGGTGCGAGACGCCCGAGAAGAACCACCTGCGCTGGGTGATGACCCACCCCGAGGAGAAGCTGCTGGACTCCCTCGCCCGGCTGCACGCGGCCGGCGCGTCCTCGCTCGGCGAGGGCACCCGTCTCGTCGGCTCGTTCCGCGCGCACGGCCTGACCGTGCCGGTGTGGGACCTGCCGGGCACGGTGGGCGCGGCGGACGTGGAGAAGCCGGCCGCCGCCTTCGCCGAGCGGCTCGCCGCGGCGCTCACCGACACGACGCCGCTCACGGCGGAGGAGCGGCGGGCACGCAGCGGGCTCACGAGCCGTCAGATCACCCTGAACTGACGGCGGTCGGGCGCCGCTCGCCGGAGCGCCCCCGGAATGCGCGGAGGACGGCGTTCCGGGGCCCCGGAGGCGTCCCTTCACGTGACTCCTGTCACAACTCCCGCTGTCAGACCGGAAATCCGCGTCCGGAAATCCACGATCGAATTTGCGAACGGCCGATCTCTTGTTACCGTTCTAGGAGCCCGGTCGCTGGTGCATCCCCCGTCGCCAGCGACCGGGCACTTCCATGCCCGGGCCCGGCCCTCCGGCGGCCCCCTTCCCGGCACTTCCCCCGCACCGCCTGGACTGCGCGGCTTCCGCGCCCCCCGTACGCGCCCCCGCCGAAACGACCCGCAGGCGACCGCCCGCTAATCCGCCGACGGATCCGGGGAGTTGCTCCCCGAGCGGAGCAGGAGCTTCCCCTCCTCCGAAACGATCTCCGCAACCGCCGTATATGCGCCATGTCCCGGCACGGCCCGTCCGCGCGGCGTCTCGCACACATCCGGAGCCTGTGAGGCCGTCATCCGGCACTGCACCTCGACCGTCTGCCCGTCGGGGGCCATGAGCGTCAGCACGCCCGCCAGCGGGCCGCCCGTGGCGTTGCGGTAGTACGTACGCGCCCAGGCGTCCGCCCCGTCCGCGAGGACGCAGGTCTGCGCCTCCAGGCCTGCGGGAGCCTCGAGTTCGGGCCCGCACTGGGCGGCGCTGCGGGCCTGCTCCGCGGCGGGCTGCTCCGCGGCGGGCCGGTCAGGGGCGCCGAGCAGCGTGCCCGGCCCGCCGTCGGGCCGGGTTCCGGCGTCGGGAGACGCAGAAGACGCAGCGCCCCCGGCCCGTTCCTTCGGCCCGCCCTGCCGTTTGCCGGGCCCCGCCTTGTGCCGGCCCGACAGGCCCGCGGGGCCTGCGGTCGCCGCTGCCAGCGGAAGCACGACTGCGAGCGCCACCGCGCTCGCGAGCGCGACCATCCGGAGATTGGCCGCGCGCTGCCGGCACATGCCGGGCACACCCTCCATGGGACCACCTGCTGCAACTCGCCGCGGACTACGGGATCGCGGGACGGACCGGGTGCGTCCCGCCGGGCGCTCTCGATGCGGCGGACACCCGAACTCGGCGTCCCACGCAGGGCCCTCGCCCGCAAGATAGCGGGCGGGAGGGCCCTCTCCGTGCCGTTGTACGCCCGATTCCCGCAGTTCCCCGAGCGGCTTGCACCCGTACGAGTGAGAGCGCGTGCGTCTCCCGTCCGTACGCGCTCTCAGATTCGCCCGTTCGGTCCGCCGCTCCGGGGTGCGTGCGGTCAGTACGCGAGCCTGCTGCCGCCGTCCGGTGTGCCGGTGGCGGCGCTCTGCTCGACCAGGACGTCGACCACCGTCGCCACGTCCGGCAGCCACGGCCGCGCGACCGTGCCGGAGCGGCCCGCCGGCAGCCTCGGCCCGCGCTCCCAGCGGGCCCGCCCGGTGCCCGTCACCGACGGCGGCAGCACCACATAGCCGCCCTCGCCGTGGAAGCGCAGCGAACCCGGCACCCACTCCTGCCGGTGGAGCAGTTCCCCGAGGACCTCGAGCGAGTACGGGGCCACCAGCAGCGTCCAGCGGGTGGGCGTCGCCACGACCGGACCGAGGCGTACGCCCGCGCGATCGAAGGCCGCCAGCGCGCGCACCCCGGCGACCGCCGGCAGACTCACGGCGCACGCCGCGCGCGCGCCCGTGGCGAGCACGATGGACGCCTCGGGCCGGTTGGTCCACCACCAGCGGACCATCCGGGCGTCCGTCGTGGCCGCCAGCAGACCGGGGTCGAAGGGGTGGGCGCCGGGAGCCGCGCAGTCCGGGTGGGCACAGCCGCACTCGCGCACCCGGCCGATGCCGGGCCGCAGGCCCACGCCCGGGAGGACGGGCCACTTCCACTGCGTGGCGTAGGTCAGGGCCGCGGTCAGCACCGCGGAACGGCCGGTTCGCCGAAGCGACAGCTTGCGTCGCCTGCCGAGGATCTCGCGCATGAGCGCTCGTTCCTTTCCGTGAACGCCGAAGGTGGGCCCCGGTCGTAGGACGAGGGCCGGTCTGGCACTGCGGTTCTTGCACTGCGGTCGGACGTGCACCGCGTGTCGCGTCGCATGACACTCCACGCGGACTGCATGGACTACATGGCACTACGGGCATTGCGTGGCGCGACACTCAACGCGCCGTGGTCCTGCGAGGACCGACGCACCACATGGATCACAGGTCACTGCGCGTACAACGCAGCGCATCACGCCAAGGGCCGAGCGTGAAACCTGGCGGAGGGTGGCGCGCGCATGGCGCTTCGTACCGGTCCGGTGTGCCCCTCGCCACGGCATGGGTTGCCCCATTCCGATCGGGACGGGCGTGGCCGTTGCCGGATAAGACGCCGGGGCCCGCCGCCGGGTTCCGGACGGTGCCAACTCCCCTTGCCCGTCCCCCAGTACGTACCCACCGCCGCAACGGTGACGCGCTGTCGAACGGCACCAGTCGACCGCAATTCGGCGGCCACGGCACTATTTTCCGGCCAACTTCAAAACCCCTCAGACACCATCATTCCCACTGGTCCAATGCTGGACATCTGCTCACCGGGGCGTGTACATGTGGACCCACCGATAGCACGCACCACGACAGGGGGTTTGCGGTGCTATTTCATGGAACACGCAGGCCGACGGGCCGATCACAGAGCCTTGCCGGGATGCCGGAGAACCTCCCCGAAACCCGTCGCACGGCCGGTTTCCCGCGCCATGTCCGGGGCATGCGGCCATGAGCGCGCCCCACCTCCCGAAAGTGGCCGGAATCGATCCTCCCGCCCCTGCCCCTGCCCCGTCTTCTGCTGCGGTTCCCGCCGCCGACGCACCCCCCTCGCACGACACTCCCCCCACGGCGGGCGCCCTCGTCCAGGACCACCTCGCGCGCTGGGTCTCGGACCTCACCACGCTCCAGGAACTCACCGAGCGCCTCACCCGCACCACGAACCTCGACGACGCCCTGAAGGAACTCCTGCGCGCGGGAGGCACCCTCGTCGGCGCCGCCCGCGGCCTGGTCACCCTGCATCCCGACGACGGCTCCGGCCGCTCCGTCACCGTGGGCCTCGGGCTCGGCCGCGCGGATCTCGGCCACCTCGAGACCATCCCGCACGACCACTCCGCCCCCCGGTCGTCCCACCCGTACGTACGGCTCCTCGACGACCTCCCCCCGGTCGGCGCCCGCACCGGCGTCTGCCGGCCCGACATCACCGGCGAGGAGGACCTCGACCCCCGCCACCGCGAGGTCGCGGCGAGGCTCGGCTACGCCGCCAGCTACGCCGTACCGCTGGACTCGGCCGCGTCCTCCGGCACGCCGCGCCGGATCGGCGCGGCCGTCTGGCTCTACGACGAACCGGCCGAACCCGCCGAACGCCGGCAGCACCTGGCCGGCCTCTACTGCGGCCACGCCACCGAGCACCTCGCCCGGCTGCTCGAACTCACCCAGGCCCGGGACACCGTGGCCACCCTCCGCGAGGAACTGCTCCCCAGCCGGCTGCCCCGCGTCCCAGGGGTCCGCCTGGCCGTACGCCACCGCACCGGGCCGCGCGGCGGCGGCAGCTGGTTCGACGCGCTCCCCCTGCCCGACGGCGCACTCGGCCTGGCCGTGGGCGGAATCACCGGTTCCGGCCCCGGCGCCATCGCCGCGACGGGCCGCCTGCGCGCCTCCCTGCGGGCGTACGCCGTGATGGAGGGCGAGGATCCGGTCGCCGTCCTCTCCGACCTCGAGCTGCTGCTGCGCCTGACGGAACCCTCCCGCGCCGCCACGGCGCTCTTCGCGTACTGCGAGCCCGCCTTCAGGAAGGTCGTGGTCGCCGGCGCCGGGCACTGCTCACCGCTGATCATCGGCGAGCACCGCATCGAGTACGTGGAGACCTCGCTCTCGGCCCCGCTCGGCATGCTGGCCTGCTGGGAGGCGCCCAGCGTGGAGATCGAACCGGCGCCGGGGGAAACGCTTCTCTTCTACAACGACGGACTGCTGCGCCGTACGGGCGGCACCATGGACCGGGCCTTCGCCCGCCTGCACACGGCGGCGGCGAGCGTGCCCAAGGAGGCCCGGCGCGATCCGGAGGCGCTCGCCGACCATGTGCTGCGGGCCGTCCTGCCACAGGACGCGGACGACGTGGAGGACGACGCCGTGCTCCTCGTCGCCCATTTCGAGTGATACATCCCGATTGATGTCATCCGGGAGACGGAAGGACCTTCGCCCCGTTTCCCCACGGTCGCCATGGCCCTTCTCCGCCTCTTTCGGCCACACCTACGATGGAGGACGGCCCCGTTCGAGGAGGAGAGCAGTGACCGACCAGCCCGCGCCCGAGAACCCCGAGGGCGACGAGCCCATCAAGCAGCGGAAGAACGGTCTCTACCCGACCGTCTCCGCCGAGCTTGCCGCGAACATGAAGACCGGCTGGGCCGACACCGAGCAGCGCGACCTGCGGCCCATGGCCCAGGCGCAGGAGACCGCCCGGCGCCGCGCCGCGCTGTCCGCCCGGTTCCCCGGCGAGCGCCTGGTGATCCCCGCGGGCAACCTCAGGACCCGCTCGAACGACACCGAGTACGCGTTCCGCGCCGCGACCGAATACGCCCACCTCACCGGCGACCAGACGCAGGACGGCGTCCTCGTCCTGGAGCCCGTCACCGACGGCCACGAGGCGACGCTCTACCTGCTGCCGCGTTCCAGCCGCGAGAACGGCGAGTTCTGGCTCGACGGCATGGGCGAGCTGTGGGTCGGCCGCCGGTACAGCCTCGCCGAGTCCGAGCAGCTGCTGGGCCTGCCCTGCCGGGACGTGCGGGGGCTCCCCGACGCGCTGCGCGCGGCCACCGGCCCGGTCCGCGCCGTCCGCGACCACGACGCCGGGATCGAGGCCGCCCTCACCGACAAGGTCACCGCCGAGCGCGACGAAGAGCTGCGCGTCTTCCTCAGCGAACTGCGGCTCATGAAGGACGACTTCGAGATCGGCGAGCTGCAGAAGGCCGTCGACTCGACCATCCGCGGCTTCGAGGACGTCGTGAAGGTCCTCGACAAGGCCGAGGCCACCTCGGAGCGGTACATCGAGGGCACGTTCTTCCTGCGCGCCCGCGTCGAGGGCAACGACATCGGCTACGGCTCCATCTGCGCCGCCGGCCCGCACGCCACCACCCTGCACTGGGTGCGCAACGACGGCCCGGTCCGCTCCGGCGAGCTGCTGCTCCTGGACGCCGGCGTGGAGACCACCACCCTCTACACCGCCGACGTCACCCGCACGCTGCCCATCAACGGCACGTACACCGAGCTCCAGCGCAAGATCTACGACGCGGTGTACGAGGCCCAGGAGGCCGGCATCGCGGCGGTGAAGCCCGGCGCGAAGTTCCGCGACTTCCACGACGCCGCCCAGCGGGTGCTCGCCGAGAAGCTCGTCGAGTGGGGGCTGCTCGAGGGCCCGGCCGAGCGCGTCCTGGAGCTCGGCCTCCAGCGCCGCTGGACCCTGCACGGCACCGGCCACATGCTCGGCATGGACGTCCACGACTGCGCCGTCGCCCGCACGGAGGCGTACGTCGACGGCGCCCTCGAGCCCGGCATGGTGCTCACCGTCGAGCCCGGCCTCTACTTCCAGGCCGACGACCTGACCGTGCCGGAGGAGTACCGCGGCATCGGCGTCCGCATCGAGGACGACATCCTCGTCACGGAGACCGGCAACCGCAATCTCTCCGCCGCGCTGCCGCGTACGTCCGCCGACGTCGAGGCGTGGATGGCGGACTTGAAGAAGTAAATACAACTCGGATTGCATTAGGGGTTGCGGGCGGGGGCGGAGCCTGCCATCGTTGAGCTAACGCGACAAGGGTCGCGTTAGCTCATGCTCCTCAATGGGAGGCACCATGCCCGCCGCAACCGCGATCCCCGACGCCACCGCCCTCCACCCGCTGGCCGGCCACGACCGCGTGGTGCTGCTGCGTTCCCTGGTCACCGACCCGCGCATCGAGGTCGGCGCGTACACCTACTACGACGACCCGGACGGCGCGGAGGAGTTCGAGCGCCGCAACGTGCTCTACGCCTACGGCCCGGAGCGGCTGGTGATCGGCAAGTACTGCGCGATCGCCACCGGCGTGCGCTTCATGATGGCGGGCGCCGACCATCCGACGATGGGGGTCTCCACCTTCCCGTTCACCATGTTCGGCGGGGCCTGGGCGGAGCGGACGCTCGATCTCGTCACCGGCATGACCAGCCGTGGCGACACCGTGATCGGCAACGACGTCTGGATCGGCTACCAGGCGCTGATCATGCCGGGTGTCACGATCGGCGACGGTGCCGTCATCGCCTCGGGCTCGGTGGTGACGTCGGACGTCCCGCCGTACACCATCGTGGGCGGCAACCCGGCCCGTCCGATCCGGCAGCGGTTCGACGACGCCGATGTCGAGCGGCTGCTGCGCGCCGCCTGGTGGGACTGGCCGGTCGAGGCGGTCACCGAGCACGCGCGCACGATCATGTCCGGCCGCCCCGAGGACATGGAGCGCATAGCCCAGACGCTCTGAGCGACTACGGCACTCCGGGCAGCTACGACGCTCTCAGCAGCGCTGCCGCCGGGGGCGCGCCCTCTCTCCACTTGAGGATCTTGTCGAAGCTGACCACCGCACCCCGATGGCCGGGCCGGTTGCGGACACGGACGTTGTCCGCCAGCGACTCGATCAGAAAGAGACCCCGACCGTGCTCGTCATGGACGGGAGCCGGGGTCTTCGTCCGCGGGCGGCGAGCGGGGCGGTGCTCACGGGTACAGGAGCGTTCCTCGAACCCGGGGCCCGAGTCGATCACCTCGATGCGGCAGGTGTCGCCGTCGATGCAGGCGGTGACGCGATAACCGGTGGAGGAATCACCACCGTGTTCCACGGCGTTGGCACACGCCTCGCTGAGGGCCACCGCGAGATCGTAGGCAATGTCGGGGTCGACCCCTGCTGTCTCCATGGCACCGACAAGGAGCCTCCGGGCGAGCGGAACGCTCGCGGCCTCGCGCCGCAAGTGGAGTGACCACCAAATGCTCATGCTCAGCCTCCTGGCGCGGCTCGACATACCGATACCTATAGCCGCGCGCGACGGCTGGTAAGCCTGCCGGGTGTGTGAGTCCGCTCATTCGGCGGATGCGAGAAGACGGCGCATTGAGGTATGCGGACCCACCCTGCCGTAGGAAAGGAGTAAGCCCGGTGGGATGATGACGCAGCCATGTCCCACCCCGTCGCGCGCGCCGGCGCCGATCTGCGACTGCTCCGGGCTGCGGTGTTCACCGCGGTCTGTGTCCTGCTGTCCGCGGGCGGGCATGTGCTGGCCTCGTGCGCGGGAGTGCCGCTGTGGACGCTGGCCGCAGGGTTCGCGGCCGTGTTCGCGGTGTCCATACCTCTGGCCGGACGGGAACGCTCGCTGCCGGGGATAGCGGCCTGCCTGGCCGTGGGACAGGTGGGGCTGCACGCGCTGTTCGGCCTGGGACAGCGCGGCGCCGAGCCGGTCCGGCCGTCGGCCGGGCCCGACAACCCGCTGATCTCGTTCGCGGGCAAACTGCTCTGCAACCAGCGCCCTCCGGCCTCGACGGCCGAGGCGCGCCGGGTGATCACGGACGCCGGGCTGGACCCGGCTGTGCACCCGGCGGGAACGGCCATGCCCATGGAGCACGCCCCGGCCTCGCTCTGGCACATCCTGCCGCTATCCCTGCCGATGCTGCTCGGCCACCTGCTCGCGGCACTGGCCGTGGGCTGGCTGCTGCGGCGCGGCGAGGCCGCGCTGTGGCGGGCGGTGGGCCTGTCCGCGCAGTCGGCGCGCATGGTCGCCGAGGCCGCGCTCGTCCGCGCGCTGCGTGCCGCGATGGTGTTCGTACGGGCCTTCGCCGACGGCACGGCCGAAGGCCCCGCCCTGCCCGTCCGCCACGGCCACGGGCACGAGGAGCGCCCGGCGTACGAGCCGGAGCTCCAGCACTCCGTCACCAGGCGGGGCCCGCCGCGCTTCGCCCTCGCGGCCTGAACGACGCGACGCACTCCGCACTACGGCGGGAGGGCGGTCGCGGCGTGGCCGCACGCGCGCCACCTCTTCCGCCCCCTCCTGTTCGAGGAGTGTTCTCGCATGAACGCATCGCGTACCCGTTCCTCCGTCCTGCGCCGGCTGCCCGTGGCCGGCGGTATCGCCGCCGCCGGTGTGCTGTTGCTGGCCGGCCCTGCCTTCGCGCACGTCAGCGTGCAGCCCGGCACCGCCGAGAAGGGCGGCTACAGCACCATCGCCATCAAGGTGCCGAACGAGAAGGACAACGCCTCGACGGTGAAGCTCGAGCTCACGCTCGACCCCAAGCACCCGCTCGCCTCGGTGATGCCCCAGGCGGTGCCGGGCTGGGATGTGAAGGTCGAGAAGACCAAGCTCGACAAGCCGGTCAAGACGGACGACGGGACGGTCACCGAGGCCGTCAGCAAGGTCACGTGGACGGGCGGCGAGATCAAGCCGGGCCAGTTCCAGCAGTTCCCGCTGTCGGTCGGCCAGTTGCCCACCGACACCGACCAGCTGGTGTTCAAGGCGCTCCAGACGTACTCGGACAAGGACGTGGTCCGCTGGATCGACCCGTCCAAGCCGGGCGGCGAGGAGCCCGAGCACCCGGCGCCGACGCTGAAGCTCGTCGACAAGGCCGCTGACAAGAACACCGACGGCAAGAGTGCCGACGACAAGAGCGAGGCCGCCGCGAAGAGCGACGACTCCTCCGACACCACCGCCCGCGTCCTCGGCATCGTGGGCATCGTCGTCGGCGTGGCCGGCGCCGCCTTCGGCGTGTTCGCGGGACGCCGCCGCACCGACGCCTGACCGGACCCCACCGACACACCCCCTGGAGACAACGCTCCATGCGCACCAAGTTCCTCGGCGCGGCGGTGGCGATCGCCGCCGCGCTCACCCTGACGGCCTGCAGCGGTTCCGACGGCAAGAGCGACGGCGACAAGCCCGCCGCCGATGTCTCGGCCGAGCCCAGGAAGCAGGGCCCCGTCTCGCTCGACACCCCCAAGGCCAAGCCGGACCTCGTGCTGACCGACACGGCGGACAAGAAGTACGAACTGGTCAAGGCGACCAAGGGCCGCGCCGTCCTGCTCTACTTCGGCTACACCTACTGCCCCGACGTCTGCTCGACCGTGGTCGCCGACATGGCCTCCGCCGCGAAGAAGCTGCCCAAGGCCGACCAGGAGAAGCTGCAGATCGTCTTCGTCACCACCGACCCGGCCCGCGACACCCCCAAGCGGATGCGGCAGTGGCTGGACGCCCAGGGCGGGCAGGACATAGTCGGTCTGACCGGTGACTTCGACACGATCCAGGCCGCCGCCAAGCCGCTCGGGATCCTGGTGGAGAAGCCGAAGAAGGAGAAGGACGGCTCCATCACCGTCAGCCACGGCGCCCAGGTCGTCGGCTTCTCGCCGAAGGACGACGCGGGCCACTGGATCTACACCGCCGAGGCCACCTCCGACGAGTACGCCAAGAGCCTCCCGAAGATCGTCAAGGGGGAGAACCCGTGATGCGCAAGACCACCGTGGCCGCCGCGGCGGCCCTCCCCCTGCTGCTCGCGAGCACGTTCCTGCTGCTCACCGGCTGCGACTCGGGCACCAAGGACAAGGCCGAGCTGTCCGTGGACGGCGCCTACATGCCGAAGCCCGCGATGGACGACATGGCCGCCGCGTACTTCACCGTCAAGAACGACGGCGGCAAGGCGGACCAGCTCACCAAGGTCACCAGCCCCCTCTCGCAGGACGTCACCCTGCACTCCACCGAGGGCTCGCAGATGAAGCACGCCCAGAAGCTCGAGGTGCCGGCGAAGGGCGAGCTGTCGCTCGCGCGGGGCGGCAACCACCTCATGCTGGGCAAGCTGAGCCACAAGCCCAAGGTCGGCGAGAAGATCGAGTTCACGCTGCACTTCGCGACGTCCGCGCCGGTGAAGGTCCAGGTGCCGGTCGAGGACGCGTCCTTCCGCCCCAAGGGCTGACGTCGCGATGAGGACGAGGACCGCGGCAGGCAAGGCGCTCGCTCTGCTGGGCACCCTGCTCGCCGCGCTGCTGTGCACGCTGACGCTCGGCGCGGGCACCGCGTCGGCGCACGCCGCGCTGACCGCCACCGACCCGGCGAGCGGGTCGGTGGTGCCGAGCGCCCCCCAGCAGGTCACGCTCACCTTCTCCGAGGGGGTGCTGCTGAGCGCCGACTCGGTGCGTGTCCTGGACCCGCAGGGCAAGCGCGTCGACGAGGGCAGGCCCGCGCACGTGCCCGGCAAGTCCGACACGGCGGCGGTCGCGCTGCGCACGGGGATCGCCAACGGCACGTACACCGTGGCGTGGCAGGCCGTCTCGGCCGACAGCCACCCGGTGGCCGGTGCGTTCACCTTCTCGATCGGCGCGCCGTCGAAGACGACGGTGAAGGCGGCCGCCACCGAGATCGACCCGGTCGTCGACACCTTCTACGGCATCGGCCGGTACGCGGCGTACGGCGGCTTCGCGCTGCTGGTCGGCGGCTGTGTCTTCGCGGGCGTGTGCCGCGCGTCGCGGCCCGTGCAGAAGGTCGCCGTGGCCGGCTGGGTCGCGCTGTTCGCCTCGACGGGCGCGCTGTTGCTGCTGCGGGGCGCGTACACGAGCGGCAAGGGGCTGGGCTCCGTCCTCGACCTCGCGCTGCTCGGCGATGCGCTGTCCACCAAGCCGGGCGCCGCCATGCTGTCGCGCCTGGTGCTGCTGAGCGCGGCCGCGGTGTTCCTGGCCGTGCTGTTCGGCACGTACGCCAGGGAGAACGAGCCGACGCTCGGCGCGCGCCGCGGTGTCGCGTACGCCCTGGGCGTCGGCGGCACGCTCGTCGCCGGCGGGCTGGCGGCGACGTGGGCGATGGCCGAGCACGCGTCGACGGGCATACAGCCGTGGCTGGCGATGCCGGTCGACATCGCGCATCTGCTGGGTGCCGCGGTGTGGCTCGGCGGACTTGCCGCGCTGTTGGCCGTTTTGTGGTCGGGCGAGCCGATATCGCGTACAGCAGTGCGTCGTTTTTCGCGGCTGGCGTTCACAGCTGTGTGCGTTCTGGTGGCGACCGGGCTGTACCAGGCCTGGCGCCAGGTCGGCACGTGGGACGCCCTGACGGGGACGGAGTACGGCCGCTGGCTGCTGCTCAAGGTGGCCCTGGTGGCCGTCATGGTCGGCTTCGCGTACGTCTCGCGCCGCTGGACGGGCAGGCTCGCCGACCGCACCGCCGCGCAGGCCCCGAAGAAGGCCAGGCCCGCCAAGGGCCCCGCCGGGAAGTCCCCGGAGCGCGCCGCCCAACTCGCCCGGCAGCAGGCGGTCTTCGCGAAGGCCGCCGGGCAGCGGCAGCGCGACGCGGACACCGGCCGTACGGGACTGCGCCGTTCCGTGCTCGCCGAGACGGCGGTCGCCGTCGTGCTGCTCGCGGTCACGACCGTGCTGACGGGCACCCAGCCCGGCCGCGCCGAGGCCGAGCAGAAGCAGGCGGCGGCCGGGAGCGGCACGAGCACCGGCACCGGCCCGGCCGAGGCCACGATCCCCTACGACACGGGCGCGACCAACGGGCGCGGCACGGCCCGGGTCACCGTCGACCCCGCGCGCTCCGGCGCCAATACGGTGGACGTCCGGCTGACGGACCCCGCCGGGAAGCCGGTGGACGTCCCGCAGCTCGATGTGTCGTTCACCGAGAAGGAGAAGGCGATCGGCCCGCTGCGCGCTCCTCTCAAGCACCTGTCCACCGGGCGGTGGGAGGCCACCGGCTTCCAGCTGCCCATGGGCGGACAGTGGCAGCTCACCCTGACCGTACGGACCTCAGAGATCGACCAGGTCACCGAGATCAAGAACGTGAAGATCAACTGATGGCTGACAGCACAGAGAAGCAGTTCCTCTCCCGGCGGCGCCTGCTCGGCACCGCCGGTGCCGCGGGTGCGGCCGGACTGGTCGCGGGCGGCGCCGCCGGCGCCTTCGGGGCGGAGGCGGTACGCGACGACGCGGCCCCGTTGTCGGGCGTCGGCTCGGCCTCCGTCCCCTTCCACAGCACGCACCAGTCCGGCATCGTCACGCCCGCGCAGGCGCACGGGTACCTGGCGGCCTTCGACCTCGCGCCGGGCGCCGACCGCAAGACCGCGGCGGCGCTGCTCAGACGCTGGTCGGCGACGGCGGCGGAGCTGATGGAGGGCGCCGCGCCCAAGGGCGACGACACGGGCATCGCGCTGGACGCGGGACCGTCCTCGCTTACCGTCACCTTCGGCTTCGGCCGCAGCTTCTTCGACCGCACCGGGCTGGCCGCCAAGCGGCCCGCCGCGCTGGAGCCGCTGCCCGCCTTCACCCAGGACGCGCTCGACGCGAAGCGCAGCGACGGCGATCTGTGGGTGCAGATCGGCGCCGACGACGCGCTCGTCGCCTTCCACGCGCTGCGGCTGGTCCAGAAGCAGGCAGGGGACTCGGCACGGCTGCGCTGGCAGATGACGGGCTTCAACCGGACGCCGGGCGCCACCGAACAGCCGATGACCGCCCGCAATCTGATGGGCCAGGTCGACGGCACCAACAACCCCAAGCCGGCGGACGACTCCTTCGCCGCCAAGATGTTCGTGCCGGAAGACCACAAGGGTGCCGACAGCTGGATGGCGGGCGGCTCGTACGCGGTCGTACGCCGCATCCGGATGCTGCTCGACAGCTGGGACAACCTGTCACTGGAGCGCCAGGAGAAGGTCATAGGCCGGCGCAAGTCCGACGGCGCCCCGCTGTCCGGCGGTACGGAGACGACGCCGGTGGACCTGAACAAGGTGCTGCCGGACGGTTCGCTGGCAATCGCGGGCGACGCGCACATCCGGGTCGCGGCGCCGGAGTCCAACCGCGGCGCGGCGATGCTGCGGCGGGCGTTCTCCTACCACGACGGCTTCCGCGACGACGGTGCGCCGGACGCGGGCCTGCTGTTCGTCGCCTGGCAGGCGGATCCCGCGCACGGGTTCGTCCCGGTGCAGCGGAAGCTGGACCGGGGCGACGGCCTGTCGCGCTTCCTGCGCCACGAAGCGAGCGGACTGTTCGCCGTTCCGGGCGGCTGCGCGCCGGGCGAGTACGTCGGGCAGCGGCTGCTGGAAGGCTGACGGCCGTGGGTAGGGTGGCGCATCAGCCACCCCACACCGAGGAGCCAGCGTGATGTCTGCGAGCCGCTACACCTATCTCGGTCCCGAGGGCACCTTCACCGAGGCCGCGCTGCGGACCCTGCCGGAGGCGGCGACGCGGGAGCTGGTGCCCATGGTCTCCGTTCCGACGGCGCTGGACGCCGTGCGGAACGGGGACGCGGCGGCGGCGCTCGTGCCCATCGAGAACTCCGTCGAGGGCGGCGTCACCGCGACGCTCGACGAACTCGCCACCGGCGCACCGCTGATGATCTACCGCGAGGTGCTGCTGCGGATCACCTTCGCGCTCCTCGTGCGCCCGGGGACCGCGCTGGCGGACATCAAGACCGTGACGGGCCACCCCGTGGCCCAGCCGCAGGTGCGCAAGTGGCTGGCGGCGCACCTGCCGAAGGCGCAGTGGGAGTCGGCGGCATCCAACGCGGACGGCGCGCGCCTGGTGCAGGAGGGGCGCTACGACGCCGCGTTCGCCGGGGAGTTCGCGGCGGCGACGTACGGGCTGGAGCCGCTGGTCACCGACATCCACGACGTGCGGAACGCGCAGACCCGCTTCGTCCTGGCCGGCCGGCCCGCGCGGCCCGCGGCCCGCACCGGCACCGACCGGACGTCCATGGTCGTCTGGCTCCGGGACGACCACCCCGGTGCGCTGATGGAGCTGCTGCAGGAGTTCTCCTCGCGCGGGGTGAACCTGACGTGGATCGAGTCGCGGCCCACGGGCGAGGGAATGGGCCGGTACTGCTTCTCCATCGACTGCGAGGGGCACATCACCGACCGCCGGGTGGCCGAGACGCTGATGGGGCTGAAGCGGACCTGCCCGAAGGTGCGGTTCCTCGGCTCGTATCCGCGTGCGGGTGAGAACCCGGACGACCGGTCGGGCACCGCTGCCGCGCCGCGGCCCGGGACGTCGGACGCCGACTTCGTGGCGGCGGCGGAGTGGCTCGCGCGCTGCCAGGACGGCCGGGCCTGAGCCGGAGCGGGTCCCAGGGGCCCGGGAGCCTGTGGACAACCGGGCGAGTTATCCACAGGCGACTCTCGATCTGGGGATAAGTCGATAGAGCGAGACCCTTCAGGCGGGCCGCAAAACGGTCAATGTCGACAAATCTCTCTAGCAACCCGCCGCGTCATCCACAGCCCTGCCCCTTGTCAACACCCCCACCCGTCGGCCACCCGTCAGCCGAAAATCGTCGAACACTCCCCGGGGGCGAGCGATCACCACCCGAAAGAGTGCCCGCGCGAGGTTTACCCGAGAGAACTCCGTCCAGAGGCGACCGGGAACGAAAATATCCGGAAGCTCTGGTTCCGACATCCACAGATTTCACGCACAGCCTGTGGACAAAGAAGCGGAGGGGAACGCTCCTGTGGACAATGGACGCCCCAACTCCCGCCTGACGCAAGGCAGCTCACCCGGGCACTCCGCACGCTTACGTCATTTGCCCGCTGTTTCGTCAATTTCCGGCAACGTCCGGATAGCTTCCCGGCAACCTGCCCGCCGTTTTCCGGTCATCGCGCGCGAATTTCCCCGGCTCCCTTTTTCCCGCTCCCCCAGAATGGGACAAATTATAACGAAGAGGAATATCGCGTCGAGTGATCGCAGCACACAACGGTAGCCTTGAGGGGTGATTGACCTTCGCCTGCTTCGTGAGGACCCCGACCGTGTGCGCGCCTCCCAGCGCGCCCGTGGAGAGGACGTCGAGCTTGTCGACGCACTGCTCTCCGCCGACGAGCGGCGCAGGTCGTCCGGCGTCCGCTTCGACGAACTCCGCGCCGAGCAGAAGTCGCTCGGCAAGCTCATCCCCAAGGCCTCCGGTGACGAGAAGACCGAGCTGCTGAAGCGTGCCGGTGAGCTGTCCGCCGCCGTGAAGGCCGCCGACGCCGAGCAGAACGAGGCAGCGGACGAGGCCCAGCGCCTGCTGCTGCAGATCGGCAACCTCGTCCACCCGGACGTCCCCCGCGGCGGCGAGGACGACTTCGCCGTCCTCGAGACCGTCGGCACCCCGCGCGACTTCGCGGCCGAGGGCTTCGAGCCGAAGGACCACCTGGAGCTCGGTCAGTCGCTCGGCGCGATCGACGTCGAGCGCGGCGCCAAGGTCTCCGGCTCGCGCTTCTACTACCTGACGGGCGTCGGCGCGCTGCTGGAGCTCGCCCTCGTCAACGCCGCCATCGCGCAGGCCTCCGCCGCCGGCTTCACGCCGATGCTCACCCCCGCGCTGGTCAAGCCGCGCGCCATGGAGGGCACCGGCTTCCTGGGCCAGGCCGCGCAGGACGTCTACCACCTGGAGAAGGACGACTTCTACCTGGTCGGCACGTCCGAGGTCCCGCTGGCCGCGTACCACATGGACGAGATCATCGAGGCGAACCGGCTGCCGCTGCGGTACGCGGGCTTCTCGCCCTGCTTCCGCCGCGAGGCCGGCACGTACGGCAAGGACACCCGCGGCATCTTCCGCGTCCACCAGTTCGACAAGGTCGAGATGTTCTCGTACATCGCGCCGGAGGACGCCGAGGCCGAGCACAAGCGGCTCCTTGAGTGGGAGAAGCAGTGGCTGACGAGCCTGGAGCTGCCGTTCCAGGTGATCGACACCGCCACCGGCGACCTGGGTTCGTCCGCGTCCCGCAAGTTCGACTGCGAGGCGTGGATCCCCACCCAGGGCAAGTACCGCGAGCTGACGTCCACGTCGAACTGCAACGAGTTCCAGGCCCGCCGGCTGTCCGTCCGCATGCGCGACGGCAAGAACGTCCGGCCGCTGGCCACCCTCAACGGCACCCTGTGCGCGGTTCCGCGCACGATCGTGGCGCTGCTGGAGAACCACCAGCAGGCGGACGGCACGGTGCGCGTGCCGGAGGTGCTCCGTCCGTACCTGGGCGGGCGTGAGGTCCTGGAGCCGGTCGCCCGGTGACCGCTGCCAGCACCCCGCCGCCGTACCGTCTTGTCGCCACCGACCTCGACGGCACGCTGCTGCGCTCCGACGAGACCGTCTCGGAGCGCACCCGTGCCTCCCTCGGCCTGGCCACGGCGGCGGGTGCCGCGCACATCGTCGTCACCGGCCGGTCCGTGCCGTGGACGAAGCACATACTCGACGCGCTGGACTACCGCGGCCTCGCCGTGTGCGGCCAGGGCGCGCAGGTCTACCACGCGGGTGAGCACCGGCTGCTCACCTCGGTGACGCTGGACCGGCAGCTGGCCGGGCTGGCCGTCGCCAAGATCGAGGCGGAGGTCGGTCCGCTGTTCCTCGCCGTCAGCCGGGACGGGCTGGACGGCGAGGTGCTGACGGGCCCGGGCTATCACGTCCAGGAAGGGCCGCTCCCGGTCATCCCGGTCAAGGACCCGGCCGACCTGTGGAGCGCCCCCCTCAACAAGCTCTACCTCCAGCACCCGGAGCTCGGCGACGACGCCCTGGCGGAGGTCGCGCGCTCGGTGGCCGGCGGCCTGGTGGGCGTGACGATGGCGGGCGCCGGCATCGTCGAGCTGCTCCCGCTCGGCCTGAGCAAGGCCACGGGCCTGTCCCTGGCCGCCCGCCGCCTGGGCCTGAAGGCGGCCGACACGATCGCCTTCGGCGACATGCCGAACGACGTCCCGATGTTCGGGTGGGCGGCGTACGGCGTCGCCATGGCGGACGCGCACGCGGAGCTGAAGGCCGTGGCCGACGAGATCACCGCCTCCAACGAGGACGACGGCATAGCGGTCGTCCTGGAACGCCTCTTCGGCTGAGCACCTCTGAACTCCCGCGGCCGGGGCGCTCCGTTCGCGGAAGCGCCCCGGCCGTGTGGGGGGTTGTCAGAGAGGCCTGTGGGTGATCAGAGAGGCGTGTGGGTGGTCACGGTCGCGGAGAAGGCGACCTGGTCGTTCTGCCGGGCGGTGACCCGGACCCGCGACCGGCAGGGGTCGTTCGAGGCCAGGATGTCGGCCTCGATCCAGCACGGCGAGTCGAACTCGACGTAGCGGGTGAAGACGGAGTCCATGACCACCGGCACCACCTTCCCGGAACCCACCACGAGTTGGGTGGCCTGGCGGGCCGCCTCGAGCATCAGCATGCCGGGCGAATGGTCGACGGGGTGGTCGAAAAGGACGGCGTGTGCGGTGTCGTTGCGCAGCAGCCAGCGGCCCTCGACATCGGTGGGTGCCAGCACCACGTCACCGGGACGGTCGCGCCCCACGAGCTGCGGGGCGACGGGCGGTTCGAGCGGCAGCGCGCCGGCGAGCACCCGGTCGATGTCCCCGTACTCGCCGCGCACCCGGCGGTAGACGGACGGCGAGAGGCTGGTGAAGCGGGCCCGGGCCGTCGCCAGTACGGCACCCTCGCGCAGCACCAGGAATTCCATTCCCATACCGGTCAGTCGGCTAGCTCGCTGGACCGGGGAGCAGGTGATCCGCAGTTCGAGCTCTGCCGGAGTGGCTCCGGAACGCAGTGCTCCGGGCGTCACCGAGTACTGCAGGTCCTGCCAGATGAGCCGGTGTCCGAACGGCACGTCGTAACCGACGTGCGAGAGAAGCGGAATCGTCTGGCGAAGCGTTTCGGCCAGCAGCAACGGGTCGTGCAGTCCGGCCGCCGAGCCGTAGAACGAGTGGGCGCGAGGCCACTGAGCAGTGACGACATATACGTTCTCACCAGCGGTTCTCCAGCCGGTGAGGAACACCTCGGACACAGCGGCGCGGTGGACGTACTCCTTGGGAACGGTGGTGGTCAGCCGCGGAAGCGGCCGGACCTCGGGCTGCGGCAACGTGGCTGCGGCCGGAAAAGCGGAAGCAGCGTGCGCGACAAAGGTGGGCGTGCTGGGCATTCGAGTCCCTCCCCGTTGGACACCGATGCATGGCTGGACACCAGGCTCTCTGAGCGGTGCACACGCTGATAAGATACTGGCTGGATGGTTTTTTCTACTACCTTCAACAAGGGAAATTTCTATGGCGAGGCCACAGCAGGAGCGGGCCATCAAGACCCGTGAGACCCTCATCCAAGCCGCCGCCGCCGTCTTCGAGGAGAACGGCTTCACGACAGCGAGCATCAACGACATCCTGGCGAAGGCCGGCGTCACCAGAGGCGCCCTGTACTTCCACTTCCCGTCCAAGGAAGCGCTCGCCCAGGGCGTCATGTCGGCCCAGGCGGACACGCTCGAACTGCCCCGTTCCGAGCCGGGACTTCAGACGACCATCGACATGACGGTGTACCTGTCGCACGAGCTGCAGACCAACACGCTGCTGAGAGCAGGCGTGCGGCTCGCGATCGAGCAGGTGTCCTTCGGTGTCCGGGACATCACCCCGTACGAGCTGTGGGTGAGCGCGTTCCGCGAGCAGCTCGAAGCGGCCAAGCAGCAGGGGGAGTTGCTCCCGCACGCGAACCCGGAGGAACTGGCGCAACTGCTCGTCGGCGCCTACACCGGCACCCAGTTGCTCTCGCAACTCTACGCGGACCGGGCGGACCTGCCCGAGCGGATCACCGCACTGTGGCGCACCCTCCTGCCGGGCATCGCGGTACCCGGAATGCTCCCGCACCTGAAGCCCGAGGGAAGACAGCCCAAGCGCCGCTGAGGCGCTGCGGGACTACGCGTCCCGCATCACCGGCAGGCCGTCCTTACGGCCCGTGACCCGGAGTCCCGCACCACCGTCGGCGGCCACTGCGGGCAGCACGAGGCGCCAGATCCGCGCCAGCCATTCGGTCGCGTTCTCCCGCCGCTCCACATCGGCGGCGAGCGCGGTCCGCATCCCCAGCGTCTCGCCGCACGAGAACAGCTCGGTACCGCCGATCATCGACAGGGTCAGCGCCGCGACGGCGTACAGGCTGACGCCGGGCTGCAGATCGTGTTCCGAGGACGCGCGCATCAGCAGCGCCCACACGGCGTCCAGCCAGACCGCGTGACAGTCGACGGCCTCCTCCGCGCACTCGCGCTCACGCGCGAGCAGAATGCCCGCCCTGACGGCCGTGTCCTCGCGCTGCAGCGCGGCCAGCACATGCGTCGCGTCGATCAATGCCTGCAGGGCGGGTTCGCCCGGCCGGTCGATCGCCGCCAGTGCTTCGGCGGACCGCTCGCACGCCAATACCTGTACCGCGCGGGCCAGTTCGTCCTTGGTGGGGAAGTGGAAGTACAGGGCGCCCTTCGTCACTCCCGCCGCCGCACTGATCCTGGCCATGGTCGCGCGCTCGTAGCCGATGCCGTCGAACACCTCGGCCGCGCCTGCGATGAGGGCCTTGCGCGTGCGCTTGGCCCTTGTCTGCTCTGCCACCTTTGACCTCACTCGACCGGCTACCCGGGGACAATAAAACCTACCAGATGGTTTTACCCGTCCTTCAGTCGGCTGTCACTGCCGCCACCTGCACCCTGAACCGTTTTCGGCCGCACCCCTCACCAGTCAACTCCCGGCATATCAGGGCAATGTCGCGGAATGGAACGCTCCTCCCCGATCAGATTGACAAACCAGCTGGCTGGTTTTTTCATGTTCCTGGGGCAGTGGAGGACCACTGTCCCTCCCTGCTGCCGTTCCGGCCCTCCGACGGCCGGGCTAGGAGGACTCGCGTGTTCCAGAACGCCGATGACGCACGGAAGTTCATCGCCGACGAGGGCATCAAGTTCGTCGATGTCCGGTTCTGCGACCTGCCGGGCGTGATGCAACATCTGACGATCCCCGCCACGGGGTTCGATCCCTCTGCCGACCTGGCCTTTGACGGTTCGTCGATCCGTGGTTTCCAGGCCATCCACGAGTCCGACATGGCGCTGCGTGCGGATCTGTCCACGGCCCGGGTGGACCCGTTCCGTCGTGACAAGACGTTGAACATCAACTTCTTCATCCATGACCCGATCACGGGTGAGCAGTACAGCCGTGATCCGCGGAATGTGGCGAAGAAGGCCGAGGCCTACCTGGCCTCCACCGGTATCGCCGATACCGCCTACTTCGGCCCGGAGGCGGAGTTCTACGTCTTCGACAGCGTCC
>NZ_JBTHHU010000052.1:0-36123 GCF_059089585.1 Streptomyces sp. SX-6 | reverse complement strand
GCACCATTCAGCCCGTCCGGCGTTTGAGGACCAACGCGGCGGAGCCGCGTTGCGGGGGCCCAGGGGGCGAAGCCCCCGGACAACCGCGCGGAGCGCGGGCCCGGGGGCCCGGGGGCCCGGGGGCTTGCCCCCGGAGGAAACGGTGAAAGGGCGGGACCGGGGCACACATCCGCCCGAAGGGCTACCGCGCCCCGTACCGCTCGCGGATCGCACGCGCCGCCTCACCGTGCTCACGAGCCGCAGCCTCATCGCCGGAGTCCTCGGCGAGCGCCGCCAACGCATCGCGGACCCGCGCCTCGTCGTACGCCGACCCGCGCTCCCGCGCGGCGTCCAGGGCCGCCGCGTACAGCGAGCCGGCCTCCGCCCCGCGCCCCAGCCGCCGCAACACCAGACCCAGCTCGAACCCGGTGCGCGCGGTCATGCGCTCGCGCCCCAGAGCACGCGCCGCACCATGCGCCTCCGCCAACAGTTCAGCAGCACGGTCCAGTTCACCGAGGGCCGCCAGCGCCTGACCCAGCCGGTGGGTCTGAAGCATGACGCCGTAGGGGTTCGGCAGGGCGACGTGCACCGCACGCGAGGCCTCGAAGTCCCGCGCGGCAGCGGCCCAGTCGCCCTGCACGGAGCGCAGCATCCCGCGGAACTCGACGACGGACGCGCCGAGCTTGCGCTCCTTCTCCGAATCGCCCAGCAGCGACAGCCCGTTGGCTGCCTGCTCCAGCTGTTCCGCCGCTTCCGCGACGCATCCGTGCTCCCACAGCGGCCGGGCCAGCAGGCAGCGGGTCCGCACGGCGGCGGCCACGCGTTCGGCACGCAGGGCGGAGGCGAGGCCCGTACGGAAGGTGTCCAGGACATCGGTGTGGTACGGGTGGTCGAGGTGGTGCGTCCACAGGGGCTCGCACAGGGACCACGCCTCGTCGTCCAGCCCCTGGGCATGGGCGAGCGCGACGCAGCCGTGGAGCGCGTGGCGTTCGGCCTCCAGCCAGCGCAGCGCGTGCGCCTTGTCGCGGAAGGGCACGTCGGGTGCGGACGGCAGGGGTCGCACGGGGATGCCGAAGTTCAGGCGCGCGCCCGCCGCCAGCGCGTCGGCCCGCTGGGCCTGGCGGAGGTACCAGCGGATCAGGTCGCGCCGTACCGCCGCCCGCTCCTCGGGCGTGCCGTCGCGGCGCGCACAGCGCAGGGCGTGGGCCCGCAGCAGTTCGTGCAGGCGCGGACGTCCGTCGCGGATCTCCAGCAGTCCGGCCGTCTCGAGGCCGCTCAGCGCGGCGCCGGCCGCGTCCTCGCCCTGTCCGAGGAGGGCGGTGGCGGCCGCGGCGGAGAGGGAGGTTCCGGGGTGCTCGGGCAGCAGCCGGTAGAGCCGGGCCGCCTCCGGGCCGAGCTCGCGGTAGGCGGCATCCCAGACCCCCTCCACCTCGGGCACCCCCTTCTCTCCGAGTTCGGCGAGCAGGCGGGCGAGGGAGCGGTAACGGTCCCGGCGCATCAGGCTGCCGGCCACCTTCAGGGCGGCGGGCAGTCCGGAGCACAGGCGGACGAATCCGTGCACGGCCTCGGGCTCGTCGGCCAGCCGGGGGTCGTCGACGATGCGGTGCAGGAGCTCGAGTGCGTGCCGGTCGGGTAACGGGTGCAGCGGGAGGTCGAGCGCGGCGCCGTCCTCGAGGTCGTACAGCCGCCCGTGGCTGACGGCGATCACCACGCTCCGGCCGGAGGCCGGGAGCAGCGGCAGGAGCTCCGTTCCGAAGCGCACGTTGTCGACGACGAGGACGAAGCTCTTGTCGTGCGTCCATCGCCAGTACTGCCGGCCGCGGTCCGCGAAGGACTGCTCCAGGAACTCCGGGTCCACGCCGAGGGCGCGGAGCACCCGGCCCTGGACGTCGGCGGTGGCGACCGTGCCACCGCGCCGCAGATCGTCCAGGTCGACGGAGAGGATCCCGTCCTGGTGGGTCTCGCGGAAGGTCCGGGCGATGCGGTAGGCCAGCTCAGTCTTCCCGGTTCCGCCAGGGCCGCTGAGCGTGATGACCAGCGGACGGGCGTCGCCGTTCCACTCGGCCACGGCCCGGGAGACCCGTGCCTGCTCGTCGTTCCGGTCCACGAAGTGGGCGATATCCGGTGGAAGCTGGTAGATCCCCTCGGGCATGGGCCAACTCTAGGTCATTCACAGGGCAGATGACGCCGGGTCAGCAGCCTTCCCCACCCCAAAGTGGATCCCAAGATGCCAATTAGGTACCGTAAGCCCGTGCGATTGACGAAGAGCACCGACATCGCCCTGCGCATCGCCATGCGCCTGGCAGTGACGGACGACGACCGGGCGCCGACCACCCGCGAGGTGGCCGGCGCGATGGACGTGCCGTACACCCACGCCGCCAAGGTGGTCAGCCGCCTCCAGCACCTGGGGGTCGTCGAGGCCCGCCGGGGCCGCGGCGGCGGGCTGACGCTGACCCGCGCCGGGCGCACCGGCTCGGTCGGCAGACTGGTGCGCGCGCTCGAGGGCGTCGGCGACGTGGTCGGCTGCGAGGACGACCCGCCCTGCCCGCTCCGGTCGGCCTGCCGGCTGCGCGGTGCACTGCGCGACGCACAGGAGGCGTTCTACGCCGCCCTCGACCCCTACACCATCCAGGACCTGGTCGCCCGCCCGACGGGCCCCGTCCTGCTGGGCCTGGGGTCACGCCAGGAGAGCTGATCAACCGCCGCCCACAGGGCGGCACATGCACACCGTTTAATACGAGTCCTGGATGCGTATTAGCGACCGGGGCCCGACCGCAAGGAACCGCAAGGAGCTGCCGATGCTGTCCCCGAAGTCGACCGAGATCGTCCGCGCCACGCTGCCCGCCGTCGGCGGGTCGCTCGGCGAGATCACCGCGCTCTTCTACGAGAAGCTCTTCGCCGACCGGCCCGAGCTGCTGCGCGACCTGTTCAACCGGGGCAACCAGGCCAACGGCAGCCAGCGCGAGGCCCTCGCGGGCGCCGTCGCCGCGTTCGCCACGGCGCTCGTCGAGCACCCGGACACGCGGCCGGACACGATGCTCTCGCGCATCGCGCACAAGCACGCCTCGATCGGCATCACCCCCGGCCAGTACGAGCTCGTCCGGCGGCATCTCTTCGCCGCCATCGCCGAGGTGCTGGGCGACGCGGTCACCCCCGAGGTCGCCGCCGCCTGGGACGAGGTCTACTGGCTGCTCGCGAACGCCCTCATCGTCCTCGAGGCCCGGCTGTACGAGCAGGCCGGCACCCCCGACGGGGACGTCCAGCTACCCTGCCGGGTGGTCGCCCGCCAGCAGGAGACCGCCGATGTGCTCACCTTCCTGGTGCGCCCGGAGGACGGCCGTCCCCTCCCGGCGGCGCTGCCGGGCCAGTACGTGTCCGTCCAGGTGACGCTCCCCGACGGGGCCCGGCAGATACGCCAGTACAGCCTCTCCGGCCACCCCGACGGCGCCCTGCAGTTCTCCGTGAAGCGTGACGGCGAGGTCTCCAACCACCTGCACGACCACGCGGCCGTGGGCGACACCCTGCTCGTCAGCGTGCCGTTCGGCGACGTGACCCTGGACGAGGGCGACGGGCCCGTGCTCCTCGCCTCGGCGGGCATCGGCTGCACGCCGATGATCGGGATGCTCTCCCACCTCGCCGCCACCGGTGCGACCCGGCGCGTCATCGCCGTGCACGCCGACCGCAGCGAGGCCGCCCACGCCTTCCGCGCCGACCTCGAGCAGCTCACCGACAAGCTCCCCGACGCCACGGCGCACGTCTGGTACGAGCGGCCGGAGGGCGACTGGCCCGCCGACCGCACCGGCCTGGCCGACCTCACCCGCATCGACGTCCCGGCCGGCACGGTCGCCTACCTCTGCGGGCCGCTGCCCTTCCTGCGCGCCGCCCGCACCCAGCTGCTGGCCGCCGGGGTGCCGGCGGCCGACATCCACTACGAGATGTTCGGGCCGGACCTGGGCGGCTGGTCCTGAGGATGCGGTTGCCCCGCCGGGCCTGGCAGCAGGGTGCCGGGCTCGGCGGGGGCCACCTCCACGGCCTCCGTCTTGGGGCTGCGCCGCTCCCGCTTGGCGACCCAGGTGGCGAACCAGGACAGCAGCATGCACATCCCGATGTAGACCGGTGAGATGACCATGACGACCGGGATGAACGGCAGGTCGTAGTCGAGGTTTCCCGCGATGAGCTTGCCCGCGTGCAGGAACTCCTCGTAGGTGATCAGGAAGCCCAGCGAGGTGTCCTTGAGGGCGACGACCAGCTGGCTGATGATCGTCGGCAGCATCGCCCGCACCGCCTGCGGCACCAGGACATGGCTCATCACCTGGGTCTTGCGCAGGCCCAGCGCGTACGCCGCCTCCCGCTGGCCGCGCTCGACGGAGCCGACGCCCGTACGGAACACCTCGGCGAGCACCGAGCCGTTGTAGAGCGTCAGCCCGGTGACGAGCGCGGGCAGCGGCTGGACCTTCAGGGCGACGAAGACGAAGAAGATCATCACCAGCACCGGCATCGCGCGGAAGAACTCGACCAGCAGCGTCGCGCCCCAGCGCAGCAGGCGGTGCTCGGAGAGCCGGCCGCAGCCGAGGACGGCGCCGAGGACGAGGGAGAGCACGGCGGCCAGGGCGAAGGCCTTGAGCGTGTTGCCCAGTCCGCGCAGCAGCAGGAGCTGAATTCCCTTGTATTCGAAGGGAGTCCACTTCACGGCCGTGAACTGGTGGGTCACGAACAGGAGATGGACCACATAGGCGATCAGGGCGAGGATGGCGAGCGTCGCCGCCGCGCCGTAGAGGCGGTGTCTGCGGACCGCCAGGGGGCCGGGGACGTCGTAGAGGGCGGAGGCGGTCATCGGGCGACTCCCCAGTACTTCTCCAGCAGGTTGAAGACCGCGCTGATGGTCAGGGTCACGATCAGATAGCCGGCGGCGATCCATACGAAGGTCCACACGGCGCTGTATCCCAGCTCGCCCAGCGTCTTGTAGGTGCTGAGCAGTTCGGTGACGCTGAAGGAGCCCGCGATCGCGGAGTTCTTCGCGAGTGCGATGAGCGTGGAGCCGACGGGCGGGATCACCGAGCGGAAGGCCTGCGGCAGGACGACCGCGCCGAGCGTCTGCACGAACGTCATGCCGAGGCTGCGGGCCGCCTCGCCCTGGCCGGACGGCACGGTGTTGATGCCCGAGCGCACGGCCTCACAGATGAACGCCGAGGTGTAGCAGCCGAGGGCGAGCACCGCGAAGAGCTGGAACGGCAGCACCAGGCCGAAGCGCGGCAGCCCCAGCAGCACCGCGAAGAACAACAGCGTCAGCGGAGTGTTGCGCAGCACCGTGACCCATACGGTGCCGACGGCCCGCAGCGGGGCGACGGGCGCGACGCGGAAGGAGGCCATGACGAAGCCGAGGGCGAGCGCCAGCAGCGAGCCGTAGCAGGTGAGCTCGACGGTGCCGAGCAGGCCCTTGCCGTAGAGGGCGTAGTTGTCGGTGAGTACGTTCACGAGGCGGTCCCGTAGCGGTCGACGGCGGGCGGCCGGGGGGCGGGGACACCGGACAGGCCGAGCGTCGCGTCGTAGGCCTTTTTCCAGTCGCCGTTCTTCTCATGGGCCTCGATGGCATCGTCGAGGGCGAAGCGCAGGGCGGTGTCACCGCGCGGGACGCCGATGCCGTAGGGCTCCTTGGAGAACGGCTTGCCGGCCATCTTCAGTTCGTCGGGGGCCTTGGCCGCGAAGCCCATCAGGATGGTGTCGTCGGTGGTGACGGCGGCCACCTGGTAGCTCAGCAGGTTGTCCACGCAGATCGAGTACGTGTCGTAGCCGACGGCCTGGATCCTCGGGTAGTCGCGCTCGATCCGCTGCAGCGGCGTGGAGCCGACGGCCGAGCAGACGCGCTTGCCGGCCAGGTCCTGCGGGCCGTCGATGCCGTGCTCGTCCTTGCGGACGAGCAGCGACTGCCCGGCGATGTAGTACGGGCCAGCGAATCCGACCTGCCGCTTGCGCAGGGCGTTGATGGTGTAGGTGCCGACGTAGTAGTCGATCTGGCCGTTCTGCAGGGCGGTTTCACGGTTGGCCGAGGCGATCGTGCGGAAGACGATCGTGCTCGGGGCGAAGCCGAGCGACGCGGACATCATCTTCGCGATCTCGATGTCGAAGCCGGAGTAGACCCCGGTCGCGGGGTCCTTCTCGCCCAGGTAGGGCTGGTCCTCCTTGGCGCCCACGACGAGATGGCCGCGGCTCTTCGCGGCCCGCCACGTGGGCGAATCGGGCAGGGAGAAGCCGGTGTCCACGTGGTAGGCGGGCAGGTTCTCGGGCTTGGGCCCCTTGACGGGCGGGCTGCCCTCCTTGCCGCAGGCGGCGGCGAGCAGGGCGAGGGCGGTCAGCACCAGGGCGGCGATACGGGGTCGCATGCGTCGTCACCCCGCTCAGTGCTTGAGGATCTTGGAGAGGAAGTCCTTGGCCCGGTCGCTCTCGGGCGCCGTGAAGAACTCCTCGGGGGTACGGTCCTCGACGATGCGGCCGTCCGTCATGAACACGACGCGGTTGGCGGCGGAGCGCGCGAAGCCCATCTCGTGCGTGACGACGACCATCGTCATGCCGTCCCGGGCGAGCTGCTGCATGACCTCGAGCACCTCGTTGATCATCTCGGGGTCGAGCGCGGAGGTCGGCTCGTCGAAGAGGAGCGCCTTGGGGTCCATCGCGAGCGCGCGGGCGATCGCGACGCGCTGCTGCTGGCCGCCGGACAGCTGGGCGGGATATTTGTCGGCGTGGGCCAGCAGGCCGACCCGGTCCAGCAGTTCGCGCGAGCGCCGGTCGGCCTCCTCCCTGCGCCGGCCCCTGACCTTGACCGGGGCCAGCGAGACATTGGCCAGGACGGTCTTGTGGGCGAAGAGGTTGAAGGACTGGAAGACCATGCCGACGTCGGCCCGGAGGCGGGCGAGCTCCCGGCCCTCCGCGGGCAGCGGGTGCCCGGCGAGGGTGATGGTGCCGGAGTCCACGGTCTCCAGCCGGTTGATGGTCCGGCACAGCGTGGACTTCCCGGAGCCCGAGGGCCCGATGATCACCACCACCTCCCCCCGGCCGACGGTGAGGTTGATGTCCTGCAGGACATGCAGGCTTCCGTAGTGCTTGTTGACATCGCGCAGTTCGATCAGCGGCTCGATCGGCGGCTCAGCGGCCATGCTCATCGGAGCAAACTATCCACCCGAATACGGCACTTCACCACAGACACGCATGAAAGGGGATATCGAAGTCTTACGGCTGCCTTCTGCCCTAGGTACCCAGACCGAGCCTGGGTACCTAGCCTGTGGGTCGGTGGGGGGACGAGGGGAAGTCCGTGGGGGACGAGGGGGAAGGGAGCCCGGCGTGGGCGACAGCAGGCCCGTATACCTGCGCATCGCGGACGACCTGCGGCAGCGGATCGACGAGGGCTCGCTCCCCGTGGGCGCCCGGATCCCCTCCCGGTCCGAACTCAAGAAGGCCTACGGGGCGAGCGACCAGACCGTGGACCGCGCGGTGCGGGTGCTGAAGGCCGCCGGCTACGCGCAAGGGCAGTTCGGGCGGGGCGTGTTCGTCAGCGACCGGGCCCCGCTGGGCACTCTGCTGCGCTCGACGGGGGCGGTCGACTCGCCGTTCGCGGCGGAGATCCGCGGATACCTCGGCCACCTGCCCGCGGGCGCCGCCCTGACCTGGGAGGCCTCCTCCAGCCGGACCTCCGCCCCCGCACCGGTCGCACACCGGCTGGGCATCGCCCCGGGCGAGCCCGTGCTGTGCACGGAGTACGAGTACCTGGCCAACCGCCACCCGGTCCAGCTCGCCACCAGCTGGGAGCCGCTCTCCGTCACCGAGGGCACCGATGTGATCCACCCCGAGCGCGGCCCGTACGCCCGGCGCGGGGTGCGGGGGCGGCTGGCGGCCATCGGCGTCCGGGTCGTGCGGGCCCGGGAGCTGGTGGGCTCCCGGCCGGCGACGACGCCGGAGGCGGAGGCGCTCGGCTGCGCGGCCGGCCAGTGCGTCACCGTCGTCGAACGCACCCACTTCGACGGCGACGGCCGCGCGGTGGAGACCTCGGACATCGTGGTCCGCGCCGACCGCTGGCGGCTGGAGTACACGATCCCCTTCATCAGCTGAGTCATCAGCCGAGCGCGTCAGTTCTCCGCGAGCTCGGCGTAGACCTGCGAGAGCTCCGGCGCGCCGTCGGACGCCCACGCGTGGCCCGCCTCGACGACATCGATCTCACGGCCGTTGGCGAGCCGTACGAACGGCTGGCCGTTCTCCCAGATCCCCCACTCCGCGCCCGCGACCGTGCGGACGACGACCGTACCGAGGTAGAGGCCCGCGTCGTTGCCGAGCCAGGACTGCAGCTCCTCGTCCCCGCGCCAGCGCGGCTGCAGCTGGTCGAGCAGCTCCAGGGACGACGGCGAGTCGTCGAGCGCGACACCCTCCGACTGCGCCTGCGCGCGCAGCAGTTCGCACTCCGACAGCAGCTCGGCGAGGCCCTCGGGGTCCCACTCGCCGGGAGCGTGCACGGCCGCCGCGCCGTGCGCCGCACCGTGCCGCTTGCGCCAGCCATCCAAAAAGGGAATGTTCATACCGGCCAGGATCGCACTCGTGCAGATGGCCTCACCACCGGCACGCGGCGGACGTACGTCGCCGTTCGGCCTCCTTGACGTTCCCCGGATGTCTCCTTACCTTCATCCCGCCACTGTCGGAGTGGGGAACGCGGGGAGGTATGAACCGCATGCGCACAGCATCGACTCTCGGGGAACCACGGCACAGACGGTGGTGCGCCGCATGGGCGGTCGCCACGGGCACCGCCTGTGCGCTTGGCCTGGCGAATCTTCCCGCCCTCGCCGCCACCACCGCAGACCGCGAAGAGCCGCTCCCCTTGGAGCGGCTCTTCGACAATGTGGGGGTCAGCGACGACGCACACCCCCGCGCGGCCGACTTCGACGGGGCGGGCGGCTCCTTCTCCGCGCAGGACCTGGGGGCGGCCGGATGGGCGCCGGGGCGCGTCCTGCACATCGACGGCGCTCCTCTGCACTGGCCGCGCTCCCCCATCGGCAGACCCGACAACGTCCGCGCCGCCGGACAGGCCGTACGGCTGGGCGGCCGGGGAGAGGCGCTCACCTTCCTGGTGGCCGGCGGCGGGAAAGGCGGCGCGGCCGGCACGGGCACGGTGCGCTACGCCGACGGCTCGCGCAGCGGCTACCGGCTCGCCGCACCGGACTGGCGCACGGGACCGCTCACGACCAAGGCCGTCGCGCTCCCCCACCTCAACACCCACACCGGCCGGCGCAAGGAGCGCGTCCGGCTGTACGCGGTGACCGTACCGGTGGCGCGGGGGCGGGAGGTCTCCTCGGTCGTCCTGCCCACCGCCTCCGCCCTGCACGTCTTCTCCCTGGCGCTGCGCACTCCCACGAACGGGTGGACCGGCAGCTGGGCGGCGCCCACCTCCGGGTACGCGGCGGTGGGGCCGTGGACGGACCGCACGCTGCGGCTGGTCGTGCACAGCAGCGCGGGCGGCCCCCGCACCCGTATCCGGCTGGAGAACACCTTCGGCTCGCGGCCGGTGCGGATCGGGCATGCGACGGTGGCCCTCAAGGGCAAGGGCGCGGGCGCGGCGGACCGGCCCACGACCCTGACGTTCGGCGGACGGACGGGGGCCGAGATCCCGGCCGGGGCCCAGCAGTTCAGCGACCCGCTGCGATTCCGGGTGCCGCCGGACACCAACCTGCTGGTGAGCCTGTACCTGCCGGGGACCGTACGGGCCCTGCCGCTGCACAACTACACCAACCAGCGCTCCTACCTCACAGCCGACGGCAGCGGCGACCGTACGGCCGACACGGGCGCGGGCGCCTACACCGGCACCCTGTCGACCTGGCCGCTGCTGACCGGCGTCGACGTCTCCGGCGGACCGGGGTCGGTGGTGGCGCTGGGCGACTCGATCACCGACGGCGAGCGGTCGACGCCCGAGGCCAACGGCCGCTGGCCGGACCTGCTGGGCCGCCGGCTGCGGGCCCAGCACACGGTGCCCGCGTTCGGCGTGCTCAACAGCGGCATCTCCGGGAACCAGGTGGTGAACGACCGCTACCCGGGCGACGGGACCGGCTTCTCCCTGGCCGGCGTGAGCGCGGGGCACCGGCTCGAGCGCGACGTACTGGCCCAGACCTCGGCCCGTACGGTCATCGTCTTCGAAGGCGTCAACGACATCCGGTCGGACACCACGGCCGGCCAGGTGATCGCGGTGCTCCGGTCGGTCACGGCCCATGCGCACGAGCGCGGCATGCGGGTCATCGCGGCGACCATCGCCCCCTGCGGCGGCTTCCACGACTGCACGGAGCAGGCCGAGGTACAGCGCGTCGCCATCAACCGGGACATCCGGGCGGACGACGGGACGTTCGACGCCGTCTTCGACTTCGACGCCGCGATCCGCGACCCGGAGCACCCGGACCGGATGCTGCCGCGCTACGACGGCGGCGACCACCTGCACCCCAACGACGCGGGGATGAGGGCGTTCGCCGACGCCGTCGCGCTGCGCGAGCTGGTGTGATTCACACCTCCAGGTCGACGACGACCGGGGCGTGGTCCGAGGCGCCCTTGCCCTTGCGCTCCTCCCGGTCGACGTAGGAGTCCTTGACGGCCCCGGCGAAGGGGGCGTTGCCGTAGACCAGGTCGATGCGCATGCCCCGGTTCTTGGGGAAGCCCAGCTGACGGTAGTCCCAGTAGGTGTACGGACGGTCGTACTTCAGCGGGCGGGGCACGACGTCGGACAGCCCCGCGTCGCGCAGGGCCGCGAGGGCGGCGCGCTCGGCCGGGGTGACGTGCGTGGCGCCCTCGAAGACGGCCGGGTCGTACACGTCCTCGTCGGTGGGCGCGATGTTGAAGTCGCCCATGATCGCGAACGGCCGCTCCCCGGACCCCTCGGCGGCGGCCACATCGCGCAGCGACTCCAGCCAGCGGAGCTTGTACGCATAGTGGTCGTGGCCGACCTCGCGGCCGTTCGGCACGTAGACCGACCAGACGCGCACGGGGCCGCAGTCCGCGGCGATGGCCCGCGGCTCCTGCACGCCCTCGTAATCCGGCCCGCCGGGCAGGCCCTGGACCACGCCCTCCAGCCCGACCCGGGAGACCAGCGCCACGCCGTTCCACCGGCCGGTGGCGTGGACCGCGGACTCATAGCCGAGCTCGCGCAGCTCGTCCGTGGGGAACTGCTCGGCTGCGCACTTGGTCTCCTGTATGCACAGGACGTCCGTGCCGCTGCTCTCCAGCCAGGCGAGCAGCCGGGGCAGACGGGCGGTGACCGAGTTCACGTTCCAGGTGGCGATGCGCATGCGGCCACCCTAACGGTGGGGTCGGACAATCAGAGGTCCATGCTCTGCCCGGCCGCCAGCCGCAGGTGCTCCGCCCCCGCCGCCGCGCCAGGCCCCTCCGGGCCCAGCATCCGGTCGTAGACCGGCCGGGCCAGGTCGGTCAGCAGCGCGTCGTGGACGTCGATCGCACGGCGCGGCGAGACCTCGCGGACGTAGTCGATGACTTCCGAGACCTTGTTCCACGGGGCCATGACCGGCAGCATCAGGGTCTCCACGGGCTGCCCCGGCACGGTCAGCGCGTCGCCGGGATGGAAGACCGAACCGTCCACGAAATAGCCGACGTTGGTGATCCGCGGCATGTCCGGGTGGATCACGGCGTGCAGCTGCCCGTGCACCTGCACGTCGAACCCGGCGGCCGTGAAGGTGTCGCCCTCGCCCACCGTGTGCACCCGGCCGGGGAACGCCGCCGACACCTCGTCCGCGACGCTGCGCAGCGTCCACAGCTCGGCGGCCGGATTGGCCTCGAGGGCGGCGCGCAGCCGGTCCTCGTAGAAGTGATCCGGGTGCTCGTGCGTGACGAGCACGGCGTCGGCCCCGACAGCGGCGTCCGCCTCGCTGAAGACACCCGGGTCGATGACGAGCGTGCGCCCGTCCTTCTGCAGACGGACGCAGGCGTGACTGTGCTTGGTCAGCTTCATGACCCCATCCTGCTACGCATGCCCTTCCGGCGCTCCCGACTCCTCCGCCACGACGCGCTGCGCGACCGTGAACGCCGCGCGGGCGGCCGGAAGCCCGCAGTAGAGGGCGGTGTGCCGCAGGGTTTCCGCGATCTCGCCGGGGCTCGCCCCGGCGCGCAGCGCCGCCCGGGTGTACGGGCCCAGCTCGTCGAGGTGACCGCCGACGGTGAGGGCGGTCAGTGTCAGCAGGCACCGGGTACGCCGGTCGAGCCCGGGCCGGGCCCACGTCTCGTCCCAGGCGCGGTCGGCGAATTCCCGGAACCCGTCGGTGAAACCGTCGCCGGCGGCCTCCTCCCGGTCGGCGTACGCGTCGCCGAACGTCTCCCGGCGAAGCGAGGCGCTGCGCGCGGCGTCCTCGGTTGTTCCGGGTTCCGCGTCCGGGGCGGTGCCGTGTGCGGTGCCCGGCGCGGGGGCGAGGCCGTGCGCGGGGTAGGGCCCCGCAGTCGCGTCGGTCCCCACGCCCGGCGCGGCCTCCGGTCCGGACCAGAACCCCTGGGCCGGGGCGAACCCCGGGAGCTGCCCGGCCTCCGGTGCGGGTGCGGGTGCGGGTGCCGGTCCCGGCACCGGTACGGAACCGGAGGCGAACAGCGGGCCCGCGTCCGAAGCCTGCGGCACCGCTCCCCGGGTCGGGTCGCTGGCAGGAACGGGCCCGAACCCCGGGCCCGGGTCGGCGTCGGCGGCGCTCGGCACCTCGGCGGGCGGCGGCCCGAACACGCCGGGCGGCGGGGCCGCCGGAGTACGGCCTATGCGGATGGTGCTCTCCGGCGCCGTCTCGGGCCGGCCCCCTGGCCGCCCGGCGGGCGGCCAGACCGGACCCGCCGCAGCGGGCGTACCCTCGCCCGGCGCGGGCGGCGGCGTGAGCAGCGCCGTCGGCACCCCAGCGGAGGTCCCCGCCTCGGGCCGTCCACCGGCCGTACCCCCGGCAGGCGGCCAACCGGCCCCCGGCGCAGGCGTACCCGCAGCGGGCGTACCCGACCCGGGCACACCCGGCACGGCCATACCGGGCACAGACGCACCCGCCGCAGGCGTACCCGGCACCGGCACAGCAGCGGGCGCACCCGCCGCAGGCACTCCCCCAACGGGCACACCCGGCACCGGCGTACCCGCAGCGGGCGTACTCGGCACAGCCGCTCCCGGCGCAGACGCACCCGTCACCGGCGTACCCCCGACAGCCGCCCCCGGCGCCCGCCCCGAAACGGCCGGTTGCGTCGGCGCAGCCGAGAAGTGGCGGACCAGCAGATCCGTGACCGCGACGGGCTGCTCCACCGGCGCGAGATGACGCGCGTTCGGCACGACCGCGAGCCGCGCGTCGTGGATGCCCGCGACGAGCACCCGCGCATCAGCAGGCGGCGTGACCTGGTCCTCCGCACCCACCAGCACCAGCGTGGACGCGGTGACGCGGTCGAGCCCGGCCCGGGCGTCGAAGGCGGCGAGCGCCTCGCACGCGGCCGCGTAGCACGGCACGTCGGTCGTCCGGACCATCTGCACGGCCCAGTCCACGATCGCCGGCTGCGCCGCGGCGAAGGCCGGGGTGAACCAGCGCTCGGGGGCGGACCGGGCGGCGGGGTCGAGCCCGTGGGAGCGAGCCTCGGACGAGCGCACGCCCCAGCTCTCGGCCGTGCCGAACCGCGCGGACGAGCCGACGAGGACGAGCGAGGCGAGCCGGTGCGGATGGCGCAGGGCGATATCGGCGCCCAGCGCCCCGCCTATGCAGCAGCCGGCGTACCCGAAGTGCTCGATGCCGAGGTGGTCGAGGGTGGCGAGGACCCGGTCGGCGAGCTCGCCGACGGTGGCGGCGGGCTGCGCGGGCGCACCACCGTGGCCCGGCAGGTCGAAGCGCACCACGCGCCGGTGGCGGATCAGTTCCGGTATCTGGCGGTCCCACATGTGCCAGGTCGTGCCCAGCGCGGGCCCCAGGACCAGGACTGGGGCGTCTTCTGGCCCGTCAGAGCGGTATTGCAGGGTGTTCGCCGGTGTCTCACTCACCCGCCAGACCCTCTCATGTATCACGAGTGCCCCCATAGCGGGGTTCATGACTGTGCGGGTCCGACCAGGTGGAAGACCTCTCGGGCAACGTAGCGTTCGAGGCACAGGACGACCTCGTTCCGGGTCTTCCCCTCCGGCCGCCAGAGACGTAGATCTGGTGGTGTCGGTGAACCACACCCGTGTGATGGCGAGGGCATTGGCGATCCCCTCGCCATTGGGCCGCCGCCTACTACGAACGGCTCGATGTCCCAGCGCGCTTCGCCCACAATCCCCGTGGTGCCAGATGCCCAGCGCCCTGGTCCACGGGAAGTTCCGCAGGAGGATGCTGCCGCCGTTCTCCTGAAGCGACCGCGGCTCTCAAGCGGCTTGCCATACCGGCGATGCTCGATGAGGACGTGCCGTGGCGAGCCGTCGGCTGCCACCAGCTCCCAGAGCACGTCGATCTGATCCAAGGCGCCGCTGCGGCCGAGCAGGTTCACGTCGAGGCGTTGGCGGGGGTCGGCTGCCCATCCGATGCGATGACTCGCCGACGTGCCACACGACCATCACCCCGAACGTGGTCTTGTCACCCCGAAGTTCTTGTGACTTTCTAGAACGCACTCACTACTGACTGTAGTAGACGGTCGGTGGACGGCGAAGGGGATGACGATGAGCACTCCCGAGACGGCATCCACAGGTGGCGAGCACTCCGCCCCTCCGATCAGGACGGTCGCGGGGACAGGAGCGGCGGGTCGCCAGGGCGACAACGGGCCTGCTGCTTCTGCTCAGTTGTACCGCCCGTGGGCGGTGGCGGTGGACAGCACGGGCGCCGTCTACATCGCCGAAGAGTACAACCATGTGGTCCGGAAGGTTACGACTGACGGGAAGATCAGCACGGTTGCCGGCACGGGCACCGCGGGCTCGCAGGGCGACAACTGTCCTGCCCTCTCGGCCCAGCTGAACTACCCGCGTGGGGTGGCGGTGGACAGCGCAGGCGCCATCTACATCGCCGATAGCAACAACCACCGGGTCCGGAAGGTCACGGACGGGAAGATCACCACGATCGCCGGCACAGGCACCGCGGGCTCGCAAGGTGACAACTGTCCTGCCCTCTCGGCCCAACTGAAACACCCGCGTGCGGTGGCGGTGGACAGCACGGGCGCCATCTACATCACCGATTGCTACAACCACCGGGTCCGGAAGGTCACGGACGGGAAGATCACCACGATCGCCGGCACAGGCACCGCCGGCCCCCAAGGCGACAACGGCCCCGCCCCCTCAGCCCAACTGAACTACCCGTCGGGGGTGGCGGTGGACAGCGCAGGCGCCATCTACATCGCCGACTACAGCAACCACCGGGTCCGGAAAGTCACGGACGGGAAGATCACCACGATCGCCGGCACAGGCACCGCCGGCCCCCAAGGTGACAACTGTCCTGCCCCCTCAGCCCAACTGAACAGCCCGATGGAGGTGGCGGTGGACAGCACGGGCGCCATCTACATCACCGACTACGGCAACCACCGGGTCCGGAAAGTCACGGACGGGAAGATCACCACGATCGCCGGCACAGGCACCGCCGGCCCCCAAGGTGACAACGGCCCCGCCCTCTCGGCCCAACTGAACAACCCGATTGGGCTCGCTGTGGACTGCGTCGACACCCTCTACATCGCCGACTACGGCAACAACCGGGTTCGGAAGGTCGCGTCGGCGAAAATGGCCGGGCTGCCCGAGTCGGGCACGGTGGTCTCCTGGACCAATGTCCGGAGCAGGCTGCGGATGGGGGTTGAGCGTGAGTCCACCAAGGACGGGGCCGAGATCCACCAGTTGCTCGCCGCCGCCAGGGATCACCAGCGGTGGCGGCTGATCGCGTCGGGCCAGGACAACGGCGATGTCCTGTACAGGCTCGAGAACGTGCGCAGCGGCAAGGTCCTGGAGGTCGTCGGAGCGCAGGCGAGGGCCGGGGCGGTGGTCGCGCAGCGCGCCTACGAGGGCAGTGACGCCCGCCACCAGCAGTGGCGGCTGATCCCGGTGGGCTCGGTGACCGACACCCCGCGGGTGTACGAGATCGCGAACCGGAACAGCGGTCTGCTCCTGCAAGTCGACACCAACGCCCGTACGGTGATCAAGCAGCACGGGGCGGAGGGCGACCACCGGGACCGGCAGTGGCAGTTGCTCCCCGTGTGACACACGAGGGGGCAGGGGCGACCTCGTCCCTGCCCCCTCGGCACTCGGGCCCTACTGGGAACGGGACGGTTTCTCAGCGGTCGCCTTGGGCGCCTGGGCTTCGGGCGCCTTGGGTGCTTCGGGGGCCTTGGGAGCCTTGGCGTAATCGCTCTTCTTCGGCTTGTCCTCCAGGTCCTCGTTCTTCTGAAGGCGCTCGTCCCCCGTCACCGTCGCACTCGACTCCTGCATGCCGCGGGCCGCAGCCGTGGACACCGAGCCGGGGTCCCCGGCGTACTGCGCCTGCTCACCGGCCGACGTCTGGGTGGCCTGGATGAAGGAGCCGAGGAAGCCCAGGACGATCCGCGCTTCAGGAGACTGCTCCTGTACGACCTTCGCCCGGGAGGAAGCCCCGTGGATGGCGCTGGTGAACAGGCTCGTGTTCTTGTCGTCGTATGTGCGGTCGTCGGCGTCCTCGAAGTCGACGTCCGCCCCCGGCTGCGACTTGTCACCCTCGGTGGTCACCGAGAAGAGCCCCGCGCCCTTGCCCGCGAAGCGGAAGATGTTGTCGAACACCATGGTCGTCACCTCTTGTCGTCGTCCGCGCGGTCAAGGCTGCTTGTGCAGCGCTCGTTGGCTGTCGGTCAGGCTCTCGCCGTCGAACATCGTGTGGTGGACCTCCAGGGCGGAGACGACCTCGGCCAGCCCCTTCATGCGGAAGCCGCCGCCCGTCAGGTCGATGTCGCCGATGTCGCGGCACACCACCTGGTCGAGGCCTGGGTAGTCCCCGGACTGCGGGGGAGACAGGACCGCCACCGGCACGTCGTACTTCACCGCGATAAACCCGGAGAAGGTCACCGGGATCTCGTAGCAGTACTGCTTGCGGCAACGCCGCTGCGTGGCGATGGTCTGCACGCGGGAGCTCGGCGAGACCTGGCCGGAAATCTGCGACCTCGAGGTCCAGCTGGTGGTCAGGGAGCCACCGACGGAGGCCGTGATGCCCATCATCAACTGCGCGGTGAGCGTCGCGGTGCCGGTGGCGCTGCCCGTGGTCGTGAAACCCACCGAGTTCGTCAACGTGTTCGCCGCGGAGTTCGTCATCGCGTTCCGCATACCCATCTCGGTGGCGTTGGCGTTGTCCACCCCGATGTTGTCCTTGCTGTTCTTGTTGGTCACCGTGTTGGTGTTCCTGCCCGACACCTCGTTCTGGAGCTGCGTCTGAAGCTGCGTCTGGAGGTCCATCCGGAGCTGGTTCTGCAACTGCAACTGAAGCTGCGCGCTGACGCTGCCACCGAAGGTGAGCTGGGCCGTTCCCTGGAGCGACCACGTGACCCCGTTCGACACGGTGAAATCGACCGAGTCGGTGAAGGTCATCGAGGACGTCTGGCTGCGGTTGACGTAGGCGCGCGAGGAGAACGTGTCGGGCGGGGGCTGGCCGATATCGCACCGCTCCTCGATCAGCGGCTCCCCGAGGTTCATGTAGGCGATCCAGCCCAACTGGAAGGCGGAGCCGGGGAAAGCGCCGAAGCTCGACTTGTTCACGGAGAACCCGACGGGCTTGTGCCGCACACCGTAGTCGTCGACGTAGACCAGGTTGGGGTGGTTCAGGATGGACTGCCAGGTCTGCTGGATGTTGAGCTCCCGCAGGTTCTTCTTCGTCAGCGGCTGACGCTTGGCCCGGTCCAGGTTGTACGCGTTGGAAGACATTCCCCGTCCTCGACTAATTCTGGCCGAATTGAGCTCGGTGAAATGTAAACAAGAATCTGCGCACGTTCCGACAGCACGTTCCGAAAGGCGAAGTTAGCACGGGCTCCGCCGCCTGGGAAGGCATCTCCGTATTATGTGCTCAATCGAGTGACAGGGCTCGTCGGCCACCCCAACTCATCCGGGTTAAAGGTAACTTGACGCCTGACGATTACTCGATCGACGGCTTCCGAAATCGCCCTGCCTGCTGACGCCGCAGTCTTGACCGTTGCCGTGGGTGGGTGTCCAATCTCTTTCCAAGCCGTTTCGATCGAATGCGGTTGAGTGTGCGGCGATGCCGCGCAACAGGCCACTGCACTGAGCGTCCAACCCATTGTTCTCCACATTCAGAACAGGTGAGGTTTTCGCGATGTACACCCAAGAACGCACGACCATGGCGAATTTGGTGGTCGGCGGCCCGGTGGCAGTCAACAGCTATGACAACGCAATCGTGGCAGCGCTGGTCGAGAACCGGCCCGTCATGCTCGTCCACGCCTTCAACGGCGGCTACCTGCGCCCCGCCGAACTGAAGGAGGACAGCCACGACAAGGGGGTCAAACTGGCCACCACGCTCGACCCGACCGTCAAGGACGCGCAGGGCCACCTCTGGCACATCACCCCTGCCGGCTTCTTCGGGCAGCGGCCGCTGTACTTCATCGAGAGCGCCGCGGGCCAGGTGCCGCCCAAACCCGCCGGTGCGGGCGGAGCCGACGCCGGGCGCGGCGACGACGGCGCGCCGAAGCCGCAGCGCAGGCGTATCACCGTCCACCAGGACGCCCCCAAGAGCACGGCCGACACCGTCCAGGTCGGCCTCCCCGACAAGGTCGGCGACAAGTGGCGCGGGAAGAACGGCGCGATCGAGGACACCCAGCTCTGGGTCGTCACGGTGACGCCATGGGGCGGGATCACCTTCGTGCCGATCACCCACCCCGACGCCATCCTCGGGTTCAAGGACTACGCGGTGGCGGCCGACAGCGAGGTGCGTCTCACCTACAACTGGGGCGGGGACTTCACCGGGACGGTCATCAACACGTTCTACCCGCGGCTGCCCAACGAGTGGAGCGTGCCGTACCACCACGTCTTCACGTGATCCGCGGCCACCGCCGCATCGCACCCGTCCCGAGTCGACGCCCCAACCGCCCGGAAGAGGCACCACGATGTCCGTGCCCACGGAAGAACTGAAGCTGGAGATTGTCAACGCCGCCACAGGGAAGGCCCTCGGCGCCAAGGCCGCGCCGAGCGCGGACGGGGCGCTCGTCGTCCGCGATTTCCCCGAGGGCGGCCCGAGCCCGGAGCAGTGGCAGCTCACCCCCGTGCCGGCCGCGCAGGACGGCCCGGCGTATGTGATCCGCAACGCGGTCGGCGGCAAGGTGCTCGACAACCCCGCCGCCGCGGACGGCGGGGTCCGGCAGTGGGACGCCACCGCCGGCAAGAAGGGCCAGCAGTGGCACGTTGTCCCCATTGAGGGTGAAGCGGGTCTCTACTTCATCGAGGGTGCGGCCGATGGCACCGTTCTCGACCTCGCCGACCCCGGCAAGGACGACACCCGGGTCGTCCTGCGCAAGTACGACGAGAGCGCGGAGAGCCAGCGGTGGCGGTTCGTCACGGCCGAGCCCGAGCGGATCAGCGACCCGGTGCTGCGCTGGGCACCACTGAGTCACTGGAACGGCCGCCGGTCCTGGCGGCTGGACCGCTCGGCCGCGCTCCGGCCGGTACCCGGCGCAGCGCCCGCCTTCAGCGACATGCTGCTGGTCCTCAAGCGGTTCGGGAGCGACCAGGCCGCCGGCGGGTGGAAGAACGACGGGGCCCGCCCCTCTCCCGGCGGACAGCCGGGCTGGTGGGCCGGGGCGGGTGCGCGGTTCCTCGCCAACACCACGGGAACACGGCGGGTGGACATCGTAGGGCTCAAACCCGCGCAGGGCGCCGTGACGTCATCCGGCAAAGGCGACGGCACGTTCGACGACGGCGATGAGCGCCCCCTGCACCAAGGCGCGCCCTCCCCAAGTCCCGCGGACCTGTGGACCATTGTGGACACGACGGGCGATGGCAAGCCCGACATCGTCGTGCTTGCCGCCGACGGTGTCCGGGTGTCCTCTCACGACGCGGCCGGGAAGTTCGCACCCACGAACGGCAAGCTGGCCCTCAAGGCGTTCGGCCACGGCCAGCAGGCCGGCGGGTGGCTGGCCGACAAGCACCCCCGCTTCCTCGCCGACACCACCGGCGACGGCAGGCTCGACATCATCGGCTGCCACGACGACGGCGTCTGGGTATCACTCCAGGACGAGGAAGGAAAGTTCGCCCCGATCGCCGACGGACCGGCCCTCAAGGCGTTCGGACACAGCCGGCAGGCCGGCGAGTGGCTGGCCGACAAGCACCCCCGCTTCCTCGCCGACACCACCGGCGACGGCAGGCTCGACATCATCGGCTGCCACGACGACGGCGTCTGGGTATCACTCCAGGACGAGGAAGGAAAGTTCGCCGACCCGCTGTACATCCTCGACGACTTCGGGACCGAGCAAGGGTGGAGCTCGGTCGAGGAGCACCCCCGGTTCCTGGTCCAAACCACCGGTGACGGAGCAGTGGACATCGTCGGGTTCGGCCCGCAGGGCGTCGTCGTCTCACGCGGGCGCGGCGACGGCACCTTCGAGCCCCCAGCGCTCGTCCTGAACGACTTCGGGCTCGCCCAGGGGTGGACGGGCGGGAAGCACCTCCGGCTCCTCGCCGACGTCACCGGCGACAGCAATCCGGACATCATCGGCTTCGGCGACGAGGGGGTCTGGGTGTCGCACGGCCGCGGCGGCGGCCAGTTCGATCAGGCCCAACTGGTGTGCCGCGGCTTCGGGTACAACGAGGACGCAGGCGGCTGGCGGGTCGACCGCCACCCCCGCTTCCTCACCGACATCACCGGTGACGGACGCGTCGACATCGTCGGCTTCGGCGGCCCGGGAGTGTACGTGGCGCGAAACCTCTTCCGCCGCTTCAGGACCCGATAACCCTCCGGAGGACCTCCACAGCCCCATCACAGCGACTCGCCATCGGGGAGTGCCAGAACCGGTCACCCCGGCCTGGCTCGCCTTCGCCTGCGAGGCGGCACGGCCCATCCCCGAACGCAGAATCCCCGCCGGAGCCAGCCGACGGGGGTTCCTCACAGGGGTCGCGTCAGGGCTTGGCCGTGGAGACGACGTAGACCTGCGGATATTCCGGATTGTCCAGATTAGCCGTGATCTCCAGGGACGGCGTCGGCTTGTCCGCCGCGCGGAACGCGCCCGCCCAGTGGTGCCTGCTGTCGAAGTGCCAGCCGACGAGGTCCGCCTCGTCGCCGTCGATGGTCACGTCACCGTTCTCGAAGTCCGAGATCTTCAGGCCCCGGTCCGTGATCCACTGCTCGAACCGCTCGTGCGTGGTGGTGAACTGCAGGAACAGCGAGCTGGACTTCCAGGAGTTGGTCTCGAAGTGGGCGACGTCCTCCGCGTAGGGCGGGACCGTCACGTCGTAGATCCGGCGCTGGAGCCGTGACGGCCAGCCCTCCTCCAGGCCGGTGGACGCCGCCTGCTCCTGCTTGTAGTCCGTGCCGCCGCGGCTCTGCATCGCGGAGATGTAGAGGTAGCCCGCGGGGATGGCGATGAGCAGGAAGACGCCGAGCACCCTGAGCCAGCGCCGACGGGGCCGGCCGCCCTCCTCGGGACGGTACGGCGGCGTGGTCGGCGTGGTCGGCCCGGCCGGGCGCTCGGCGGCGGTCATGGTGCCCCTCACCCGCGGCCTGCCCGGGCGTAGCGCTCGTAGCGTTCGACGCGGCGCCGGTTGGCGCGCCGGAAGCGGCGGGCGACGAGCCGGGCCAGGTCGGCGGCGCCGACCATGCCGGCCTCGGGGCCCAGCTGCGCCTTGACGATGCGGGCCTCCGGGCGGTAGCCGCGGCCGGTCAGGTGCCGGCGGAAGGCGTCCCGGGCGGGACCGATGAGCAGGTCGTCGGCGGCGCTGACGCCACCGCCGATGACGAAGCAGGACGGGTCCAGGGCGGCGGCGAGGTTGGCGATGCCCACGCCGAGCCACTGGCCGATGTCCTGGAGCAGTTCGACGCACATCGCGTCGCCGCCGCGGGCCAGCTCGGTGATGAGCGGGCCGGTGATCTCGGAGATGTTGCCGCCGACGCGGTCGATGATGCCGTACGCGACCGGGGACTCGGCGGCGGCCAGCTCACGGGCCTCGCGCACCAGGGCGTTGCCGGAGCTGTACTGCTCCCAGCAGCCGCGGTTGCCGCAGGGGCAGCGGTGGCCGCCGGGGACGACCTGCATATGGCCGAACTCACCCGCGACGCCGTACTTGCCGCGCTTGACCTGCCCGTCCTCCAGGATCGCGCCGCCGATGCCGGTACCCAGCGTGATCATCACCAGGTGGTCCTCGCCCCGGCCGGCGCCGAAGCGCCACTCGGCCCAGGCCGCGGTGTTGGCATCGTTGTCGACCATGACGGGCACCGCGAGGCGGCCGGCGAGGCGGTCGCGCAGCGGCTCGTTGCGCCAGGACAGGTGGGGGGCGAACAGCACGCGGTTGCGGTCGGCGTCGACCCAGCCGGCGGCGCCGATGCCCACCGCGTGCACGTCGTGCCGGTCGGAGAGGTCGAGGACCAGCTCGACGATGGTGTCCTCGACGACCTTGGGGCTCTTGGACTTGTCCGGGGTCTCGGTGCGGAGCTTCTCCAGGATGTTGCCGTCGGCGTCGACGACGCCCGCCATCACCTTGGTGCCGCCGATGTCGATCCCGACGGTGGGCACGCGCGGCGCCGTCAGGTGCGAGCGCCGTTCACGCGAACCCGCCGTACGCAGCACGGTGGCCCTGGCGGAGCCCCGGTACACCCGCTCGCGGTACATGCTCATCGTGCGGCCTCCACGGGGTGGGGCATGGCGAATGAACGGGGGCGTGCTCGCACGAGGTTCGTCGTCCCTGCGGTGGTCTCGGGAGGCCGGAGCCTCGTGGATGCGTTCCGCGGGCTGTTACCCGCCTGGCCGATTGTGCCTCACCGGGGGTGTGCGCCGCATAACGGTGCCGGGACCCGGTGAGGGGCTCACTCCTCGCCGGGGACGTCCATGCGTTTGCCGCCGATGACATCGGGGACGGGCGCGCGCTCGAGCTCGTGGCTGAGCTGCTCCAGCTCGCTGCCGCCCGCCATCTGGCGGGTGAGCTCCTCGAGGGCGATCTCGGACTTGGCGTGGCTGCCGGCCATCGCACCGCGCTTGAGCAGGACGAACCGGTCGCCGACCAGATACGCGTGGTGCGGGTTGTGCGTGATCAGCACCACACCGAGGCCCGCGTCCCGGGCGGCGGCGACGTACTTCAGCACGACGCCGGACTGCTTGACGCCCAGGGCGGCCGTGGGCTCGTCGAGCACCAGGACCTTGGCCCCGAAGTAGACGGCGCGGGCGATGGCCACGCACTGGCGCTGGCCGCCGGAGAGCGTGCCGATGGGCTGGTCGACGTCGTGCAGCTCGATGCCCATGCGGGCCAGCTCGGCCCGGGTGGTCTCGCGCATCGCGGCGACGTCGAGGCGCTTGAAGGGGCCCCGGCCCTTCGTCGGCTCGGAGCCGAGGAAGAAGTTCCGCCAGACCGGCATCAGGGGCACGACGGCGAGGTCCTGGTAGACCGTGGCGATGCCGCGGTCGAGCGCCTCGCGCGGCGACCCGAGACGCGTCACCTCGCCCTCGATCTCGAAGGTGCCGGCATCGTGCTGGTGCAGCCCGGCGATGATCTTGATCAGGGTGGACTTGCCCGCGCCGTTGTCGCCGAGCACACAGGTGATCTCGCCCGGGTGGACCTCCAGGGAGACCTCCTCGAGGGCGCGGTTGTTCCCGTAGTACTTGCTGACGTCCGTCAGCTTCACCAGCACGCCGCTCACTTGCTCGCCTCCGCCCGCTTGCGCACCCAGGCATTGAGCAGGGTCGCCAGCAGCAGCATCGCGCCCAGGAAGAACTTGAACCAGTCCGGGTTCCACTGGGCGTACACGATGCCCTTGCTGGTCATGCCGAAGATGAAGGCGCCGACCGCGGAACCGATGGCCGAGCCGTAGCCGCCGGTCATCAGACAGCCGCCGATGACGGCCGCGATGATGTAGAGGAACTCGTTGCCGACGCCCTCGCCGGACTGCACCACGTCGTACGACATCAGCAGATGCTGGCCGGAGATCCAGGCGCAGAACGCGACGGCCATGTACAGCCCGATCTTGGTGCGGTTGACGGGGACGCCCACCGCGCGGGCCGAGTCGGTGTGACCGCCGACCGCGAAGATCCAGTTGCCGGCCCGGGTGCGCAGCAGCACCCAGGTGGCGAGGGCGACGAGGCCGAACCACCACAGGATGGTCACCTGGAGGTCGACGCCGCCGATCGTCAGGTGGGAGGCGAAGAGCGCGTGGGCCGAGTCGAAGCCCTCCATGTCACCGATGGTCTTGGTGGAGACGGTGCCGCTGATGAGCTTGGTGAAGCCGAGGTTGAGGCCCGTCAGCATCAGGAAGGTGCCGAGCGTGATGATGAAGCTGGGCAGCTTGGTACGCGTCAGCATGAAGCCGTTGAAGAAGCCGATGGCCAGGGTGACCAGCAGGGACGCCCCGACGCCGACCCAGACGTTGGCCGTCATCTGATAGCTGAACATCGAGGAGACCAGCGCGGAGCTGGTCACCATCACGCCGGCCGACAGGTCGAACTCGCCGCCGATCATCAGCAGCGCCACCGGCACGGCCATGATGCCGATCGTCGAGGACGCGTAGAGCACGGTCGACAGGCTGGACGTCTGAAGGAAGCTTTCGGCGACGAACGAGAAGAAGAGGAAGACGGCCGCTGCGCCGACGACCGCGCCCAGCTCGGGGCGGCCGACGAGGCGGCGCAGGTACGAGCGCCGCGCCTGCCGTTCGCTGACTGCGGTGGCACTCATCGGGTCCCCCGCTTCGCGTACTCGGCCAGGGCCTTGGCGTCGTCCTTGGTGACGATCTGCGGGCCGGTGAGGACCGGGCGGCCGCCGCCGAGGACGTCGGCGTTGTACTTGTACAGCCACAGCAGGTCGACCGCCTCGTAACCCTGGAGGTACGGCTGCTGGTCGACGGCGAAGCCGAGCGAGCCGTCCTGGAGGCCTGCGGCGACCTTCTCGTTGAGGTCGAAGGTGTCGATCTCCGCCTTGCTGCCGGCCTGCTGGGCGGCCTTGACGGCGGTGGGGGCGAAGGGCGCGCCGAGCGTGACGACGGCGTCGATGTCCTTCTCCGACTGGAGCTTCGCCTCGAGCGAGGACTGCACGCCGGGCATGTTGGTGCCCTCGACGTACAGGTTCTCCAGGTCGCCCTTGAAGGTCTTCTTCACGCCCGCGCAGCGCTGCTCGTGGCCGACATTGCCCTGCTCGTGCAGGACGCAGACGGCCTTCTTCTTGCCCCGGTTGTTGAGCTCGTCGCCGACGGCCTCGCCGGCGACGGTCTCGTCCTGGCCGATGTGGGTGAGGGCACCGAACTGCTTGGACTCCTCGGAGCCCGAGTTCACGGTGATCACCGGGATGCCGGCCTTCTTCGCCTTCGCCACGACGTCCTTCATGGCGTCGGGCTTGGCGAGGGTGACGATCAGGCCGTCGACCTTCTGGTCGATCATGGCCTGGACGTCCTGGGCCTGTTTGTTGCCCTCGACGTCATGGGCGTAGAGGAACTTGATGTTGTCCTTGACGGCCGCCTGCTTGGCGCCGCTCTGGACGATGTCCCAGAAGGTGTCGCCATCGCCCGAGTGGGTGACCATCGCGAAGGTCCACCGGGGGGTGTCGACCGCGGCGCGCCCCTGAGCGGCCTTGGCGGCCCGCTCCTCGGCGCGCTTGCCGCCCGTACTGCTGCACCCCGCCAGTGCCGCGGTGAGCGCCACCGCCAGCACGGCGCCCACTGCACGTACGCCTGTCCGAACCCTTGCCACGAGGCCTAGCCCTTCCCGCTGTCTGTCACGGCCAGCCGGGCCCCGATCTCACGGGCCCAACCGCCCAAGTATCCGTCACCATCCGTCACCGCTGTTCGCCGGGGTTTCGGCTGTGGCTGGAGTTGTAGTGGCGGAGGCCACAACGCGTCAAGAGTTTGTCAGAACATTCTTACGGCCGCGCCAGCAGCTGGAAGTCGAACGAGTAGCGCGACGCGCGGTACAGATGCGAGCCGAACTCCACCGCGCGGCCTGTGTTGTCGTACGTCGTCCGCTCCATGGTCAGCAGCGGCGCGCCCTCCGGCTCGGCGAGGAGTTCTCCCTCCTCCGCCGTCGCCGCGCGGGCGCCGATGGTCTGCCGGGCGCTGTGCAGCGTGATGCCCGTCATGCGCAGCAGCTGGTAGAGCCCGGTCTCCTCCAGCGCGCCCCCGCCGAGGTCGAGCAGCCCGACGGGCAGGTGGTTGCGCAGGTGGGCCACGGGCTCGCCGTGGGCCAGGCGCAGCCGCTCGACGAGCACGACGTCGGTGCCCTCGGCCACGCCGAGGGCGGCGGCGACCTTCCCGGTGGCGGGCTCGACGGCCTGGCGCAGCACCCGGGTGGCGGGGCGCTGGCCGGCGGCCTCGAGGTCGTCGTAGAGGCTGCTCAGCTCCAGCGGGCGTCTGACCTGGCTGTGGACGACCTGGGTGCCCACCCCCCGGCGGCGCACGAGCAGGCCCTTGTCGACGAGCAGCTGGATGGCCTGCCGGACGGTGGGCCGGGACAGCCCGAGCCGTCCGGCGAGCTCGATCTCGTTGCCCAGCAGGCTCCCGGGGGCGAGCCGCCCCTGCTCGATGGCGGTCTCGAGCTGCTGGGAGAGCTGGAAGTAAAGGGGTACGGGGCTGCTCCGGTCGAGGGTGAACGGGAGCGGTTGATGCGTCGCCATCCGGGGAGCGTACGGCGCAGGACCTGATGACGGGAAGTCCGGAGAACCGGTTGTCCGGACATTTACGGCATACCTGTCGGCAGCAGGCGGAGTGCGGGAGGATGCCGCCGGACGTGGGAGGGCCGGGGGAAGACCGGGGGACGAACGGCCGGGAGAAAAGAGGGCTCGGGGTGAAGCAGCTGGCTCTCGGCCTGGCGCTGGGCTTCAGCGCGGGCATCAGCCCGGGGCCGCTGCTCGCCCTGGTCCTGTCGGGCACGCTGCGCGGCGGTCTCGGGACGGGGCTGCGGGTGGCCGCGGTGCCGCTGCTCACCGACCTCCCGGCGGTCGTCCTGTCGGTGACCGTGCTGGCGGCGCTGCCGGAGCGGGTGGTCGCGGCGGGCGGGGTCGCGGGCGGGCTGTTCCTGCTCTGGCTGGCCGTCTCGACGCTGCGGGACGCGCGGACGGCGCTGGTCCCGGAGGCGGCGGACACCGCCGAGCAGCGGGCCGAGGGCCGGCGGACGCTGCGCCGGGGGGTACTGGTCAACCTGCTCAACCCGCACCCCTGGGTGTTCTGGCTCAGCACGGGCGCGCCTCTGCTGGTGGCCGCCTGGCGGGAGGGCCCGTCCGGCGCGGGCGGCTTCCTGCTCGGCTTCTACGCCCTGCTGGTCGGCAGCAAGGTGGTCCTGGCCCTCGTGGTGGCGCGCGCCCGGGACCGGGTGAGCACACGGGGCTTCCGGCTGCTGCTCGCCGGATCGGCCGTCCTGCTGCTGGCGGCCTCCGCGCTGCTGCTCACGGAGTTCGGCTCCCGGCTGGCGCGCTGAGCGGTGGCGTCCCGCCGGGTGGTGCGGCCTTCCGGCTCCGGCCGCTCCGGGGACGTGCCCCCGCTCACGGTGCGGCCGATCACGGCGCCGGAGCACGGCGGTCCACCGGCATGATCGCCTGCACCATCCGGCGGGCACCTTCCACCCCGGAGGGCCGGGCCTGCGGCGAGCGGTCCGCCGCCGTCGGCCTGGCGCCCACGCACCTGACGGCTGTCAGCTGACGGCGCCACAAGCTCCGGGCAAGTAGCGCCCCTACGCGGAACGCGACCCGCACCCCCTCGCGGGACGCGACCGCATCACCCGCCCTCCGGTTCCGCGTCCGCGAGACGGCTGAGGAGCTCCTCCGCGCGCTTGGCCACCATGTCCCGGTCCCCCTCGGACAGCTCGGCGCCCATGCCGCAGGCGACGGCCCCGGCGGCGATCCACCCGGGGGCGCTGTCCACGCCGATGCCGCCGCTGGGCACCAGGGCCGCCTGCGGCAGGTCGGCCCGGATCTCCCTGACCTCGCCGGGCCCGCGGCCGGAGGCGGGGAAGAACTTGAGCGCGTCCGCCCCCAGCTCCAGCCCCCGGACGATCTCGCCCGGCGTCGAGACCCCCGGGAAGACGGGGACGCCGTATCGGTGCCCGGTACGGATGACGTCCGCCTCCAGCGAGGGCGAGGCGAGGAATCGGGCACCCGCGTCGATGGCCATCCGCGCGGTCGGGGCGTCCAGCACCGCGCCCGCGCCGATCACGGCCTCGTCGCCGACCTCGCGGGTCAGGGTGGTGACGGCCTCCAGGGCGAAGGGGGTGGTGAGCGATATCTCGAGGCTGGCGAACCCGGCGGAGAGCAGGGCGCCCGCGGTCGCGGCGGCCCGGTCGTAGCTGTCGCCGTGGACGACGGCGATGACGCGCTGCGCGAGCGCGGCTCGGGTGATCTCCCAGCGGTACACGGCAGTTCGCCGCCCTTCCCCTGTAGTGCCTGCCTGTCTGCACGCTATCGGGAGGCACTGACAACGGGGCCCGGAAACGCCAAATCCCCCCGTGGTGCCGGGATATGGCGGCACGGGGGGGGCGAGGCGACAGCGGTCTGCCGACCGATCAGCAGCCGATGAGCAACCGCTCAGCAATCAATCAGCAGCCGAAGTCCACCCGGTTGAACGTCTGGTAGTGATCCCCGGTGTAGTAGTCCTCGTGGTACTGCTGGCCGGTGATGATGCGACGGGTACCACGGGTCGGCGCACCCGGGGTGATGACGGTGTACTCGTGGTAGTAGCTGGAGCGCTGCTGCGGCAGGGCACCCTCGCGGTTGGTGAAGACAATCCCGTCCCGCGAGTACGGGAACGGACCGCCCTGGTCTATGAGGTCGATCGTGTCGTGCGCCTGCGACGGCAGGTCCGAGTAGCAGATGTGGCCAACGGAGGCCATGGACACCTGAGTTACAACCTGGTGGCTCGAGGCAGTGGACGTGGCGGCGACGGCCGGGGTGCCGAGCAGGAGCGTCGAGGCCAGTGCGGCGAGCGCACCGGCACGCACAAGGCGCTGGGGGGTTGTCATGCGCCCAGGATGACGCGCGTAGCGCATGACATGTCAACGACAACGCTTAATGTTTCCTTAACGTTCACCACTTCATGAACATTTGCCTCTGGGGCAAATCTTTTGCCTCTCAGGCACATCTCTGGCTATACCGGAGGCATGAGTGCGCTGCCCGTACCACCTGACACCGCGCCGGACGAACTGCCCGATGTCGCACCGCGACTGCGCGCCCTACGCCTGCACAGCGGGCTGACCCTGGAGGCCGCCGCGGCCCGCGCCGGGCTGTCGCCGGCCCACCTGTCCCGGCTGGAGACCGGCCGGCGGACCCCGTCGCTGCCGATGCTGCTCGCGCTGGCGCGCACGTACAGCACGACCGTGTCCGACCTGCTGGGCGAGACGGACCGGGAGCAGGATCCGATCGTACGGGCGGACCAGATGGAAGCGCAGCGGTCCGGCGGCTGGACGTACTGGCGCGCCGGCGGGCCGGGCCGCGCGATGCAGGCCCTGCGCCTGCACGTGCCCCACGGCCGGGGCAGCCAGGAGGAGTTGGTGCGGGTGCACCCCGGCGAGGAGTGGCTGTACGTCACCACGGGCCGGCTCCGTCTGACGCTCGGCCGAACCACGCACCTGCTCGACCCCGGGGACGCGGCCCACTTCGACTCGCTCACCCCGCACCGCATCGCCGCGGCCTCGCACTCCGGGGTGGACCTGCTGTTCATGCACACGCTGATGCAGAGCGGCGCCACCGAGCTGTGCCTCGGCGACGCCGGACCGACCCGGAGGAGGACACCGTGAGCGAGACCGTGAGCCAGACCGTGAGCGAGACCGCGAACAGCGCCGCGAAGGGAAAGGGATTCGTCGAGGAGGACCGCGCCCCGATGGGCATGACGTTCCGGGTCTTCATCTACCTCGTCGCCGTCCACTTCATCGCCGCCTTCTTCTTCCTGATCTTCTATCTGGGCGGCGCCGCGTAACGGCCGCCGATACGCTGGCCCGTGCGGCCTGTTTCACCGCGCGGGAGGCGGAGCGATGACGCGTACGGCCCAGGAAGTGCTCGCCGAGGCGGTGCGGAAGCTCGCCCCGGACACGGCGGCGAACCGGCTCGTCCCGCGGATCGCCTCGGGCGAGGCACCCCGCGAGACCGTGGCCGCCTTCGCGCTCGAGCAGCACCACATCATCACGAGCGACCGTCTCAGTTACACACGGCTGGCCCAACGGGCCGCGGCACGGCCTCCCGTCGCCGCGTTCTTCCGCCCGATCGCCGAGGGCGAGGACCTGGCCCTGCAACGGCTCGGCCCACTGGCCGCCGCCTGCGGACTGGACGAGGCGGCGGTACGGGCGTACGAGCCGCGTGCCGGCTGCCAGGCCTACCCGGCGTACACGGCCTGGCTGGCGCTCGGCGCCGAGCCGGCGGACGTGGCGGTGGCGATCACCGCCAACTTCGCGGCGTGGAGCGACTATTGCGCCACCGTCGGCAGGTCGCTGCGCGAGCACTACGGCTTCGACGACGAGGCGTGCGGCTTCTTCGACCTCTTCGCCGCACCCGACCCGCAGGGCGCCGAGCGCGCAACCACCGCGGTTGCGGCCGGACTCGCGGACGGCGTGCTCTCGGAACGACTCGCGCACCGCTACGGACGACTGCTCCAGGACTACGAGTTGATGTTCTGGAACACGCTCGCCGAGACCTGACGGGCCCGTTGTACGGTTCAGGCATGCCGACATCCGAACACCCCACGGTGCATTTCCGCCCGGCGACCGCCGTGGACGAGAAGGCCATCGAGGCGCTCGACACCTCCTTCACCACCGACACCGTCATCGAGGTCACCGCGGCCGACGACGGCTTCCGGCTGGCCGAGACACCCGTCGATCCTCCCCTGCACAAGGTGTTCCCGGACGACGAGGACGCGGACGAGGGCGGAGAGGACGACGAAAACGCCCGGGCCGTCGTGGCGTACGACAGCGCCGGACTGTGCGGTGCCATCACCTTCACCCACCAGACCTGGAACAAGCGGCTGTGGATCGTCGACCTGCGCGTCGCCCCCGCCCACCGCGGCCGGGGCATCGGCGGCCGTCTGATGCGGCTCGCGATGGATACGGGCCGCCAACTGGGCGCCCGTACCGTCGGCTTGGAGGTGACGAGCGTCAACACACCGGCGGTACGGGCGTACCGGCACATGGGGTTCAAGGTGACCGGCCTGGACGCCGCCCTCTACACCGGGACGGCCTCGGAGGGCGAGTGCGCCCTCTTCATGAGCCGCCCTCTGTGACCCCCTCCTCGGTCGGCGAGCCGTACACCCGCAGCCGGGCGACGCCGCCGTCGGGGTGGATGTCGAGCCGCAGATGGGTGGCCGCCCGGTCACCGGGGAGCACGAAGCGGTGCACGGTGTCGGGCTGGAGCCGGGTGCGGGGCAGGAGTTCGGTCCAGCCGGCGTCGTGGTCGGCCGGATCGGCACCGGTGCCGGCGTCGAGGACCGACAAGGCGGCCCAGCCCGGTGCGTTGCCCCGGTAGTGGCCGGTGTCGATCTCGACGGCGCGCGGCACCGATCGGCCGGCGAGCCGGTAACGCACCCAGTCGTGGCCCTTGTCGCGCCGGCGGCGCGTCTCCCACCCATCGTCCATGCGCAGGGAACGGCCGGGTCTGATCGTCCCCACCGCCGAGGAGTAGAAGCGGTCCGATGTGTCCTCGACCCGGCCGCCGTTCTCCAGCGCGACGAGGTCGAAGGTGCCCAGGGCGGCGAGCCAGGCCGGGTCGGGCGCGGCCTCGCCGTGGACCCGGAGCCGGGCGACGCCCCCGTCGGGGTACTGGCGCAGCCGCAGGTGGGTGAAGCGGCGGCCGGAGCCGACAGCGAAGCCGTTGGCGGCGTGGCCGCCAACGGGGGTACGCGGGACCAGAACCGTCCACGGCACACCATCCGCCAGCAGTTCCTCCGGCGACGGCGCGCCGGGCAGTTCCACGCCCTCGACGCCGATCTCCTGCGGGTGGTTGCCGCGGAAGTGGGCGGTGTCGACAACGACGCCGTGGACGACGCCGGGCACGCCGAGCCGGACCAGCGCCCAGTCGTGGTCCCCGTCCGCGGGGTGGGGCTCGTCGGCAGAGACGCCGCGGCGGCGGCGCGTCTCCCAGCCGTCCATGACCTTGCCCTTGTGCCCGAAGTGCTCCGGGTCGAAGCGGGCGGGCGAGGGGGTGAGCAGGTTCTCCCGCTCGGCGAAGAACTCGTCGCTCACGGCGAGCACGCTCCCGCCGAGCCGGCGGTCCGCGAGGTCGGGGTGGCGGGTGAAGGGGAAGTCGGCGCTGCGGTAGTCGGCGTACGGATCGCCGCCCGCGTACGGGCTCGCGGGGCCGGTGAACGAAGGAAGTATGTCCGATATCTCCGTCATGGTGTTCGCGATCTCTCCATTCGCGGCCTCTCGAGGAGTCGGCCGGTGGGCTCGGTGAACGTGCCGTGGTCGTGGATCCGTTGCCCGCGCAGCCAGGTGGACCGTACGACGCCGCGCAGCGTACGGCCCGCGTAGGCGGTCACGGGGTTGCGGTGCTGGAGTGCGGCGGCGTCGACGGTGAACGTCTCGTCGGGGGCGAGGACCGCGAAGTCCGCGTCGCGGCCCGCCTCGATGGCCCCCTTCGCAGGCAGCCCGGCGAGCGCGGCCGGGGCGGTGGCCATCCAGCGGGCCACGTCGTGCAGGGTGTGCCCGCGCCGCCGGGCCTCGGTCCAGACGGCGGGGAGGCCGAGCTGGAGCGAGGAGATGCCGCCCCAAGCCTGCCCGAAATCAGGCACCTTGAGATCAGAGGTGCAGGGTGAGTGGTCGGAGACGACACAGCCGATCGTCCCGGCAGCGAGCCCGGCCCACAGCGCGTCCTGGTTGGCGGCCTCGCGGATCGGCGGACAGCACTTGAACTCGGTTGCGCCGTCGGGGACTTCCTCGGCGGCGAGAGTGAGGAAGTGCGGACAGGTCTCGGCGCTGATACGGACGCCCGCCGCCCGCGCCGCGGCGATCGTCTCCAGCGCGTCGGACGAGGACAGGTGCAGGACGTGGACGCGTGCCCCCAGCCGCCCGGCGACCTCGGCGAGCCGGGCGACGGCGTCGTTCTCGGCGGCGCGCGGGCGGGAGGCGAGGAAGCCGGCGTACCGCGGCCCGCGCGGGGGCGGTGCGCTCGCCAGCCGCGCCGGGTCCTCGGCGTGCACGATCAGCAGCCCGCCGAAGCCGGCGATCACGGCGGCGGCGTCCTCCAGGTCCCCCGGCCCGAGCGGCGGGAACTCCTCGACACCCGACGGCGAGAGGAACGCCTTGAAGCCGAAGACCCCGGCGTCATGGAGCGGTCGCAAGTCGGCCCGGTTCCCGGGCAGCGCCCCGCCCCAGAAGCCGAGATCCGTATGGACGGCACCACGCGCCACGTCCCGCTTGACCCGCAGGTGGGGCACGGTGGTGGTGGGCGGCAGACTGTTGAGCGGCATGTCGACGAGCGTGGTGATGCCCCCGGCGGCCGCGGCGCGGGTGGCCGTGGGGAACCCTTCCCACGTGCCGCGGCCGGGGTCGTTGATGTGGACGTGCGTGTCGACGAGCCCGGGGAGCAGCGCGTCGTCACCAAGATCCTCGACGACCACGCCGGGCGGAGGCGTGGCCCCGTAGGGCAGCACGTCCACGATCCGCCCGCCCGAGACGGCAACGGCGGCCGGGCGCTCACCCTCCGGTGTCACGACCCGCCTGGAGCGCACCACCAACTGCACGTCGGACACGGCGTCCCCTTCCAACGACTCCCAACAGCCCTATTTCAACGTTCTGTTGAACAGCACTTCTCGCAGTCTTCAATCAGACCCCCCACCCGTCAACCCCTCACCGACCATCACCCACCCCACGTGCGTGTTTCCGATAGCCGGAAATCGGGATTCACTGGACAGAACCGAGCGTGAGCCACCGGCCACGGCCCGGTAGGCTGCCCCCTACCCCCATCCCGGAAGGACCGCCCGTGCCCTCGTCCGCCGAGCCCCGAACCGCCTCGACCGCCGGAGGCGTCCAGTCCCTCGAGCGTGCCTTCGACCTGCTCGAGCGGATGGCCGACGCCGGTGGCGAGGTCGGCCTGAGCGAGCTCGCCACGAGCAGCGGCCTGCCGCTGCCGACCATCCACCGGCTGATGCGCACCCTGGTGGCCTGCGGCTACGTACGCCAGCACCCCAACCGCCGCTATGCGCTCGGCCCCCGGCTGATCCGGCTCGGCGAGAGCTCCGCCCGACTGCTCGGCACCTGGGCGCGCCCGTACCTCGCGCGCCTGGTGGAGCAGACAGGCGAGACGGCGAACATGGCCCTGCTCGACGGCGACGAGGCCGTCTACGTCGCCCAGGTGCCCTCGCGCCACTCGGTCCGCATGTTCACCGAGGTCGGCCGGCGCGTCCTGCCCCACACGACGGGCGTCGGCAAGGCCCTGCTCGCGCAGGCACCCGACGACGAGGTACGGGCCCTGCTCGCCCGTACGGGCATGCCGGCCGCGACGGACCGGACCATCATCACCCCCGACGCCTTCCTCGAGGCCCTCGGCCAGGTGCGCGAGGCGGGGTACGCGGTGGACGACAACGAGCAGGAGATCGGCGTCCGCTGCCTCGCGGTCCCGGTGCCCGGCTCCCCCACCGCGGCGGCCATCTCGATCTCGGGCCCGGCGGGGCGGCTCACGGAAGAGGCCACGGAGGCGATCGTGCCCCTGCTCAAGGAGGCGGCATCCGACCTGTCGACAGCCCTGGCGACCACCACACCGTCCGCCTGACCGGCCCGACTCAGGACTCCCCGCGCTGCCGAGGCAGCGCGGGCTGCTGTTCCTCGTCCGGCTCCCCGAACCCCTCGACCGCGGCACGCACCTCACCCAGCGCCTCGGCCAGGGCACTCACCGACCCGACCGCCCCCGCGACCAGCAACAGCGAGCGGCGCAGCCGGGAGACGTCCGGCCCGCCCGCCCGGGCCATCGCGTCCAGCGCCGCGAGCTCGTCCTCGGCGACGTCCCGGTCGGGTAACCGCGCCGGGTGCCCGGCCAGCGCCTTGCGCAGCAGGGACACTGCCACACGCAGCCGGGACACTCTGGGATCGGACTCCTCGGGACGGCCCGTCCGCTGCTGTTCCACCGCCACGGTGCCTTCCGTCACGACTCTCCCCCTCCCACGCACGCGCTCGCGCGGATCAGTTAACGCCACTTTGCGTGTGCTGCGCCACACGCACAGCGAAATTAAGGCCGCATCTTCACGGCCGGGTGACGAACTGGCATACCCCGCACACGCTGCCGCGATTGCGATAAGCAGTGAGACATGCCTCTGACGACGGACACCGACACGCAAGAAGCGCACGTGGCCGGACTCCTCCTCGCAGCCGGCGGCGGACGACGCCTCGGCGGACACCCCAAAGCACTGCTGCGCCACGAGGGCCGACTGTTGCTCGAACACGCAACACACGTACTGGCGGAGGGCGGTTGCGCACCGATCCACGTGGTGCTGGGCGCGGGCGCGGCCGAGGTACGGGCCCTGGCCCCTGCCCTCCTCCCGGACACGCTCCTGCTCGACAACCCCAACTGGCAGGAGGGCATGGGCTCGTCCCTCCGCGCGGGCCTGGCCTCCCTCACCACCACCGCCGCAACGGCCGCCGTGGTACTGCTCGTCGACCAACCGCGCATTGGAGCACAGACGGTTGCGCGGCTGCTGGCCGCACACCGGGCGGGTGCGGACCTGGCCGCAGCCGCCTACGACGGAGTACGAGGCCACCCCGTGCTCTTCGCCCGCTGCCACTGGGAGGGCATCGCCCGCGCGGCCACCGGCGACCAGGGCGCACGCGCATACCTACGCACTCACGCGCCCACCCTCATCGAATGCGCGGACATCTCCTCCCCCGACGACATCGACACCCCGGCCGACCTGACACCCCTCGGTATTGAACTTCCGCGATAAGAAAACTAACCTCCAAGATCCCGGAGTTGACACTCCGTGCCGCCCGCTGCCGAAGGAGTCAACTTCTCGGCCCTGAAGGGACCGAGCTTGTCACCCGATCCGTGAAAGGCCGTGATTGCAAGTGGAGCGCGACTGGCTGCCGCGCGGTCCCCTGCGTCCTGAACTGGCTTGCGCCGGCTCTGGG
>NZ_JBTHHU010000051.1:0-38595 GCF_059089585.1 Streptomyces sp. SX-6 | reverse complement strand
GGACGCTGTCGAAGACGTAGAACTCCGCCTCCGGGCCGAAGTAGGCGGTATCGGCGATACCGGTGGAGGCCAGGTAGGCCTCGGCCTTCTTCGCCACATTCCGCGGATCACGGCTGTACTGCTCACCAGTGATCGGGTCATGGATGAAGAAGTTGATGTTCAGGGTCTTGTCACGGCGGAAGGGGTCCACGCGGGCGGTGGACAGGTCCGCGCGCAGCGCCATGTCGGACTCGTGGATGGCCTGGAAACCACGGATCGACGAACCGTCGAAGGCCAGCTCCTCGGTCGGGTCGAACGCCGCGGCCGGAACCGTGAAGTGCTGCATCACACCCGGCAGGTCGCAGAAGCGGACATCGACGAACTTGACGTCCTCGTCCGCGATGAACTTCTTGGCGTCATCGGCGTTCTGGAACATCCAACCCTCCTAGGCCCGGCCGACGGTGGCCGGGAGTTGCTTCGGTGGTGCTGGGCCGACCCTAGAGAGACCGGATTTCCCGGCCGTGACCCATTTGTTTCGCCGAGGTTAACCGGGGCGCGGTTAAAACATGATCAGGACAGGCCGTCGCCGGACCCGGGACGTGGTGGCCGTATGCGGTCGCAGTACCGTGGTCGGGTGGACAAAAGGCAAGCAATCGGCTCGTGGCTCTCCGGCCCCCGCGCGGCCGCTGAGCAGATGGGCGTCGACTTCGGCTACCGCGGCGAAGGCCTCGGGCTGCCGGAGAGCGGGCCGGGCTCGGTCGCCCCGCTCGGACGGCGCGTCGGGGCCCTCTTCATCGACTGGGCGCTGTGCGTGCTCATCAGCTGGGGGCTCTTCGCCCACGGCAATCCGCAACATGCCAGTAACTGGGCTTTGTTGATCTTCCTGGTGCTCAGCGTGCTCACCGTGGGGACGGTCGGCTGCACGCCGGGCAAGCGGCTGCTCGGTCTGCGGGTCGTGAGTGTGAACGGCGGGCGGCTGACCCTGCCGTGGGTGGTGCTGCGCAGCGTGCTGCTGGTGGTCGTCATCCCCGCGGTGATCTGGGACCGCGACACACGTGGGCTGCACGACCGGTTCTCGCGGGCCGTGCAGGTGCGGATGTAGGCAGAGACGGAAAAGGGCGGGACGGGATCGCACGATCCCGTCCCGCCCTTTTCCGTCTCCGTCTCAGCGGCCCTTCGGCATCCGCATGCCCTTGCCGGGCATCGGACCCTTCGGGATCGGCATGTTGCTCATCAGGTCGCCCATCGCCCGCAGCCGGTCGTTGACGACCGTCACCTGTGCGCCCGGCAGCACCCGCGGCAGCTTGAGCAGGGTGGTGCGCAGCTTCTTGAGCGGCACCTGGCCCTCGCCGTCGCCCACGATGACATCGTGGACCGGCACGTCCACCACGATGCGTGCCATGCGCTTCTTCTCGGCCGCCAGCAGGCTCTTGACCCGGTTCGGGTTGCCCTCGGCGACCAGCACGATGCCGGCCTTGCCCACGGCCCGGTGCACGACGTCCTGGCTGCGGTTCATCGCCACCGCCGGCGTCGTCGTCCAGCCACGGCCGATGTTGTCCAGCACCGCGGCAGCGGCACCCGGCTGGCCCTCCATCTGCCCGAAGGCGGCGCGCTCGGCCCGGCGGCCGAAAACGATCGCCATCGCGAGGAAGGCCAGCAGGAAGCCCAGGATTCCCAGGTAGATCGGGTGGTCGATCCAGAAGCCGATAGCGAGGAGCGCACCGAAGGTGACGATGCCCACAGCCGCGACGACAAGACCGACCTTCGGATCGACCTTCTTGGTCATCCTGTAGGTCAGGGCGATCTGCTTCAGTCGCCCGGGGTTCTCGGATGTTTCCTTCCTCGCCATATGGCGAAGTTTACGTGGCCTGCGGGCCCGGGGCCGCCGCGGCCTCCAGCAGGTGCTGCGCCTCGCGCCGGTCCTTGGCCCGGCGGCGGTCCTCGAGCACGGCGGTCCAGGCGTTGCGGCGGGCCGTGCGCTGGCCCCGGCGCATCAGCAGCCGCTCGATGGCGCGCAGCGCGCCGGTGACGGAGGGCGGCCTGACGAAGAGCGTGGACGGCAGAACGGAAGGAGCGCGGGTGGCTGTCGCCGTGGTGACGTCGGCGGGCGGCGCGGCCTGCATGTCGGTGTCCCCTCGAGAGCGGAAGTGGTGAGAGGTGGGGGAGCGCTGCGTACTGCGCGTACTGCGGTGCGTACGTCCATCGTCACTGAGTGGTGTTACCAACGCATGACCGGTGAGTCAAACGCTATTGAAACGTTGATGCGGCCCGTATCCGTGGATACGGGCCGCATACGCCGCAGGTGCGAAGAGGGAGGGGGAGGTCAGGCCGCGGTCTGCTCGCGGCGCTCGATCGCCTGCTGGTAGAGGCGGCCGGCGCGGTACGAGGAGCGGACCAGGGGGCCGGACATGACGCCGGCGTAGCCGATCTCGTCGGCCTCCTCCTTGAGCTCCACGAACTCGTGCGGCTTGACCCAGCGCGAGACGGGGTGGTGCCGCGGGGAGGGGCGCAGGTACTGGGTGATGGTGATCAGCTCGCAGCCCGCGTCGTACAGGTCCTGCAGCGCCTGGCTGACCTCCTCGCGCTCCTCGCCCATGCCCAGGATCAGGTTGGACTTGGTGACGAGGCCGGCCTCGCGGGCCTTGGTGATGACCTCGAGGGAGCGCTCGTAGCGGAAGCCGGGGCGGATGCGCTTGAAGATCCGGGGGACCGTCTCGACGTTGTGCGCGAGCACCTCGGGGCGGGAGGAGAAGACCTCGGCCAGCTGGTCCGGCTTGGCGTTGAAGTCCGGGATCAGCAGCTCGACGCCGGTGTCCGGCATCAGGGAGTGGATCTGGCGCACGGTCTCGGCGTAGAGCCAGGCGCCGCCGTCCTCGAGGTCGTCGCGGGCCACACCGGTGATCGTCGCGTACTTCAGGTCCATGGACTGGACGGACTCGGCCACGCGGCGCGGCTCGTCGCGGTCGAGGGCCTGCGGCTTGCCGGTGTCGATCTGGCAGAAGTCACAGCGCCGGGTGCACTGGTCGCCGCCGATGAGGAACGTCGCCTCGCGGTCCTCCCAGCACTCGTAGATGTTGGGGCAGCCCGCCTCCTGGCACACCGTGTGCAGGCCCTCGCGCTTCACCAGACCCTGGAGCTCGGTGTACTCGGGGCCCATCTTGGCCCGGGTCTTGATCCACTCGGGCTTGCGCTCGATGGGGGTCTGGGCGTTGCGGACCTCCAGGCGCAGCATCTTGCGTCCGTCGGGTGCGACTGCGGACACTCCGGCTCCCTTTGGCTTCGATTCTTCGGCGGACACCAGGGTACGCCCGTTCGTTCGTGTGTTCTTTCGCCCGGGAAACCCCCGGGGGCGGGGGCGTATTCCCTGGACGGCCTGGACGGCTTCCCTAGACGGCGCGGGGCAGGGGCTCCGACGACTCCAGGACCTCGCGGAGGTGCTTCTCGACCACGGGGATCACCTCGGCGACCGGCACGTCGCGGCCCAGCTCGTTCGAGAGCGAGGTCACGCCCGCGTCGCGGATGCCGCAGGGGACGATGCGGTCGAACCAGGTGTTGTCCGGGTCGCAGTTCAGGGCGAAGCCGTGCATGGTCACGCCCTTGGCGATCCGGATGCCGATCGCGGCGAGCTTGCGGTCCTCGCGGCGCTGGCCGGCGTTGGAGGGCGCGTACTCCGGGCCGTTGAGCCGGGGGTCGAACTCCTCGTCCGTCAGGCGCGGGTCGAAGTCCAGGCTCAGGCCGCCGAGGGCGGCGCGCTGTTCGAGCGGGTCGCCCAGGACCCATACACCGCTGCGGCCCTCGACGCGAGTGGTCTCCAGGCCGAGTTCCGCGCAGGCCCGGATCAGGGCCTCCTCGAGGCGGCGCACATGCGCGATGACGTCCACCGGGCGCGGCAGCTTGAGGATCGGGTAGCCGACGAGCTGGCCCGGGCCATGCCAGGTGATCTTGCCGCCGCGGTCCACGTCGATGACGGGGGTGCCGTCCAAGGGGCGCTCGCTGTCCTCGGTGCGCCGCCCCGCGGTGTAGACCGCCGGGTGCTCCACCAGGAGGCACGTGTCCGGGATCTCGTCCGCGAACCGGGCGGAGTGGACTCTCCGCTGCTCCTGCCAGGCCTCCTGGTACTCGACGGCGTCCGCCCCGAAGCCCAGGTGGGCAAAGCGCAGCTCACTCACGGCAGCTCCTCTTCGAACCTTCTCGAACCCTGCCACTGTACGGCGGCGCGTTCCGGTGGTTGTGGGTGAGGGCCACGCAAGATCGGATGGGGGGTCGCACGTGGCTCGTTTCCGTGCCTATTTGATCTGTCTTTGATCTGTCCTCACACGATCGGATGAATGCGGGGCGAAGGCGGCGTTCGGGGCGATGGATACCGCTACATTCACGCCGTTCCAGAATGGCGATCAGGGAGACCGGGCAGGTTGATGACGGAACGACCCCCACAGCGCATTCCCAACCGCCAGCTCGCCGCGCTCATCGCGGAGGCCGGCTTCTCCAACGCGGGGCTCGCACGTCGCGTCGATCAATTAGGCCTCGAACACGGCCTCGACCTGCGCTACGACAAAACATCGGTCACCCGGTGGCTGCGCGGGCAGCAGCCCCGCGGCACCACGCCGGCGCTGATCGCGGAGGTCTTCACCCGGCGGCTCGGGCGGCGGCTGTCGGCGCAGGATCTCGGCCTGGACGCGTGCGCACCCGTGTACGCGGGGCTGGAATTCGCCGCCTCGCCGGCGGAGGCCATTGACATCGTCAGCGGCCTGTGGCGCAAGGACTCCGGCAGCCACACCGAGCTGCGGAAGATCGCGTTCACTCCGGCCGGGCTGGTGGTGCCGAGCCGCGACTGGCTGATCGGGCGCGCCGACGACCGGGTGGCGCGCAGCGCCGGGCCCGTGCCGGGCGCACCACCCGTGCCCGGCGCGGAGGGCGTACGCCCCGTGCCGCGGGGCGGTGTGCCGCGGCAGCGGGCGGAGCGGGCGCCCGGAGGGAGGGTCTCGATGGGGGACATCGCGGCTCTGCGCTCCGTGGGCGAGCTCTTCCGCACGCTCGACCACGCCTACGGCGGCGGGCACGCCCGGCAGGCGCTGGTGCGCTATCTCGAGCACGAGGCCGAGCCGATGCTCCGCGGCACGTACGGGGAGGCCACGGGGCGGCGGCTGTTCGGCGCCGCCGCGGACCTGACGCGGCTGGCCGGGTGGACGTCCTACGACATCGCCGCCCACGGGCTCGCGCAGCGGTACTACGTGCAGGCGCTGCGGCTCGCCCAGGCGGCCGGGGACCGGGCGTACGGCAGCTATGTGCTGGTGACCATGAGCCGGCAGGCCGTGTACCTCGGGCACGGGCGGGAGGCGGTGCAGCTCGCGCGCGTCGCCCAGCAGGGGGTCGGGTCGAGTGCCCCGCCGGTGGTGCAGTCGCTGCTGCACGCGGCGGAGGCGCGCGGGCACGGCGTCCTCGGCGAGGTGCGGGCGTGCTCCGCGTCGCTCGCCCGGGCCGAGCGGGCGCTGGAGTCCGCGCGGCCGGGGGACGAGGTGCCGTACTGGATCCGCTTCTTCGACGAGGCGCAGCTGGCCGACGAGTTCGGGCACTGCCACCGCGATCTCCAGCAGTGGCGGGCGGCCGCCCAGCATGCCGAACGGTCTCTGCAGCTGAGGAACGCGGCGTACGCGCGCAGCCGGCTGTTCTGCCGGGTCGTGCTGGCCTGTGCCCGGCTGGGGCTCGGCGAGCTGGAGGCCGCCTGCGGGCTGGGCCTGGAGGCGGCGCAGGCGGCGGTCGAGATGCGGTCGGTCCGTGCGGTGGAGTACGTACGGGACTTCGAGCGGCGGCTCGAGCCGTACCGGGACGCGGCGCCGGTGCGGGCGTACCGGGAGAAGGCCGCGTCCCTGTAGCGCGGGCGGGGGCGCCCGCGTACGGGGGGCGTCCCGCCGGGTTGGTCGGGTGGCGCGGTGCCGTAGCCGGCCGGGGGCAGGGGCGCCCCGCGTGGGGCGTCCCGGTCCGTCAGGCCGCGCGGAGGGCGGGTGTGCCGTAGCCCGGCCGGGGGCCGGGGTTGCGTGGCAGTGCGTGCGCCGCCCGGCGGCCGGGGAGCAGGGTTCCCTGCACTGCGCGGGGGCGTCCCGCCCGGTTGGCCGGGGGCGCGGAACTGTAGTCGGCCGGGGGAGCAAGGCTCCCGCGCCAGGCGGGGGCGTCTCGCGCGGGGGCGCCCCCGCCCGTCAGGCCGCGCGCAGGGCGGGTGTGCCGTAGCCCGGCCGGATGCCGAGGTCGCGCAGCAGGGCGTACGCCGCCCGGCGGCCGGAGAACAGGGCTCCCTGCACCGTGCTGGTGTCCCGGTGGTCGCCGCACACGTACAGCCCCGACAGCAGCCGCACCGGGCGCCGTACGTCGTGCGGCGCCGGCATGGCCGGGACGGCATCGGGGTCGTGGTGCGCGGCGAGGAGTTCGAAGTCGCCCGGCGGCACGTCGTGGATGCGGGCGAGCTGCTGCCGGGCCGCGCGGTCGAGGGCGGCGATCGGTGCGCCCGCCGCCGCGCCGAGGACCGTGGAGGTGATCAACGGCCGCCCGGCGGGCGCCCGTTCGGGGTCCACCTCGCTGGCGACGGTGGTGTGCGCGACCGGGCCGCCCCGCCCCGCGGTCAGGACGAGCGCCGCGTCCCGGGCCGGGGTGGCGGCCGTCGTGTGGTGCAGGACGGTCACCGGGTGGAAGCCCGGCAGCCGCAGCCCGGGCAGCAGTCCGGCGGCTGCCCGGGCGCCGGTGGCGACGACCACCGAGCGGCACCGGATCTCGCCGTGCTCCGCCGTGCCGACGGACGTGGTGCCCGCGGACGTGACGTGCACGCCGCACCGTACGGTGTCCGGCGGCAGCAGCGCCGCCAGCAGCGCCGGAACCGTGCCCGCGCCGCCCGCGGGCAGGCAGAGCCGGCCGCGGGCGAAGCCGCGCAGGACCAGGTCGGCGCACCGGCTCGAGGTGGTGAGGTCCGGGTCCGACAGCAGGGAGGCGAGGAGGGGGCGCAGGAAGCCCTCGACCGTACGGGCGGGCAGGCCGCGGGTGGTGAGGGTGGCGGCGGTGGGCCGGTCGGGCCGGGCGAGCATCCGCTCGACCGGCAGGGCGGCGAGGCGCGCCAGCGCCGTGCCGAGCCGTGCCTGGTCCAGGCCCGCGGTGCGCGAGGCGCGGGCGGCCGTGGCCAGGGCCCGGGCCGTGGTGAACGCGCGCTTCGCGCCGCGGGTTTCGCCGATGCGGTGGTTGCGGCCGTCGGCGTGGACCAGCACCCCCGGGATGAACGGACGCAGTGTGAGGCCGGCGAGGCCGGGCGTGCGGAGGAGATCGGGGAACGAGGTGTCGAGCAACTGGCCGGAGCGGTCCAGCCGGAAGCCGTCGACCTGATCCGTCGTCATACGGCCGCCCGGCTGCGGGGCGGCCTCCAGAACCGTGACTGTCACGCCAGCGTTGATGAGCTGATGCGCCGCGGAGAGACCGGAGAGTCCGGCTCCCACAATGACGACATCCGCGTGTTGCGCGCTGCTGGCCACGTGCCCTCCCGAGGTCGGTCCGCTCGCTCGGGGGCCTGATGCCCCCAACGGGCTGCGACGATGCGCGAGTTCGCCTCGACCGTAGAGAGAAATCCGGTCAATAACAGTCGCGCACGGGAAGAGCACGGTCGCACGGTGGTTGCACAATCATCAGGTTGAGGCGTGGCGGCCCGGGGGCAGTGCCGCGCGTACGGCGCTCTCGATGTCGGGACAGGTGAAGTCGAAGCCCGAGCCGAGCAGTCGGCGGGGCAGCACGCGCTGGCTGGCCAGCACGTCGGTCGCCATCTCGCCCAGCGCCAGCTTCAGCGCCGGGGCGGGCGCGGTGCACAGCGCGGGGCGGTGCAGGACGCGCCCCATGGCGCCGGTGACCTCGCGGTTGGTCACCGGGTGGGGAGCGGTCAGGTTGACCGGGCCCGCGAGGTCCGTCACCAGGAGGTGGCGCAGCGCGGCGACGTGGTCCCGGAGGGCGATGAAGCTCCAGTACTGGCGGCCGTCGCCCATCCGTCCGCCCAGGCCGAACCGGAACAGCGGGAAGAGCTTGGCCCAGGCGCCGCCGGCGGCGGAGACGACCAGTCCGGTACGGGCGAAGGCGGTGCGGATGCCCGCGTCGGCCGCCGGGGTGGCCGCCGCCTCCCACTCCTGGCACACGTCGGCCAGGAAGCCCCGGCCGGGCGGGGCGCTCTCGTCGACCGCCCGGTCACCGGTGTCGCCGTAGATGCCGATCGCGCTGCCGCTGACCAGGACGCGGGGCGGGGTGTCGAGGGACGCCAGGGCCCGGGCGAGGGTGGCGGTGCCCCGGACGCGGCTGTCGCGGATCTCCCGCTTGTACGCGGCGGTCCAGCGGTGGTCGCCCACGCCCGCGCCGGCCAGGTGCACCACGGCCTCGCAGCCCGTCAGCCCCCGGACGTCCACCCACTCGCGGTGCGGGCTCCACTCGACCTCGCCGTCGTGCCGCGGCGTGCGGCGGACGAGCCGGACGACCTGGTGGCCGTCCGCCTCCAGCGAGCGGACGAGTGCCGTGCCGATGAGTCCGGTGGAACCGCTGACAGCAATGCGCATGCTCACTCCGCTCACTCCCTGAACCGCTCCCACAGCCGGGGGAAGCGCTCCGCGAGCGCCCCTTCTTCCTCCAGGTCGAGGACAGTACCCTTCGGCTCGGACGCCTGCGGCTCCAGCCCCAGGTCGGGCATCGGGGCGCCGGTGAGCTGTTCGTACGCCTCGTCGGCCGCGTAGCCGAGGTCCTCGCCGTCGCCGTCGGCCTCCTCGTCGAAGTCCTCCAGGAGCTCCGCGAGGGCGTCGGCGTCGTGGAGCGCGCCCTCGAGGACCTCCCGGCCCTGGCCGATGAGCCAGCAGCGGAAGTAGTCGAAGACGTCGTCGCTGGCGCCGTCCAGCAGCACCGCGGCGGCCCCCCACAGATCCCACAGGTACGCCCGGTTGTAGCGCGCCTCGAAGTGCCGGGCGAAATCCTGCACGCTGTCCGGGTCGAGCTGCATCAGCCGCTCCACCAGCAGATCGGCCTGGTCCTCGGTGTCCCCTTCGGCGGCCTCGCGCGTGCTGTCGATCAGTTCCCAGAACTCCGTCTCGTCCATCACGGCTACAGCATCCGTCCTGCCCCGGGGGGCCGCACGTGGAAGGGACCGGATGCGGCCGTGTCGTTATCGCCGCAATACAGGCGCAATACAGGACAGGAGGTGTCGGGATTCGCTGCCAGGGTCATGTGCGCCGGAAGACCGGAAGACTGGAACGAGAGGACTGGTGGATGTCCAGGGGAACACTGGCGGGCAAGGTCGCACTGGTCGCGGGCGCCACGCGGGGAGCGGGCCGGGCCATGGCGGTCGAACTCGGCCGTGCCGGGGCGGTCGTCTACGCGACCGGGCGCACCACGCGGGAGCGCCGCAGCGAAGTCGGCCGGGCCGAGACCATCGAGGAAACCGCCGAACTGGTGACGGCCGCGGGCGGCACCGGGATCGCCGTGCCCACCGACCACTTGGTGCCGGATCAGGTCAGGGCGCTCGTCGAGCGCATCGACCGGGAGCAGGGGCGGCTCGACGTACTGGTCAACGACGTCTGGGGCGGTGAGCGCCTGATCGAGTTCAGCAAGAAGGTGTGGGAGCTCGACCTCGACAAGGGGCTGAGGATGCTCCGGCTGGCGATCGACACGCACGCGATCACCAGTCACTGCGCGCTGCCGCTGCTCATCCGGCGGCCCGGCGGCCTGGTCGTCGAGATCACGGACGGGACCGAGGAGTACAACACCGCGCACTACCGGGAGAACCTCCTCTACGACCTCGCCAAGTTCGGCCCGATGCGGATGGCGTGGGGGCTCGCGCGGGAACTGAAGGAGTACGGCGGTACGGCGGTGTGCCTCAGCCCGGGCTTCCTGCGCTCGGAGGAGATGCTCGACCACTTCGGGGTCACCGAGGAGAACTGGCGCGACGCGACGGCGAAGGAGCCGCACTTCGCCGTCGCCGAGTCGCCCGCCTTCGTCGGGCGGGCGCTGGCGGCGCTCGCGGCGGACCCGGAGCGGGCGCGGTGGAACGGCAGGTCCGTCTCGAGCGGCGAGCTGGCGAAGACGTACGGTTTCACGGACGTCGACGGTTCGCGGCCCGATTCCTTCGGCTACTTCGAGGACGTCTTCTACGGCGGCAAGCAGGCCACCGCCGACGACTACCGGTAGAGCGCGGCGCTGCGGGCCGCCGCCTGCGCGAAGCGCTCCCGCAGCTCCGGCGGCTCCAGCACCTCCGCCTCCGGCCCCAGCGCCAGCAGTTGCTCGTACGCCACCTCCAGCGACTCCACGGGCAGGGTGACGGTGATCAGGCCGTGGGTGTCGGGCGCGGCGGCGGCTTCGACCGCTTCCCGGCCCGCCCTGCGGTCGGTGACGTGCGGCAGGCGCCGCGCGCCGTCCGGGGTGAGGCGCAGCGTGACGCGCTCGCGGAGGATGGCGCGGGCGAAGAGCGCGGCCTGCTCGTCCCAGAAGGCGGGCAGGTCGAACTCCCCGTCGCGGCAGAACCGTTCCTCGCCGGCGCTCACCGCGGTGAAGCGGTCCACCCGGTAGACGCGGTGGCCGTCCCGCACCCGGGCGGCCAGGTACCAGACGCCCGCCTTGAGCACGAGGCCGTACGGCTCGAGCTCGCGCTCGACCTCGTTGCCGTCGCGGCGGCGGTAGCGGGCGGTGAGGAACCGGTCCTCCCATACCGCCTCCGCGACGGCGGGGAGCAGGTCGGGCGGGTCGGCGGGCTGCCACCAGCCGGGTGCGTCGAGGTGGAAGCGCTGGGCCGCGTTCGCGGGGGCGTCGCCGAGCTCGGGGCGCAGGGCCGCCGAGACCTTGAGCCGGGCGGCGGAGGCGGCGTCGGCCAGGCCCATCTCGCGCAGGGCGGACGGCACTCCGGACAGGAAGAGGGCCTCGGCCTCGGTACGGCCCAGGCCGGTCAGCCTCGTGCGGTAACCGCCGATGAGACGGTAGCCGCCGGTGCGGCCGCGGTCGGCGTAGACGGGCACGCCCGCTTCGGAGAGGGCGAGCACGTCGCGCGCGACGGTGCGTTCGGAGACTTCCAGCTGCTCGGCCAGCTCGGCCCCCGTCATCGACGGCCGGGACTGGAGCAGCAGCACCAACTTGATCAACCGGGCGGCACGCATGCCCCCCATCATGGGGCGGACGACAGGACTCCGTGCGCCCAGCCAGGGCACGGTCGGCGTACGAGGTCCCGTCGTCGGTCACCCCTGGGCCGTCTCCCGACACAGGACAGGGCGGTCGGGTACGGCTCCCGCGGAGACGATACGCCTCTGATCGATGATCGATCAACCCTGGCGGGTCTCGGACCAGTCTCGGACCCGTCTCAGACCTGCGGGGCGCACGACAGGACGTGCGCCCGGATCAGCTCGCCGATGCGCGGATCGCGCCGCCGGAACGCCGCCACGAGCTCGGCATGGTCCTCCGCGTGCGCCCGGGGCGCCGGGCTCAGCCAGCGGATCGACAGGGTCGTCCACACCTCGATGCCCAGCGACTCCCAGGTGTGCAGCAGCACCGAGTTGCCCGCCGCCTGCACGATCGCGCGGTGGAAGGCCACCGTGTGCCGCACCTGGGCCTCGCCGTCACCGGACCGGTCCGCCTCGTACAGCGCCTCGACCTCCCGGTCCAGCGCGGCCGTGTCCCCGGCCAGGGCGTCCCCGGCGAGCTCGGCGGCCACCATCTCCAGGCCCGCGCGCACCGGGTAGCTCTCGCGGAGGTCGGCGGCGGTCAGCTCGCGGACCCGTACGCCCTTGTTGGGGGCCGACTCGATCAGCCGCAGCGACTCCAGCTCGCGCAGCGCCTCGCGCACGGGGGTCTGGCTCACCAGCAGTTCGGCGGCGATCCGGCGCTCGACGATCCGCTCGCCCGGCTGCCAGCGGCCGCTGACGATCCCTTCGAGGATGTGCTCGCGGATCTGTTCACGGAGCGAGTGGACGACGGGTGGTGACATGAAGGCGCTCCTCGGCGGCCTGGGGGCGAACGGACGTCATTATCGCGGAGCACGACAGCGGGGCGCGAAACGGGCAAAGGGCACGGCCCCGGCTCGTACGGAGTACGAGAACCGGGGCCGTGCCCTTGAGGACCTGTCGTGAAGGTCAGAGACCGATCTCGGTCTCGAACTCGGCGGCCTCGAGGATCGCCTTGACCGTCGTCAGGTAGCGGGCCGCGTCGGCACCGTCCACCAGGCGGTGGTCGTAGGAGAGGGACAGGTAGGTCATGTCACGCACGCCGATGACCGTGCCCTCGGGGGTCTCGATGACCGCCGGGCGCTTGACGGTCGCGCCGATGCCCAGGATGGCGACCTGGTTCGGGGGCACGATGACCGTGTCGAACAGCGCACCGCGGGAACCGGTGTTGCTGATCGTGAAGGTCGCGCCGGACATCTCGTCCGGGCTGATCTTGCCGGTGCGGACCTTGCCGGCCAGCTCGGCGGTCTTCTTGGAGATGCCCGCGATGTTGAGGTCGCCCGCACCCTTGATGACCGGGGTCATCAGGCCCTTCTCCGAGTCGACGGCGATGCCGACGTTCTCGGAGTCGAAGTAGGTGATGGTGCCCTCGTCCTCGTTGATCCGGGCGTTGATGACCGGGTGGGCCTTCAGCGCCTGGACGGCGGCCTTGACGAAGAACGGCATCGGGGACAGCTTGACGCCCTCGCGGGCGGCGAAGCCTTCCTTGGCCTTGTTGCGCATCTTCATGATCTTGGTGATGTCCACCTCGACCACGGAGGTCAGCTGCGCCTGGCCGTGCAGCGCCTTCATCATGTTGTCGGCGATGACCTTGCGCATGCGCGGCATCTTGACGGTCTGACCGCGCAGCGGGGAGACCTCGAGCGCCGGAGCCTTCGCGGCGGCCGGAGCGGCCTTCGCGGCGGCGGGGGCCGGCGCGGCGGCCGCGGCCTTGGCGGCCTCGGCGGCGGCGACGACGTCCTGCTTGCGGATGCGGCCGCCGACGCCGGTGCCCTGGACGGTCGCCAGGTTCACGTTGTTCTCGGCGGCGAGCTTGCGCACCAGCGGGGTGACGTACGCGCCGTCGGCCGCGGGAGCGGTCGGGGCGACCGGGGCGGCGGGAGCCGCCGGAGCCACCGGCGCGGGGGCCGGGGCGGGAGCCGGAGCCGGGGCCGGGGCGACCGGGGCAGCGGCGGGAGCCGGAGCGGCAGCCGGGGCCGGGGCCGGGGCAGGCGCCGGGGCGGCGGCGGGGGCCGGAGCGGCCGGGGCGGGCGCGGCGGCCGGAGCGGCACCAGCGGCACCGATCACGGCGAGCTTGGCGCCGACCTCGGCGACCTCGTCCTCGCCGACCACGATCTCCAGCAGCACACCGGAGGCGGGGGCCGGGATCTCGGTGTCGACCTTGTCGGTGGAAACCTCGAGGAGGGGCTCGTCCTCGGAGACCTCCTCGCCGACCTCCTTCAGCCAGCGGGTGACGGTGCCCTCGGTGACCGACTCGCCCAGGGCGGGCAGCACGACGTCGGTGCCGGTGGCGCCAGGCCCTGCGGGAGTGGCTGCCGCGGCAGCGGCGGGGGCCGGCGCCGGGGCGGGAGCCGGAGCCTCGGCCACGGGGGCCGGAGCGGCGGCGGGGGCCTCGGCGGCAGCGGCGGCCGGGGCGGGGGCAGCGGCGGGGGCGCCGGTGCCGTCGTCGATGATGGCCAGCTCGGAGCCGACCTCGACCGTCTCGTCCTCGGCCACCTTGATGGAGGCGAGGATGCCGGACGCGGGGGCCGGGATCTCGGTGTCGACCTTGTCGGTGGAGACCTCGAGCAGCGGCTCGTCGGCCTCCACTCGCTCACCCTCGGCCTTGAGCCATCGGGTGACGGTGCCCTCGGTCACGCTCTCGCCGAGCGCCGGCAGGGTTACGGAAACCGCCATGGTGCGGTTGCTCCTTACGAGTAGTGCGGTTGTTGGTGCGCTCGGGACTCAGTCGTGCGAGTGCAGGGGCTTGCCGGCCAGGGCCAGGTGGGCCTCGCCGAGGGCCTCGTTCTGCGTCGGGTGCGCGTGGATGAGCTGCGCGACCTCCGCGGGCAGCGCCTCCCAGTTGTAGATCAGCTGGGCTTCGCCGACCTGCTCACCCATGCGGTCGCCGACCATGTGCACGCCGACGACGGCACCGTCCTTGACCTGGACGAGCTTGATCTCGCCCGCGGTCTTCAGGATCTTGCTCTTGCCGTTGCCCGCGAGGTTGTACTTCAGAGCGACGACCTTGTCGGCACCGTACAGCTCCTTGGCCTTCGCCTCGGTGATGCCCACCGACGCGACCTCGGGGTGGCAGTACGTGACGCGCGGCACGCCGTCGTAGTCGACCGGCACGGGGTTCAGACCGGCCAGACGCTCCGCCACCAGGATGCCCTCGGCGAAGCCGACGTGCGCGAGCTGGAGGGTCGGGACGAGGTCACCGACGGCCGAGATGGTCGGCACGTTGGTCTGCATGTACTCGTCGACGAGGACGTAGCCGCGGTCCATCGCGACCCCGGCCTCCTCGTAGCCCAGGCCCTGGGAGACCGGGCCACGGCCGACGGCGACGAGCAGCAGCTCGGCCTCGAAGGTCTTGCCGTTCTCCAGCGAGACCTTCACGCCCGTCTCGGTGTACTCGACACCGGAGAAGCGGGAGCCGAGGGAGAAGTTGATGCCGCGCTTGCGGAAGGCGCGCTCGAGCAGCTTGGAGCTGTTCTCGTCCTCGACCGGGACGAGGTGCGGCAGCGCCTCGACGATGGTGACGTCCACGCCGAAGGACTTCCACGCGGAGGCGAACTCGACGCCGATGACGCCGCCGCCCAGCACGATCGCGGACTTCGGCACGCGGTCCAGGACCAGCGCGTGGTCCGAGGAGATGACGCGATTGCCGTCGATGGTCAGACCCGGCAGCGACTTCGGCACGGAGCCAGTCGCCAGCAGGACGTGGCGGCCGGTGATGCGCTGGCCGTTGACGTCCACCGAGGTCGGGGAGGACAGGCGGCCCTCGCCGGTGATGTAGGTGACCTTGCGCGAGGCGACCAGGCCCTGCAGGCCCTTGTACAGGCCCGAGATCACGTCGTCCTTGTACTTGTGGACGCCCGCGATGTCGATGCCCTCGAGCGAGGCCTTGACACCGAACTGCTCGGCCTCACGGGCCTGGTCGGCGACCTCGCCGGCGTGCAGCAGAGCCTTGGTGGGGATGCAGCCGCGGTGCAGGCAGGTGCCGCCCAGCTTGTCCTTCTCGATCAGGGCGACGTCGAGACCCAGCTGGGCACCCCGCAGGGCAGCGGCGTAACCACCGCTACCGCCTCCGAGGATCACTAGGTCGAAAACGGTGCTGGCGTCGTTCGCCACGTCACGTCCTCCATGCATGGGTACGCCGTTGCCGGTCGTCTGTGACCGGGCGGCGGCTGTCGTTCGGCCGCTTTGCTTCGGCCCTGTGATTAACGGGGGCCCTGTCCTGCCGAGACAACATCTTCGCACTTGTTCGCGGACGGCGGGACGCCGGGCCGGGCTGAGGGACGACTGATGCGTCACCTTCAGGGGTTACTTGCGCGTACTTATGTACCTTTTCGTTTAAAGCGAACACAGTCGTTGAGAGCGAACGCGGATGCGGCCCCGGAACATTCCGGGGCCGCATCCGCGTGGTCCGAGTGCTCCGAGGCTCAGCCGAGGTCGCCGTCGGCGGTGCGCTCCGCCAGCCGGACGAGGGTGCGGACGCCGGAGCCGGTCCCGCCCTTCGGGGTGTAGCCGTACGGGGCGTTCTCGTGGAAGGCCGGGCCCGCGATGTCCAGGTGCGCCCAGGTGATGCCCTCGCCGACGAACTCCTGCAGGAACAGGCCCGCGATCAGGCCGCCGCCGTTGCGCACGCCCATGTTGGCGAGGTCCGCGACGGGGGAGTCCATGGTCTTGCGCAGCTCGGTCGGCATCGGCATCGGCCAGGCCTGCTCGCCGACCTCCTCGGCGATCTCGTGCAGCGAGGCGCGGAACGCGTCGTCGTTGGCCATGACACCGAAGGTGCGGTCGCCCAGCGCGAGGACCATGGCGCCGGTCAGGGTGGCGACGTCCACGATCGCGTCGGGGTTCTCCTCCGAGGCGCGGGTCAGGGCGTCGGCCAGCACCAGGCGGCCCTCGGCGTCGGTGTTGAGCACCTCGACGGTCTTGCCGCTGTACATCTTCAGCACATCGCCCGGACGGGTGGCCGTGCCCGAGGGCATGTTCTCCGCGAGGGCCAGCCAGCCGGTGACGTTGACCTTGAGGCCCAGCCGGGCGGCGGCCACTACCGCGGCGAACACGGCGGCGGCACCGCTCATGTCGCACTTCATGGTCTCGTTGTGGCCGGCCGGCTTGAGCGAGATGCCGCCCGAGTCGTAGGTGATGCCCTTGCCGACGAGGGCGAGGGTCTTCTCCGCCTTGGCGTGGGTGTAGGCGATGCGCACCAGGCGCGGGCCGTTGGCGGAGCCCTGGCCCACGCCGATCAGACCGCCGTAGCCGCCCTTGAGCAGGGCCTTCTCGTCCAGCACCTCGACCTTGAGGCCGTACTCCTTGGCGGCCTCCTGGGCGAGCGCGGCGAACGAGGCCGGGTAGAGGTCGTTCGAGGGGGTGTTGATGAGGTCGCGGGCGCGGTTGACCTCCTCCGCGACGGTCGCGGCGCGCTCGGCGGCGGCCTTGAACGCCTTGTCGCGCGGCTTGGCCCCGAGGACGGCCACCTCGGCGAGGGGCTCCTTGCCGTTCTTCCCGTTGCCGCGGTAGGCGGAGAAGGCGTACGCGCCGAGCAGCGCGCCCTCGGCGATCGCCGCGGCGGCCTCCGTGGACTCGACGGGCAGCGCGAACGCGGCCTTCTTCGAACCGGACAGCGCACGGGCCGCGGCACCGGCGGCGCGGCGCAGCGCCTCCTCGCCGAAGCCGTCGCCCTTGGCGGGCGCCTCGCCGAGGCCGACCGCCAGGACCACCGGCGCCTTGATGCCGGACGGGGCGGGCAGCTTGGTCGCCTCGCCCTCGTCGCCACCGGCGCCGAGGGACTCCAGGACGGCGGTCAGCTTTCCGTCGAACGCCGCGTCCACGGCCTCCGCGCCGGGGGCGAGGACCGGCCCCTTGGGGCCCTTGGCGACACCGACGACGACGGCGTCCGCGCGCAGCGTCGCCGCGCTGGAAGTGCTGAGAGTAAGAGCAGTCACGGTGGTGGGTGTCCCTCTTCCGTTGTTTCGATCCACGGCCGGTGAGCGCGGACCGGTCCGGCCGCACTCTGCGCATCGTATGCGCCGTGTCCGCGGCACCGGGCCGATGGGGCCGCCGGGTTGGCGCGAGCCTATCCCCGCACCGGGCGCTCAGCCCAGGGTCAGCGTGATCAGAGCGATCGTCAACGCCGTTTCCTCCAGGGCCCCGAAGACGTCACCCGTCACTCCGCCGAAACGGTGCCGGCAGTGCCGCAGCAGCAGTTCGGCGCCGCCGAGCGCGAGCAGCACCGCGACGCCCGCGTGCGCCGCCGCGTACGGGCCCAGCAGCGCGCCCGCACCGGCGGCCGCCACCACGGCCGCCGCGGCGACGGCGAGCGCGGACCGTACGGGCACCACGCCGGCCACCGCCGCGCCCAGCCCCTCCGGGCGGGCCGCGGGAACGCCCGCGCGGGAGGCGAGCGTGAGCGCGCAGCGCGCGGCGAGGCCCGCGACGACGGCCGCGAGCGCGCCGCGGGCCGGGCCGGCCGCGAACAGCCCGGCCAGCGCGGCGACTTGGGCCAGCAGGACGAGCAGGAGGGTGACCACGCCGAAGGGGCCGATGTCGGACTGCTTCATGATGCGCAGCGCGTCCTCGGCGGGCTTGCCGCTGCCCAGTCCGTCGGCGACGTCCGCGAGCCCGTCCAGGTGCAGTCCCCGGGTGAGCACGGCGGGCACTGCGACCGCGGCCACGGCGGCCAGCAGCGGGCCCGAGCCCAGCAGCAGGAACAGCGTCCCGGCCGCCGCCGCGCAGCCGCCCGCCACCAGCCCGGCGAGCGGCGCCGCGAGCATGCCGCCGCGGGCCGCCGGGCGGTCCCAGCGGGTGAGGCGTACGGGCAGGACGGTGAGCGTGCCGAACGCGAACCGCAGGGCGTCGCCCGAGGTCGCGCGGGAGGAGGACGTGTCGGTCACCGCGGGAGGGTATCCCGGCAGCGAGGACCGTGAGGCGCCGGCCGCCCACGGATAAGGTGCATTCCGGAAGCAGGGGGTCAAGGGAGTTCCATGGGGCACTGGCTGGACCGCAACATCGTCGAGCCGGGCAAGCTGCCGCTGCTGCTGGCGCTGACCGCGTTTGTGCTGACCTTCCTGGTCACCCGGGTCATCACCCGGCTGATCCGGGCGGGCAGGGGACCCTTCCGCAACATCAGGCCCGGCGGTTTGCACGTCCACCACGTCGTGCCCGGCATCGTGCTCATGGTGATCGGCGGCTTCGGCGCCGTCGCCGCGAGCGGGGAGGGCTTCGGGGCCTCGGTGTCGGCCGTGCTCTTCGGCTCGGGCGCGGGTCTGGTGCTGGACGAGTTCGCGCTCGTGCTGCACCTCGACGACGTCTACTGGACGGAACAGGGCCGCAAGAGCGTCGAGATCGTGGTGCTGACGGCCGCTCTGGTCGGGCTGGTGCTGGCCGGCTTCGCGCCGTTCGGGGTGAACGAGCTGACCCCCGACGAGCTGCAGAGCCGCAGCATCGTGGTCACCAACACCCTGGTCAACTTCCTGATCGCCCTGTTCGCGCTGGCCAAGGGCAAGCCGCGGATCGCGCTGATCGGCGCGGTGGTGCCGTTCGTGGCCCTGATCGGCGCGCTGCGGCTGGCCCGGCCCGGCTCGCCGTGGGCCCGGCGCTTCTACCGCCACCGGCCCCGCGCCCGCCGCAAGGCCCGGGTGCGCGCCTACCGGCACGACGCCCGCTGGGCCGCGGTGCGCAACCGGCTTCACGACCTGGTCGCGGGCGCCCCCGACCGCTGATCGCGGTCCCGGTAGAGATCCCCGCGGGGCTTGCGGCGTCTTCGCAGCTCGTCCACCCCGCACACGGCCAGGACCGCCACGACGGCCGCGATGTGCTCCTTGCCCGCCAGGTTGGGCTTGACGATCACCTCCACCACCATCGCCAGGACCGTCACGGCGCAGGTCGCCCAGGCGCGGTAGCGCCAGGACACGTACACCGCCAGCCCCACCACGGCCGCCGAGGGGCCGGTGTCGATGACGTACGCGTCCTGCGGCGGCAGGCCCAGCGGCCCGTGCGGGCCCAGCGCGATGCCGAGCCGGGCGTACATCGTCCCCGCGAGCGTGGCGATGTACGCCACCGCCAGGGTCCGCCACTTGCCCAGGCAGATCTCGGAGATGCCGAAGACGATCAGGAGCTGTGCCAGGGCCCCCCACACCGGCAGGTCCAGCGCGGGCACGAACAGGGACAGTGGGGTGCGCACCAGCGCCAGCCACCACGGCAGGTGCGCCTGCACGGAGCCGAGCCGCTGGACGGGGCCGTACCCCCAGGACTGGTTCTGGACGAGCTGGAAGACCGCGGTGAGGACGACCGCGGACAGGGTGAGCGGGATCGCGCGCCACTTCCTGCGGGCGAGCGCGTGTCCCACGGTCCCGAAGAGCGGGCCCCACTCGGTGCGCGCGGCGCGTCGCAGCGCCGCGCGGTTCATCGTCGGCTCTCCAGGTGTTTGCGGTTGAGCCACTTCGGCAGGCCGGGCGCCTCGAGGAAGCCCTCGGCCCGGGCACTGGCGACGCCGATCCGCAGCAGGTCACTGCTCTTCTCGAACAGCATGAAACGAGGTTCCCAGATGGGGCGGTATTTCGCATTTGCTCGATAGAGCGACTCGATCTGCCACCAGCGCGAGAAGAAGGACAGCAGCGAGCGCCACGCCCGCAGCAGCGGTCCCGCGCCGAGCCTGGAGCCCCGGTCGAACACGTACCGGAACATGGCGAAGTTGAGCGACACCTGGGTGATGCCCAGTTCCCGGCCGCGCCGGAGCAGCTCGATGACCATGAACTCGACCAGCCCGTTCTCGGACTCCCGGTCACGCCGCATCAGATCCAGCGACAGCCCCTTGGGGCCCCACGGCACAAAGGCCAGCAGGGCGCGCAGCTCTCCCTCGCCGTCGTGGCACTCGAGCATCACGCAGCGGCCGTCCTCCGGGTCGCCGAGACGGCCCAGCGCCATGGAGAAGCCGCGCTCGGTCGCGCCGTCGCGCCAGTCGTCGGCACACTTGATGAGCCCCGCCATCTCCTCCTCGGGGACCTCGTCGTGCCGCCGGATGCGGACGGTGTACCCGGCGCGCTTCACCCGGTTGTACGCCTGGCGCACGGTGCGCATCGCACGCCCGTCGAGGGTGAACTCGGCGGTCTCCACGATCGCCTCGTCGCCGAGCTCGAGCGCGTCCAGGCCGTGCCGGGCGTAGATCGTGCCGGCCTCCTCGCTCGCGCCCATCACGGCCGGGATCCAGCCGTGCACCCGGGCCTCGGCCAGCCATGGCTCGATGGCGCCCGGCCAGGCCTCGGGGTCGCCGATCGGATCGCCCGAGGCCAGCGAGACCCCGCCGAGCACGCGGTAGGTGACGGCGGCCTTGCCCGACGGCGACCAGATGACGCTCTTCTCCCGGCGCAGCGCGAAGTAGCCCAGCGAGTCCCGGTCGCCGTACTTCTCGAGCAGCGCCCGCAGCCGCGCCTCGTCGTCGGCGGTCAGCGGGTCGGTGGCCCGGCGGGAGCGGAACGCCACGAACACCACGAGCACCAGCAGCGCCGTGCTCATCACGTTGATGAGGACGTTGACCCAGCCCGGGGCGTCGATGCCCGGGTAGCCGTGGCCGCCGCCGACGAGGAAGATCATGCGCTTGAAGCCGTAGCGCCAGCGGTCCAGGAAGGTGGACCGGTACTCGTCGTGGGCCTCGTTGGCGATCGTGACCAGCAGGGCGGCGATCAGCGAGGTGACGAGCAGGCCGACCGCCGCGACGGCCGCGGCGAGCCTGGGGTTCGAGCGGTCGCCCTTGGCGTAGAACTCGCGGCGGCCCACCAGCAGCGCGGCCACGAACAGGGTGCTGGCGGCGGTGGAGAACCAGTTCTGGCCCGGCTCCCGGAACTCCGGGTCGTACACCAGGTACGAGACCGTGGCCACCAGGACGAGCCCGGACAGCACCATGTTGAGGATCCACGCGGCGCGCTTGCGGCGGCCCAGCGTGACGGCCATGAACAACGACACCAGTGCCGCCGTGAAGCCCGCGTCCAGCAGGTACGGGGTGATGTAGTTGTCGACGTTGTGCCGTCTCAGGCCGGCGCCGAAGGACACCCAGACCGCGCTGAGCAGATTGATGAACGTGACAACACGCAGGTACCACACGGCGAAGGCGGCAGCGCGTCGTGGCAGCCTGCCGCCCTCGCGCGCCTCGTCATCCGGAGTCAAGCGGACTCTCCCATGCTCGGTGAGGCTTCCATGCTTGTTGAGGACAAGGGTCTCGGTGAGGACAAGGGTGGTGTCGGACGCGGTCAGGCCCCGCCGGCCTCAGGAGCGCTCGGGGAGCTCCGCCGCCAGGGCCGCGGCCGCCTGCACCAGTGGCAGGGCGAGCAGGGCTCCCGTCCCCTCGCCAATGGTGACGCCGTGATCGAGGAGAGGGTTGAGCGCGATCCGGTCGAGTGCCTTCGCCTGCGCCGGGTCACCGCTGGCCTGGCCGGCCAGCCACCAGTCCGGCGCCCGGAAGGCCACCCGCTGCGCGACCAGGGCACAGGCCGCCGAGACCACGCCGTCGAGGACGACCGGGGTCCGGCGCACGGCGCTCTGCAGCAGGAACCCGGTGATCGCGGCCAGGTCCGCGCCGCCGCTCGCGGCCAGCAACTGCAGCTGGTCGCCGAGCACCGGCCGGGCCCGGCGCAGCGCGTCGCGGATCGCGGAGCACTTGCGCATCCAGGCCAGGTCGTCGATGCCGAAGCCGCCGCGCCCGGTGACCACCGAGGCGTCGGTGCCGCACAGGGCCGCGATCAGGGTGCCCGCGGCCGTGGTGCCGCCGACGCTCAGATCGCCCAGCACCACGAGGTCGGTGCCCGAGTCGGCCTCCTCGTCGGCGATCGCCATCCCGGCCCGGAACGCCCGCTCGGCCTCCTCGGCCGTCAGCGCGTCCTCGATGTCGATCCGGCCGCTGCCGCGGCGCACACGGTGCCGGGTGACGTCCTCGGGCAGCAGCTCCGGGTCGCAGTCCAGTGCCATGTCGACGACACGCAGCGCGGCCCCCGTCCGCCGGGCCAGGATCGCCGCCGCGCTCGAGCCGTCGAGCGCGGCCCGTACGAGCTCGTACGCGCCGCCCTCCGGGCCGCCGGACACACCGAGGGCGGCGACCCCGTGGTCGCCCGCGAAGAGGATCGCCTTGGGGCGCTCGACCGGCTTGACCGGCACACCGCCCTGCGCGGCGGCGAGCCACTCGCCGAGCTCGTCCAGCCGGCCGAGGGAACCGGGCCGCGGGCCGAGCCGCTCACGCCGCTCCTCGGCGTCCCGCCGTACGCCCGCGTCGGGCCGCTCGATCAGCGTGGCGAAGTCATCAAGATTCAGACCGCTCATCCGCGACACACTACCCCCGCGGGATGTACGGCTACCCCCGCACGAACGGCGTGCTCACCCCCGCAGGGGGAGGGCCTGCCCGGCGACGACCAGCAGCACCTGTTCGCACTCGGCGGCGATCGCCGCGTTCAGCCGGCCGAGCTCGTCGCGGAAGCGGCGGCCCGACGCCGTCGCCGGGACGACACCGGAACCGACCTCGTTGCTCACCGCGACGACCGTACGGGAGGCGGCGCGCACCGCGGCCACCAGCTCCGCGACCCGCCCGGCCAGCGCGGCCGCCCCGCCGTTCGCCCAGGTCTCGTCGGACCAGGCCCCGACGGAGTCCATCGCGTCGGTCAGCCACAGCGCGAGGCAGTCGACCAGCAGCGGCGGGCCGTCCTCGCGCAGCAGGGGCACCAGGTCGCAGGTCTCGGCCGTACGCCAGGAGCCCGGCCGGCGCTCGCGGTGCTGCGCCACCCGGGCCGCCCACTCGGGGTCGCCCTCGCGGCTGCCGCCCGTGGCGGCGTAGAGCACCCCGGGGAAGGACTCCAGCCGCCGTTCCGCCTCCCGGGACTTCCCGGAGCGCGCCCCGCCCAGCACCAGCGTCCGGCGCGGCAGGTCCGGCACCGCGTGGTAGTCGCCCACCGTCAGCGGCGTGCCGTCGGGCACCGCCCGGGCGCCCGCCGCGGCCAGCCGGCGGTGCAGCTCCCGGCCCGGCGGCACGTCGTGGTCCAGGTGCACGGCGATCACATCGGTGGTGGGGCCCACCGCGCCCGCCTCGCGCAGCCGGGCCAGCGCGTCGGGCCGCCCGACCACGTCGAGCAGCACTATGTCGTACGGGCCCGCCGCCGGTCCCAGCCCCGCCGGGGCGCCGCCCGGCGGCAGATAGAGCAGGCGGTCGCCCTCCGGGCCCTGCACCTCGTACCCGGTGCCGGGCGCGTCCATGGCCAGCGCCCGCACCCGGTGGCCGCTGATCACCGACAGCTCGCGGCCGTCCGGCACCCGCACCGGCGAGGGCAGCCCGGCCGGGAGCTCCACGGCGGGCCCGTCGTGCGGGTGCGAGAGCAGCACCTGCCGCACCCCCGCCAGCGAGCGCCCCGCGCGGGCCGCGGCGAACGCCGGGCCGGGGGTCAGGTCCAGCAGCAGCGCGCCGTCGACGAGCAGGGCGGCGGCGGCCCGCGCGTCCTCGCCCACGGCGGTGGCGCAGGCCGCACAGGGGCAGCCGGGACGCGGCAGCCCGCCGGGGGCCCCGGTGCCGAGCAATGTCAGTTCCACGCCCTGATCGTCTCGCGTCCGCGGACCGTCGGCGCGGCGGGCTCACCCTTTCCGCGCGTGACGTCGTGGGTGACGGGCTGTCGGGCCGCGGCCTAGGCTGCGACCCGACGGCACCATCCAGTACCCGGGAGGCGACATGGTGTGGACGTGGCGGTTCGAGAAGTCCGACGGCACGGAGGTCGAACCGGCGGTCCAGCCGGAGGAGTTCACCACGCAAGGGGACGCGGAGTCCTGGATCGGTGAGGTGTGGAAGGACCTCCTGGACGGCGGCGCGGACCAGGTGTTCCTGTTCGAGGACGGCACGCAGATCTACGGGCCGATGAGCCTGCACGCCGACGTCGAGGGCTGACGGCACCGGGCCGCGGACGTCAGATCTCGCCGAGCGTGACGTCCGCGGTCCGCTCCGAACCGTCCCGGTCGTAGGTCACCCGCGTCCGGTCGCCCGGTCTGAGGCCGGCGAGGGTCTCCGCCAGCGACTGCATCGTGGTGACGGCCGTGTCCCCGACCTTGACGATGATGTCGCCCGCCCGCAGCCCGGCCGCCCCGGCGGGCCCGCCCCGGTTGACCGAGACCACCGCGACCCCGGCCGGGGCGTAGTCGGTGCCGACGACCGTACGGCCGGTGATGCCCAGCGCGGCCCGGCCGGAGTCGGTCACCCGGCCGTTCTTCACGATCTGGCCGGCGATCCGGGTGACCGTCGCGGCCGGGATCGCGAAGCCGATGCCGGGCGCGGCGCCCTCGCCGAGCTCCGGGTCGACGGCGGCCAGGGTCGGGATGCCGATGACCTGCCCGGCGAGGTTGACCAGGGCCCCGCCGCTGTTGCCCGGGTTGATGGCCGCCGAGGTCTGCACCATGTTGGCGATGGTCGCCCCCGTGCCGCCGCCCCCGCGTCCCTCGCTGACCGTCCGGCCGACCGCCGAGACGATGCCCTGGGTGACGCTGCTGGACAGGCCGAGCGGGTTGCCCATCGCGAGCACGATCTGCCCGACCTCGGCCTTGGCCGAGTCGCCGAACACGGCGGGCCGCAGCCCCTTGGGCACGGAGTCCATCCGCACCACCGCGAGGTCCTGGTCCGGATAGCTGGAGACGAGCCTGGCGCCCACCGTCGTGCCGCCCGTGGCGAGCGAGACCTTGAACGCGGTGGCGTCGCCCACGACATGGGCGTTGGTGACGATGTCGCCCTTGTCGTCGTAGACCACCCCGGAGCCCAGGCCCTGGGCGGTGGTGATCTGGACGACGGAGGGCAGGACGTCCTTGACCACCTTCTCGTACGCGGCCTGCAGATCCCCCGCCGCACCGGGCACGGTGGCGGCGGGGGCCGCCGAGGCGGAAGACCGCTTCGGGGAGTCCGGGGACGGGCCGGAGCAGCCGGCGAGCAGGGCCGCCGCCGTGCAGACGACGGCCGCCGGTGCCAGGAGCCTGCGCGGGAGGACCGGGAGGACGCCCATGCTCGAAGTATCCGGCGGGCCCGGCCCGTTGTCCCGGCGTCCCGCCCGTACGGGTGGCCTCCCGGCGGGCTCGTGGAAGTCCGGTACGGCTGCGTCATGCGGCTCCGCCGCGTGGGCGCGACCGGCCACGCGGCGGCCCGCGGTCGGCTGACCGCACATCCAGCGGAGCGCTTGGGCTCAGCCCCGGACGCCGCACAGGTGCAGCAGTGAGCCCACCGCGCGGTACGGGTCGGTGCGCCCGGCCCGCTCCTCGGCGGCCAGCAGACGGCGCAGCTCGTCCTCGGGCGGGAGGGGCCGCTCGTCGGCGGCCAGGTCGGTCATGACCCGTATGCCGTACCACGTGTGCAGCGGCGCCCCGATGCCCGCGAGCGTCGCGGTCAGCGCCTCGAGCCGGTCCGCGCGCACGGGCAGGCCGGAGCGGTCGGTGCAGGTGGGGGAGTCGAAGGCGGCCAGCGCCGCGTCCCAGTCGCCGCCCAGGCCCGGCCGCAGCGCCAGCGCGTCGGCGTTGCGGACGACCACCGACAGCAGGCCGCCGGGCGCGAGCACCCGGGCCAGCCCGGCCAGCATCGGGTCCGGTTCCGGGAGGTACATCAGCACGCCGTGGCACAGCACGATGTCGAAGGCGCCCGGCAGGAAGTGCACGCCGGTGTCGCGTGCGTCGCCCTGGAGAAGCCGCATCCGCTCCCGGATGCCCGCCGGCTCGGCCGCCAGCACCTCGCGCACGGCGGCCATCAGCGCGGGGTCGGACTCCAGCACCGTGACCTCGTGCCCGGCGCGGACCAGCCGCAGGGCCTGGGTGCCGCGGCCGATGCCGACGTCGAGTATGCGCAGGCGCCGCCCGACCGGGAAGCGGGCGGCCAACTGCTCGTCCAGCTGACGCGCCACCAGCTCGTGGCGGACGACGTCACGCAGGCCCCCCGGCCCGGTCAGGGCTTTTCCCCGCGCTTGACCTTCGGCTTGGGCAGGCGCAGCCGGCGGACCTGCAGGGTGCGCATCACGCCGTAGGCCACGGCGCCGCGGCGGTTCTCGTCGGGGAAGCGCTGCTTGAGGGCGCTCTTGAGGGACAGGCCGATGACCAGCGAGCTGGTGAGCATCAGCAGGATCACGATCAGCCACGCCAGCAGCACGTACTGCTGGAACTGGCCACGGTTGATCATGCTCAGGACCAGGATGGTCACGGCGATGGGCAGGAAGAACTCGTTGACCGTGAAACGGGAGTCCACGAAGTCGCGGGCGAACCTGCGCACCGGACCCTTGTCACGGGCGGGCAGGTACCGCTCGTCCCCGTTGGCGAGCGCCTCGCGCTGCCTGGCCATATCCACGCGCCGGGACTCGCGGGCCCGCTTCGTCGCCTCCTTGCGATTGGCCGGTGTGGAGGCCAGGGAACGGCGCTGCGAAGAGGCATCGCTGCGCTTGGGCGTGGGACGGCCCTTGGGGGCCTCCGGGTGACGGGGCTGCTGGGGCTGGTCCGCGGTCACCTTGCTGCCGGTGGCCTTGGCGGACCGCTCTTCCTTCGAACGGCTTCGGAACACGGGACCCAAGGGTACGGGGTTCGGGTGGGTGGACAGCAGCCTTCCAGGGAACGATCCGGCTGCGGTATTCGTCTGGTAAGGATACGGAAGGCCTTTCCGGATGGCTGTCTACTCCTCGGGCCGGAGAGGGATGACCTTGTGATCGTCCTGGAGGAGGAGCGCATCCGTGACCGGACGGTGCGGTAATGGAGACAGGCCCCGTACTGTGGGTTCTGTTAGATGTGCTGGAGCTGAAGTCCGTCAGAAGGGGGCGCGCGAAGCCCATGAGCGGTGTCATGAAGCGTATGGGGATGATCTTCCGCGCGAAGGCCAACAAGGCCCTGGACCGGGCCGAGGATCCGCGCGAGACCCTCGACTACTCGTACCAGAAACAGGTCGAGCTGCTGCAGAAGGTGCGCCGGGGCGTCGCCGACGTGGCGACCTCCCGCAAGCGCCTGGAGCTGCAGCTGAACCAGCTGCAGGGGCAGTCGTCCAAGCTCGAGGAGCAGGGCCGCAAGGCGCTGGCGCTGGGCCGTGAGGACCTGGCGCGCGAGGCGCTCACCCGCCGCGCCGCGCTGCAGCAGCAGGTCAGCGACCTCGAGACCCAGCACCAGACGCTGCAGGGCGAGGAGGAGAAGCTCACGCTCGCGTCCCAGCGCCTGCAGGCCAAGGTCGATGCCTTCCGCACGAAGAAGGAGACCATCAAGGCCACCTACACCGCCGCCCAGGCGCAGACCCGCATCGGCGAGGCGTTCTCCGGCATCTCCGAGGAGATGGGCGACGTCGGAATGGCCATCCAGCGTGCCGAGGACAAGACCGCCCAGCTGCAGGCCCGTGCCGGGGCCATCGACGAGCTGCTCGCCTCGGGCGCGCTCGACGACCCGTCCGGCATGGCCAAGGACGACATCACCGCCGAGCTGGACCGGCTGTCCGGCGGCTCGGACGTCGAGCTCGAGCTCCAGCGGATGAAGGCCGAGCTGGCGGGCGGCAGCACCGCGAAGCCGGCGATCGAGGGCGGGCAGGGCGGCCAGAACCAGGCGGCGCACCAGCAGCCGCAGGACCGGCCGCACCTCGACAAGCACTGAGACCCCGCGCTGACAAGGAGACCGTCATGATCGTACGGATCATGGGGGAGGGCCAGGTGAAGCTGGCGGACAGCCACTTCACCCAGCTCAACGTCTTGGACGACGAGCTGCTCGCCGAGATGGAGAGCGGTGACGAGGAAGGCTTCCGCCGTACGCTCGGCGCGCTGCTCGACGCGGTGCGCAGGCTGGGCGAGCCCCTGCCCGACGATGCGCTCGAGCCCTCCGAGCTGATCCTGCCCTCGCCGGACGCCTCGCTGGCGGAAGTCCGCGAGATGCTCAGCGACGACGGGCTCATCCCCGGCTGAAATCCGGCCACTCCAGCACCTGCCGCGCCCCCGTCCGCTCCCGGACGGGGGCGCGGCGCGTACCCGATGGGATCGCGATGACCGCGATGACTCCGTACCGCTGGCTGCGCGAGCACCAGCTCGCCGCCGACGGCCTGCTGGCCCTCGCCGTCCTCGTGGTCGTCCTCGTCGGCACGGCCGTCGGCCGGCATGTGACGGGGGATCCGCTCGGGCCCGGCTTCATCTGGCTCTCCGTGGCCGCCAGCGCCTGCCTGGTGGCGCTGCACAGGACGCCGCGCCTGGTGCTGGCGCTGACCTCCGTGCTGACGGTGACGGCGGTCCAGGTCACCCAGGACGGCCAGCCGCACACCCAGATCGCGCTGACCACGGTGGTCGCGCTGTTCACCGTCACCGCCACCACCGAGCGCTCCACCGCCTGGCGCATCGCCGCGGTGACCGTCACGGGCCTCACCGGCACCGTCATGCTGCTCGGCCCGCCGCCCTGGTACGCGCAGGAGAACCTCGGCCTCTTCGCCTGGGCCGGGCTGGCCGCGGCCGCCGGCGACGCCGTCCGCAGCCGCCGTGCGTACGTCGCGGCGATCGAGGAGCGCGCCGAGCGCGCGGAACGCTCCCGTGAGGAGGAGGCCCGCAGCCGGGTCGCCGATGAGCGGCTGCGCATCGCCCGCGAGCTGCACGACGTGGTGGCCCACCACATCGCGCTGGTCAATGTGCAGGCGGGGGTGGCCTCGCACGTCATGGACAGCCGCCCCGACCAGGCGAAGGAGGCCCTGGCGCATGTGCGCGAGGCGAGCCGTACGGCCCTGGCGGAACTCCGCGCCACCGTCGGCCTGTTGCGCCGGCACGGCGACCCCGAGGCGCCCACCGAACCGGCCCCCGGCCTCGGCGACCTGGGCCGGCTCGTGGACGGATTCGTGCGTGCGGGGCTCGACGTCGACGTCGCCCTGGCGGGCGTCAGGCCCACCGGCACGGTCGCGACGGGCGCCGACCCCGCCGAGGCGGCGGAGGTCATCGGCCCGCTGCCCGCGGCCGTCGACCTGACCGCCTTCCGCGTGCTCCAGGAGGCGCTGACGAACGTGCACAAGCACGCGGGTGCCGGTGCGCGTGCGGACGTCGGCATCCTGCGCGGCCCGTACAGCCTGGTGCTGACCGTCCTGGACAACGGCGCCGCGTCCTCTTCCTCGTCCCCTGGCGGGCATGGCCTGATCGGCATGCGCGAGCGGGCCGCCGCGCTGGGCGGGACGATCGCGACGGGGCCGCGGAAGGGGACGGCCGGCTTCCGGGTCGAGGTACGGCTGCCGGTTCCGGCGGGGCCGCAGCCCGGGCCTAGGGTGACCCCATGACCATCCGAGTGCTGCTCGCGGACGACCAGGCCCTGTTGCGCAGTGCGTTCCGGGTGCTGGTGAACTCGGAGCCCGGCATGCGGGTGGTGGGGGAGGCGGCGGACGGCGCCGAGGCCGTCCTGCTCGCGCGGTCCGCGGCGCCGGACGTGGTCCTGATGGATATCCGGATGCCGGGTACGGACGGGCTGGCCGCGACGCGGGAGATCTGCTCGGATCCCGCGCTCACGGGTGTGCACGTGGTGATGCTGACGACCTTCGAGGTCGACGAGTACGTGGTGCAGTCGCTGCGTGCGGGGGCCTCCGGCTTCCTCGGCAAGGGCGCGGAGCCCGAGGAACTCCTCGCCGCGATCCGCATCGCGGCGGCGGGCGAGGCGCTTCTTTCGCCCGCGGCGACGAAGGGCCTGATAGCCACCTTCCTCGCCCAGGGCGGCGCGCACGCGGCCCCTGCCGCTTCGGAGCGCCTCGACGCGCTGACGGGGCGGGAGCGGGAGGTGCTGGTGCAGGTCGCGGGCGGTCTGTCGAACGATGAGATCGGCGAGCTGCTGGAAGTCAGCCCGCTGACCGTCAAGACGCACGTGAACCGCGCGATGGCGAAGCTGGGGGCCCGGGACCGGGCCCAGCTGGTGATGCTCGCGTACGAGTCGGGGCTGGTGCGGCCGGGGGGAGAGTAGCCCCCGGTCCCCGCAACGCGGCTTCGCCGCGTTGGTCCTCAATCGCCGGACGGGCTGAATTTTCGCGCCCGCGCTGAAAATCAAGCCCGGCCCGGCACTATCAAGCCCGGCCGGCGATTGAGGCCGAGCGGCGGAGCCGCGACAAAGGGGGTCTGGGGCGCAGCCCCAGGAGACGGCGAGAGGGCGGGACCGGGGCACCCCCCCACCGCAGCAACCCCCTACGGCAGCGCCAGCATCCGCTCCAGCGCCAGCCGCGAGAAGCTCGCCACCTCCGGGTCGACCTCGATCCGGTTCACGACCTTGCCGTCCGCCAAGGACTCCAACGCCCAGACCAGATGCGGCAGATCGATCCGGTTCATCGTCGAGCAGAAGCAGACCGTCCGGTCGAGGAACACAATCTCCTTGCCCTGATCGGCGAAACGGTTCGCCAGCCGCCGTACAAGGTTCAGCTCTGTGCCGATGGCCCACTTCGTCCCGGCAGGGGCGGCCTCCAGGGTCTTGATGATGTACTCCGTGGAACCGACGTAGTCGGCGGCCGCCACGACCTCGTGCCGGCACTCGGGGTGCACCAGCACATTGACACCCGGGATGCGCTCGCGCACGTCCCGCACGGACTCCAGCGAGAACCGCCCGTGCACCGAGCAATGGCCGCGCCACAGAATCATCTTGGCGCCGTGTAGCTCCTCGGCCGTGAGCCCGCCGTTCGGCTTGTGCGGGTTGTAGAGGACGCAGTCGTCGAGCGACATGCCCATGTCCCGCACCGCGGTGTTGCGCCCCAGGTGCTGGTCGGGGAGGAAGAGCACCTTCTCGCCCTGCTCGAACGCCCAGTTGAGCGCGCGCTCCGCATTGGAGGACGTGCAGATCGTGCCACCGTGCTTGCCGGTGAACGCCTTGATGTCCGCGGAGGAGTTCATGTACGAGACGGGCACGGTGACATCGGCCACCCCCGCCTCGGTCAGCACGTCCCAGCACTCGGCGACCTGCTCGGCGGTGGCCATGTCGGCCATGGAGCAGCCGGCCGCCAGGTCGGGCAGGACGACCTGCTGGCTGTCCGTGGTCAGGATGTCCGCCGACTCGGCCATGAAGTGCACACCGCAGAAGACGATGTACTCGGCGTCCGGCCGGGCGGCCGCGTCGCGGGCGAGCTTGAAGGAGTCGCCGGTGACGTCCGCGAACTCGATGACCTCGTCGCGCTGGTAGTGGTGGCCGAGGACGAACACCTTGTCCCCGAGCTTCGCCTTCGCCGCGCGGGCCCGCTCCACCAGGTCCGGGTCGGAGGGTGCCGGCAGGTCGCCCGGGCACTCGACGCCGCGCTCGCTGCGGGGGTCGGCCTCGCGGCCGAGCAGCAGGAGAGCGAGCGGGGTGGGCTGGACATCCAAGGGCTGGGCGGTGGTCACGACACGCACCCTTTCTGTTCTGCGGACGGCCGAAGCGGCCTTGTCGTCAGTTTGACGCTATTTATCATATCCGCTTCACGTCAGTTTGACGATGTCCATTGCGTCGATGTGACGCATTCCCGTTCCCAGACCGGATGTGCGAGCATGAATGACGCAAGCCATCACCGATGCCGGAATGAATCCGGGGAACCGTCGGTTGCAGCCGAAGGCAAGCAGTCCGTACCGAACCCGGGAGTGAAGCAGATGTCCGTTCAGGACGAGAAGACCACTGTGAGCGACGGCATCCTCCTTTCCGACGCCGCGGCCGCCAAGGTCAAGAGCCTGCTGGAGCAGGAGGGCCGTGACGACCTCGCTCTGCGCGTCGCCGTCCAGCCCGGTGGCTGCTCCGGTCTGCGCTACCAGCTCTTCTTCGACGAGCGCTCGCTCGACGGCGATGTCGTCAAGGACTTCGACGGCGTCAAGGTCGTCACCGACCGGATGAGCGCCCCGTACCTGGGCGGCGCCTCCATCGACTTCGTCGACACCATCGAGAAGCAGGGCTTCACGATCGACAACCCGAACGCCACCGGCTCCTGCGCCTGCGGCGACTCCTTCAACTAACGGGTCGTACAAGCGGAACGCGTGAGAGGGGCACCCCGAAACGGGGTGCCCCTCTCACTGCTTCGGCACCGTCTCGCCCGTCGTCAGGTCCACGACCTTCCGCCCGTCCAGCGCCCGGTCCAGATGCACGACCTGCTCGAACTTCCGGGCCATCAGCACACAGGACCGCCCCGGCTCCTTCTCCACGCCCGTGACCTTGACCGTCACCGCGCCCGAGGACTGCCGGGCGGCGGACGCGGAGTAGTCGTTGCACACCCCGCCCCACCAGTGCAGGGTGAGGTCCTTGCCGTCCGTGCCGTACGACACCACCCGCATCCCCGCCGCACGCGGCGGCTTCGACGAGCCGCCGCCGGCGCCCGGCTTCTCGATGTACCGCGGGTCCACCGCGGGCTGCGCGATCGTGACCGTACCCGCCTTGTCCGAGGTGCCCGGCACCTGCACGGCGAACAGCCAGGACGGCACCAGCGCCGGCCGCCCCGCCACCTTCCGCTCGGCCAGCGCGAACGACGCACTGCGCACCGTCACCGGATCCGGCCGCGCCGCCCGCCGTGCGCACGGCGGAACGTCTGTGGACAGCGGGACCGGCGTCGCACAGCCACCGACAGTCGGCCCGCCCCCGCCCTCGCGCTTGTTCAGCTCGGCGAGCGCCCGGTCCGCGGAGATCAGCGGATACTCCGCACCCTTCTTCGGCATCCACAACGGCCCGCCGCCACCGGTGAGTTCGCCGTCCGAGCCGATCTGGAGGCTGGTCTGCCAGCCGTACACGGGCGTGGAGTCCAGCACCGGATCGGCCGCCACGATCCGTACCGACCCGAACGTGCGGTGCGCGTCCAGCTTCGCGCCCTCCTGGCCGAGCGCCTTGAGCACGGGCAGGGCCGCGCTCCGCGCCCGCTCCTCCGACACCGGCCGCGCCGCCGCCGGATCCGATCCCCCGGGGTAGCGGTACGACGGACACGGCATACCCGAATCCCGCTCGGGGCCCGCGCCCGGCGGATGCACGCACGGCTTGCCGCCGGGCACCCCGTGGCGCGAGTACGACCAGTTGCCCGGCCCCTTCGCGGCCACCTGGAGCGTCGGCCCGTCCTTGCCCGGAGCCGCGCCCACCGTCCACAGATCCGCCGTGCGCCGGGGCGTACCGGACACGCCGAGCGCCTTCGCGAGCGCCGCCACGTCGCTCTGCGCCACCTCACCGCCGGAGAGGTAGACGGGTGCGCTCGCCGGCCCCTGCGGCAGCTTCCCCGCCACCCGGTAGCGCACCCCGTTGGGGTCCGGCTCGCCCTCCGCTATGCCCTGCGGGGCATGGCGGCCGTAGCCGTCCAGGGCCAGCGGCGGCGGTGCCCCCTCGGCCGTGTGCGACGGGCTCTTGCCGTCGCCGCCGGCCGTCGACGCCCAGTACGCGCCGCCGCCTCCGGCCAGCAGCACCGCCGCCGCGACGGACGCGATCACCGGCGGGGAGTGCTTCCTCCGCCGGGTACCGGCGGTGCTGCCCTCGGTGCTCACCGCATCGCTCCTTCACTCCATCTCGCCTGTCGGGAACGCCGGTTGGACGGAGAGCAGGAGCGAGCGGTTCCAGTGGGGGCCGGGGGACTTCAGTCGCCGTACTCCGACATCCCCTCGAGCAGCCGCGCCGACCGAGGGGGCACGACGACGCCGCGGATGCGGGGCGGGGGAGTCCTGCGCTGCGGAGCGGCCGCCGGGGCGCCCCAGTGCGGTGCCATCCGGGCACAGTCCCTGCGCAACTGGGCCAGCGACTCGGGCTCGGCGACAGCGGGAGTGATGTGCTTCACAGGCTTCGGCATATTCGCACCGTACTCACCGGGGAGCACACGGAGAAAGACCTACCATCAGGTAGATCCGGCCAGTCTTGGCGAGATCCTCGAGCGTTCCTGGAGTACGGACCCTGTAGCGTGGTGAGGCTTTTCGCGTCCAGTCGTTTTCCGCCACCTCGGGAGCAGACCCCAGTGCGTATCGCCGTCACCGGCTCCATCGCCACCGACCACCTGATGACCTTCCCCGGCCGTTTCGCCGATCAGCTCGTGGCCGACCAGCTGCACACGGTTTCCCTCTCCTTCCTCGTGGACGACCTCGACGTCCGCCGGGGCGGCGTCGCCCCCAACATCTGCTTCGGCATGGGCCTGCTCGGCCTGCGCCCCGTCCTCGTCGGCGCCGCCGGCCAGGACTTCTCCGACTACCGCGCCTGGCTCGACCGCCACGGGGTGGACACCGCGTCCGTGCGCATCTCCGAGGTCCTGCACACCGCGCGCTTCGTCTGCACCACGGACACCGACCACAACCAGATCGCGTCCTTCTACACCGGCGCGATGAGCGAGGCCCGCTTCATCGAGCTGCAGCCCGTCGCCGAGCGGGTCGGCGGCCTCGACCTGGTGTTGATCGGCGCCGACGACCCCGAGGCGATGCTGCGCCACACCGAGGAGTGCCGCACCCGCGGCATCCCGTTCGCGGCCGACCCCTCCCAGCAGCTCGCGCGCATGGGCGGCGACGACATCCGCCAGCTGGTCGACGGCGCGGCGTACCTGTTCACGAACGAGTACGAGAAGGCGCTCATCGAGACCAAGACCGGCTGGACGCCCGAGGAGATCCTGGCCCGCGTCGGCACCCGGATCACCACGCTCGGCGCCCAGGGCGTGCGCATCGAGCGCGCCGGCGAGCCGGCGGTCGAGGTCGGCTGTGCGCAGGAGGAGGCGAAGGTCGACCCGACCGGCGTCGGCGACGCCTTCCGCGCGGGCTTCCTCGCCGGCCTGACCTGGGACCTGCCGCTCGAGCGGTCCGCCCAGCTGGGCTGCATGATGGCGACGCTCGTCATCGAGACCCTGGGCACGCAGGAGTACGAGCTGCGGCGCGGCCACTTCATGGAGCGTTTCACCAAGGCGTACGGCCAGGAGGCCGCCGCCGAGGTGCAGGCCCGCCTCGGCTGACCCTCCTCAATCGCCGGACGGGCTTGATTTCCAGCCCGTCCGGCGATTGAGGACCAACGCGGCGCAGCCGCGTTGCGCGGCTGCGCCCCTGCTTACGCAGTCCTCCGCACCGTGTAGGCGACGCCGCCCTCCACCGGGCGCTCGCCCACGTACTCCTGCCCCCGCATCCCGCACCACGCGGGGATGTCCAGCCGCGCCGCCTCGTCGTCCGACAGCACGGTCACCAGCCCGCCCACCGGCACCTGGCCGAAGACCTTCGCCAGCTCGATCACCGGGATCGGGCACCGCTTGCCCAGCGCGTCCACGACGAGCTCCGACGGCGCCTGCGGAGGCTCGTCGTGCACCTCCGCCCGCGGCACGCCCAGCTGCTCGCGCACCGCGGCGACCGCGCCCGGCAGCACGCCGAGGAACCGCTCGACGTCCTCCTCCGCCGTCCCCGGCGGCAGCGACACCCGGACGTTGCCCTCCGACAACACCCCCATCGCCTGCAGCACATGGCTCGGCGCCAGCGTGCCCGAGGTGCACGACGAGCCGGACGACACCGAGAAACCCTCCCGGTCCAAGGCGTGCAACAGCGCCTCCCCGTCCACGTACAGGCAGGAGAAGGTCACCAGGTGCGGCAGCCGCCGCTCCGGGTCGCCGACCACCTCCACATCCGGGACGAGCCGCGGCACCCGCGCCCGTACCCGGTCCACCAGCTCCCGCAGCCGTGCCGCCTCCTCGGCGGCCTCCTGCCGGACGGCGCGCAGCGACGCGGCGGCCGCCACGACCGCGGGGAGGTCGGGGAAGCCCGGCGCCCGGCCCGACTCCCGTTCGTCCGCCGGGCCGTGGGCCGCGAAGCGCACGCCCTTGCGCACCGCCAGCAGCCCCACCCCCGACGGCCCGCCCCACTTGTGCGCGCTGCCGGCCAGCAGCGACCAGTCGCCGGCGACCGGTCCCCAGGCGAGGGACTGCGCGGCGTCCACGAGCAGCGGCACGCCCGCCTCCCGGCAGGCATCGGCGACCTCGGCGACCGGCTGCTCCGTACCGACCTCGTGGTTGGCCGACTGGAGCACCGCGAGCGCGGTGTCCGGCCGCAGCGCCGCCGCGTACGCCCCCGCACCGACCCGGCCCGTACGGTCCACGGCCACCCGGGTGACGCTGCCGCCCGCGGCCTCGAGCCACTCGGCGGAATGCAGGACGGCGGAGTGCTCGACGGCGGACACCACCAAATGGCGGCCCACGCGCCGCCGTCCGGCGAGCGCGCCGGCGATCCCGTCGTGCAGCGCGCGTGTCCCCGAAGGGGTGAATACGAGCTCGTCCGGGCGGCAGCCCACCGCCTCGGCCGCGGCCTCCCGCGCGGCGTCCAGCAGCAGCCGCGCCCGGCGGCCCTCGCGGTGCAGCCGGGCGGGGTCGGCCCAGCCCTCGTCGAGGGAGGCGAGCAGCGCCTGCCGGGCGACGGGGTGCAGGGGAAGGGCGGAAGCGGCGTCGAAGTAGGGCACGTGACGAACGCTAACGTGCCTCGTCACAGCTGTCCGGCCGGGCCTGACGGTCCTCCAGATAGCCGACGGAGCCCGAGATTCCATCTGTTCGGGGTGCGGTCCGGCGCGTTGGGTACCCTCCCCGCGCGACCCCAAATAGCGTCCAGTAGGGTTTGGTCCGCATAAACATCCAAACCCCTGCCCGCAGCGGGCCGGCGACCGACCAGCGAGACGGCCGCAGCCGGCCGCACGGGCGAGACTCTCGGGAAGGCGCTACGTGAGTCCCAACGGCTCCGACCGCTCGTCGCGGCGCCCGGTGCGGCGGAAGCTGCTGCAGGCGCTGGCCGCGGGCGCTGTCCTGGCGACCGCCACCGGTTGCACATCCAAGGACTTCCCCCGCCTCGGAATGCCCACTCCCGTCACGGAAGAGGCGCCGCGGATCCTCTCCCTGTGGCAGGGCTCCTGGGCCGCCGCCCTCGCGGTAGGCGTCCTGGTGTGGGGCCTGATCATCTGGAGCGTCGTCTTCCACCGGCGCAGCCGGAGCAAGGTCGAGGTTCCCCCCCAGACCCGGTACAACATGCCCCTCGAGGCGCTGTACACCGTGGTCCCGATCCTCATCGTCTCGGTGCTCTTCTACTTCACGGCGCGTGACGAGAACAAGCTGCTGACCAACCCCGCGAAGCCGAAGCACGTCATCAACGTGGTGGGCTTCCAGTGGAGCTGGGCGTTCAACTACATGGAGAACGTCCCGGGGCAGCCGCAGGGCAAGCCGCTGCGCGAGGTCAAGGAGCTCGACGCGGTTCCCGACCGGTTCCTCAACAAGGCACCGGCGAACGCTTCCGGTGTCTACGACATCGGTACCCAGGGCACCAAGAACCCGCAGAACGGTCACCCGGGCCCGACGCTGTGGCTCCCCAAGGGCGAGACGGTCGAGTTCGTGCTCACCTCGCGGGATGTCATCCACTCCTTCTGGACGGTGCCGTTCCTGATGAAGATGGACGTCCTCCCGGGGCACACCAACAGCTTCACGGTGACCCCGAACCGGGAGGGCACCTACATGGGCAAGTGCGCCGAGCTCTGTGGCCAGGACCACTCCCGGATGCTCTTCAACGTCAAGATCGTCTCTCCTGAGCGCTATCAGCAGCACCTCAAGGACTTGGCGGCGAAGGGCCAGACCGGCTACCAGCCGGCGGGCATCGCGCAGTCGGATCACGCGAAGAACGCGGAGACCAAGAACAAGTGAGCATCCTCAACGAACCCCAGGGTGCCGCCGAAACAGCTACGGCAGCACCGCCTGTACGCACCAAGCAACCAGGCAATCAGGTGGTCAAGTGGCTGACCACCACTGACCACAAGACCATCGGTACGCTCTACCTGGTCACGTCGTTCGCGTTCTTCTGCATCGGTGGCGTGATGGCGCTGCTGATGCGTGCCGAACTCGCCCGTCCCGGCACGCAGATCATGTCGAACGAGCAGTTCAACCAGGCGTTCACGATGCACGGCACGATCATGCTGCTGATGTTCGCGACGCCGCTGTTCGCCGGATTCGCGAACTGGATCATGCCGCTGCAGATCGGTGCGCCCGACGTGGCGTTCCCGCGGCTGAACATGTTCGCCTACTGGCTCTACCTGTTCGGCTCGCTGATCGCGGTGGCCGGCTTCCTCACCCCGCAGGGTGCGGCCGACTTCGGCTGGTTCGCCTACTCCCCGCTGTCGGACGCGGTCCGTTCGCCGGGTGTCGGCGCCGACATGTGGATCATGGGTCTGGCCTTCTCGGGCTTCGGTACGATCCTCGGTTCGGTCAACTTCATCACCACGATCATCTGCATGCGCGCCCCGGGCATGACGATGTTCCGCATGCCGATCTTCGTCTGGAACGTCCTGCTGACCGGTGTCCTGGTCCTGCTGGCCTTCCCGGTGCTCGCCGCCGCGCTGTTCGCCCTGGAGGCGGACCGTAAATTCGGTGCGCAGATCTTCAATGCGGCCAATGGCGGCGCCCTGTTGTGGCAGCACCTCTTCTGGTTCTTCGGACACCCAGAGGTGTACATCATCGCGCTGCCGTTCTTCGGCATCATTTCCGAGATCATCCCGGTCTTCTCCCGTAAGC
>NZ_JBTHHU010000050.1:0-42190 GCF_059089585.1 Streptomyces sp. SX-6 | reverse complement strand
GGAGGCCGCGCGGGAGTGTGCGGCGCAGGTGGTCACCGAGGCGGAGCGTGTGCGGGAAGCGGCCGAGGCGGAGGCCGCGAGCAAGCGTCAGGCCGCAGACGACGCGGAGGCTGCGCGGCAGGCTGTGGAGTCTGTGCGGGAGACCCTGGCTGCTGAGGTTGAGGAGCTGCGGGACCGCGCGGAGCGAGTGCGGCAGAGTGCAACCGCGACCGCGGAAGAGAAGGCAGCCGTGGCCGACGACGTGCAGCGGCTGCGGACGGAACTCGCTGAGGCCGAGGACGAGGTGACGCGCCGCAGGGCCGCAGCTGAGGATGCCGGACGCCAAGCCCGGGAGGCCCAGGCCGCCCGGGAAGCTGCGGCCGACGGCGTCCAGCAAGCACAGGAGCTCGTGCGCCAGCTCACGGCCGAAGCCGAGCAACTGCGGCAGGAGATCGTGAAGGACCAGGACGAGCGCCGCCGTCAGGCGGAGGCCACGGCCCTTCTCCAGGCGGAGCGCGAGCGGGCCGAGGAGGCAGCCAGCAAAGAGACCGCGGTGGCCGCGGCCGCCCGCGACGAAGCCCGTGCGGCCGAAGCAGCGCGCCGCGCCGCGCTGCTGGCCCTACAGCAGGCCCGCGAGGAGGTTTTGGACGCGCTCACGAGCCCGGAAGGCCAGCAGCCGCCCGAGTGGCGGTCCGAGGCCAAGCGGGCCGGGTGGGGACTGTATTACCAGCTCGCCCACACCGAGGGCCGAGAGCCGAGTGACGAGGAACTGGCCGAGGCCGGCGGGCGGGATCCGAGCACTGCCCGCCACTGGATCAAGGACTTCCGTCGCGAGCTTGCGCGGCTTACCGCCGTCACACTGCCTGCACAGGCCGCCGCGCAAAGTCGCACGGCCGACAAGGCGAGCCGCGTCAACGGCTCTACCTCCGACGCAGTGTTGTTCGACGCCGCCACCGATGACGCACACACCCACACGGACGCCCGGGAGCTTGCTGCCGCGTAGCCGTAGCAGTTGCGCAACCCGCACAACGACGAGGGGGCCGGGGCCATCCGTGCCCGGCCCCTGAGTGCGGGCGGTTACCTGAACAGTCCGGTTTTGACTGCGTCGATGAAGTCGTGGGCGGCCGGAGCGGGGACCAGGAGTGACGGGCCGTCCGTGCGCTTGGAGTCGCGGAAGGCCATGGAGGCTATGGCCGCTCCGTGCAGGTGTGCGGCTTCCACGCACGCACCGTTGTTGCTGCTGTAGCTGGATTTGAACCACTGGGGCGACTGAGGCAGGGGTGTTTGGGCGGGCTGATGCGGTTTCACTGCGGGTACTCCTTTGCTGCCAGCGCAGAGATGAGCGCTGTGGATTCCGCCTCGTCGAGGGCGCCCGCGCGGAGATGGTTGAACACGTCGACGAGGGCTTGTACTTGGTCGGGCTTCTCAAGGAAGAGGTTCCCTCCCGGGCTGTCCACATAGGCAATGCGCGGGTCCTCGGGGGCGAATTCCATGATCGTGAATGGGCCGCGCTGCCCCGCGTACTCCCCCTTGCGCAGGGGATAGACCTGGATCGTGATGTGGGGCCGGTCGGCTGCCGCGATCAGTGCGTGTAGCTGGTCGCGCATCACCGAAGGGCCGCCGACGGGCCGTCGGAGCGCGGCTTCATCGACCACCGCCCACAGCTCGAGCGGATCAGCGTCGGTGGTGATCCGCTCCTGCCGTCGCATGCGGACCTTTACCAGTTCGGCGGCATCGCTCGCGCTGCGACGGCCGTTGTCCGAGAGGACGGCGCGGGCGTACTCCTCGGTCTGGAGCAGTCCCGGGATGTACCCCAGCTCAAAACTGCCGAGTCGGTGGGCATCCGCCTCGAGCCCGACGTACACGCCAAGGCCGCTCGGTAGCACTGCCTCCAGGCTCGGTTCCTCCCACCAACCGATCCTGGACGCCTCCCGGTGAATCAGGATGAGAGCATCACGGCCAGCGGGATCTTTGACCCCGAAGTGGTCGAGGAGAAGCAGCAGTTCAGCGTGCTTGATCCGGCCGCCCTGCTGCCCCTTCTCCAGGCGGGAGATCTTGGATTTGGAGCACTCCAACAGGCTGGCGACCGCAGCTTGGTCCTCGCCTTTCAGCTCGCGGAGGCGCCGGAGCTCGCTGCCCAGGCGCTTCCGTCGCACGGTGGGTCCCTGCATGTGCCGTGCTCCTCGCCGCCGTCGCCGTGTGCGTGTGATTGCTGCCCGCGATTCTGCCGTATCGCTGATTCCGAGGTCAGGCAAGGTCCAGGGCCCCTCTCCAGACAGCCAACGAGAGTGAAATCCCGTCAGTGGGATTGCATGGGTGGGAATTCAGGTCCACTCTAGGGGCACGCCGACACGTCGTGTAGCGAGCCGGTGGCGCGTTGTCGATCATCGACTCTGACGAGTGGAGCCCGATATGGCACTCACGCCGCAGCCCATCGAGAGGCCCCCGGGCCGCGCAGCTCTGCAGTACGTTCCGCCAGGCGGCATCAGTCAGTTACGTGGTGGCTCGACGCACCGCGCGCTGAGCACACTGGCGGTTCTCGCCGGATCCGCCGCGAACCGGCAGAGTTGGCGATTCGACCGGACGCCTGAGGCGCCCGGCAGTGCTCGCCGCCGTGTACGCGCAGCGATGACGGCGTGGAGACTGCCCCGGACGGTCATCGAGGACGCCGAGACCGTCGTGTCCGAGCTCGCGGCGAACGCCGTACAGCACGCCACCGGTTGTGACTTCCGGGTTGTGGTGTCGTACGGCGGGGGCACGGCTACGGTGTCCGTGCTCGACGGTGGCCCGTTCCGGCAGCTCGCCCCGCGAGTGGCTGGTGACGACGAGGTGCGTGGCCGTGGCTTGCTTCTCGTTGACCGGTTGGCGGGTCGGTGGGGGTGTCGGCCGCAGTGGGGCGGCACGCTGGTGTGGGCCGTCCTCTTCCTTCCCCGCTCCCGCGTCGTACCCGTCGACGAGGATGTTGAGGACCTCCCGGTCGACGTCGAGACCATCGGCAGCACCATCGCGGCCGCGCTCGCGCCCAACACGGAGCCGTCCCCGGAGGTAGCCCATCGCCTCCGCGGCCACCTCCAACTTCTCTTGCCGATCGCGGAGAAGGCGGCCGCCGCCGGTTGCACGAGCTACTTCCGGCTTTCTCTTGAAGTCGCCCGGTACGTGCTCCGGTACGACGCCCCGACGGTGCAGCAGCTCGCCCGGATGTGCGCGCACCTCCTGAGGGTCGTCGGCGACGGTGACCATCCCGCCATCCCCGGCACACGAGGCCGCAGGGTCCACGAACTCCCGTCCGGCAGCGCGTAGCGCGCTGGACGGCCCAAGCCCCCGGCACGACACGGTCGCCAGCCGTGCCCGCCGGGCTGCACAGCCGCCGATCCGCTCCACCAGGAAGCGGACGGCGCGGCGAACAGGGAGGAGGTGAAGACCATGGACGAGACCATCACCACGGCCGAGCTGCTCGCGAGCTACACCGCGCCGGTGGTCGTCGAGGCCGGTCCGGTCAAGGAGACCGTGCGCGGTACCCAGTACAACGACTCCGCCGACGACACCCAGTACAAGACCTGACGCAGGCGGCGCGGTGAAAGTGAAACCGCGCCGTGACTACCTCTGCGTTGGTCAGCGCGGGCCCGGGGCGATGAACGCGCCCCGGGCCCGTCCGCATTCTCTCCCCTTCTTTGTGATGCAGGAGGACTCATGCGCTGGACCACGGGCTACCGGGGCCGAGTGCGGCCGAGGCGCCCGCGACGAGCGACCGAACTTGCCGGGCTTGACGCGTGGGTGTCCGATGCGGCGCCCTATCAGATCCGCATCCGCCGGGGCGCCGGCGCCATCGTCGCGACGGTCGGCGACTGCCACGCCACCGAGACGCAAATGAAGGCCGCACCGCACCATGCGGCAGCTGGACGCTGGTGCGAGCTCACCCGCTGGTCGGGCTCCTACCTCGTCGTGGCACGAACCGGCAGCACCACAGCGGTACTCGGCGACCTCGCCGGGCTCCATACCGTCTACTACCGCCGCGAGGCCGAGGGGGTGCGCTGGTCAACGGCAGCCGTCCCGCTCGCCGCGCTCGACGGCGAGCGGCCCGACGTGGCGATGGTGGCCGCCGCCGTGGCGATCCCCTCTCCCTATCTTTTCCGCGGCCGGTCACTGTTCCCCAGCGTGCGCCGAGTACCACCGGGGCATGTCCTGCTGCTCGACGACGAACGCGGCGCCGTTGTGGCCCGGTTCGAGCTCGAACCGGCGCCGCTGCCGCTCGTCGACGCAGGCGAACAGCTGCACGAGGTCCTGAACCGGGCCGTCACGGCGCGGATGACCGACCATGGCGCCGTCTCAGCCGACCTCGCCGGGCTCGACTCGACGACCCTCGCGTGCATCGCGGCCCAGCGGCGCGAGACGATTGCCGTGACCTTCGTCGACTCCCGGTTACGCAGCGACGACCCCCACTACGCCGCCCGCACCGCCGCCATGACGCCGAAACTCGCGCACCGGCTGGTCACCGGAGGCCCGCATACCGACTACTACACCGGCATGGACCGGCTCGACCGCCAGCCGGTCACCGACGCCCCCAACGCCTACGCCGTCACCGCCGCCATGAAGGCCGCCGCGCTGGACGTCGTCGCCGAGCGCGGCAGCACGCTGCATCTGACCGGGGCAGCCGGCGACACCGTCATAGGGTCCTCGATCGTCTACCTCTCCGACCTGATCAGAGACAACCGCTGGCCAACCGCCTACAGCCACGCGCGCCTTCACGCCCGGACCCTGCGCACGTCCCCTGTCGACGTGCTCAACCGGGCCCGCCCGGCAGCGACCAGGTCTTTGACGGCGGACCTGCGCCGTACTGCCGTGATGCTGCGGCGCCCGCCCGGTCCCTGGGTCCCGGCCGCAACTCGTCCGTGGCGGTGGGCGACCACCGTTGCCGGAGCCGACTGGCTCACCCCCGGTGCCCGGCACCTGCTCGCCGCGCAGCTCGAGGAGACCGCCGGGCAGTGGGAAGCCGACCCGCGTAGCCGCACGACGGTGGCCGCCTTCGTCGACCGTCAGGAGATCGAGCAGATCGCCCGCGACGTGGCGTCGTTCGCCGATGCTGTGCATGCCGAGCGCAACATCCAGATCGCCGCCCCGTACCTGGACAACGAGGTGATGCGGGTCTGTCTGGCGGTCCCCGCCGCCGAGCGTGCCCACCCCGGCCGCTACAAGCCGCTGCTCGCCGCCATGCGGGGGATCGTGCCCGAGTACGTGCTCGGCCGGACCACCAAAGGCCTGATGAATGCGATCGTCTACGACGGTATCCGCCGTCACGAGCGGGTGCTTTGCGATCTCCTCGGCCCCGGCTCGCGGCTCGCACGGGCCGGTCTGCTCGACCCCGCCCAGCCCGTTGAGGCCCTCAACCGGGCGCGGCTGGGTCTTCCGGCTCCACTTGGCGCCATCCACCTCGCCGTCACCGCTGAGGTGTGGCTGCGGACCCTCGAGCGCGCCAACGTGCATACCTGGTGGGAGGAGGACGAGTCCCATGCCCGAGCTGACGCTGAGTAGAGGGGTGTACCTGGTGGCAGCCGCCGACGGCGGCGCCCTCATCGACACCCGGGCCCGAGCCGACCGGGCCGGCTGCCTGGTGATCGGGGCACCCGCAGGGCAATACCTCCACCTCCGTACCCGGGAAGGCCTCGGGCACCACGCTGCCGCTGACACCGTTGCCGTCAGCTGTCAGGCGCCCGCCGAACAGGTCGACGCCGACATGGCCCGCCTGATCACCGAACTCCGGCACCGAGGCCTCATCCGCCAGGCCATGGCCCCACGGTGGCGCCGGGGGTGGTGGCGATGAGCATGCCCGTCGCCACCACCGAGGCCAGGCCCGCCGTCGCTCTGCGGCACCGCCTCGCCGCCACGGCCGGGCTCACCGCTGCCGTGGTCGTCCTCGCGCTGCCGCTCTCCGTCGCCATACGCGTCGCCACGACGGCGTGCATCGTCGGCCGCCAGCCCATAAGCGCGGAGCTCGCCGAGGACCTGGTGGCCGCCGTCCGATGGACCGGCCGCCACCTGCCCCGCCGACTTGCCTGCCTCGAATCGTCGTTGGCCGCCACCCTTGCCGCCGCACTGTGCGGCCGCCGCCTCGCGTGGTCGGTCGGCGTGCGCTTCACACCGCCACCCGTCGAGTTCCACGCGTGGGTTGCGCTCGACGACGGCACCCCCATCGGCGAAGACACGACGGCCGGATGGCACCACCGGCCCGCCTTCACGATCTAACCCGCTCGAGCCCCATCGTTTTGCCGCTCGTTGCACCCGTTGACCGCCCGCACCAGGAGGACCCCACCCGTCATGACCGTGACCGACACCGCCACTGGCGAGCGCGACGCCGTCACCGAGGCTGCCGCCGTCGTCCCTGAGCGTCACTACACCCACCACCACGAGCGCGGCGAGACCATCCACCGCTCGAACCCCGTTGCCGTCCACCGCGAGTTGAGGGCCCTGGACGTACAACCGGGCATGCGCGTACTGGAGATCGGCACCGGATCCGGCTACTCCAGCGCCCTGCTCTCCCACCTCGTCGGCGACGACGGCCAGGTGGTGAGTCTCGACATCAGCCCGTTTCTCGCCCGATGGGCCAACCGCATCCACGCCGAACGCGACGCGAACAACGTCGAGTGCCGGGCCGCAGACGGGCAGCACGGTTGGGCCACCGCGGCCCCGTACGACCGCATCATTGCGTGGGCAACCCCGCCCCTCCTGCCAGCGGCATGGCTCGACCAGCTCGCCGAGGACGGGCTGATCGTCGCCCCGCTCCCGCTCGCCCCCGTTCCCCACACCACCGCCGTCGCCCGCATCCGCCGTACCGGCGCCTCGCCGACCGCCGTCGACGTGGTGCCCGGCGGATACACCGAGATGGTGCCCCAGTCCAAGCCGGACGAGGACGTGCCCGGCCGGTGGGTCGACTGGCTCGACTACCACCCCGAAACACGGTGGATCTCCACCGCATGGCGCGAGGCCGACGACTACCGCAGCACCGGCGCGTACGAAGCCCTCCACGCTCTGACCGCCGAGGGCAGCCACAGCGAGCCCTACGAGGACACTCCCACCGGAGCTGACTGGTACAGCATCGCGGCTCACCTCGCCGCGGCCGCCGACCCGCATTTGACCATGGCACACATCGGCGGAGGCCTCGCCATCGGCCACAGCACCCCCCACGGCACCGCCGCCGTGCTCCACAAGGAGCGACGGCACATCATCGCGGACGCCCCCAACTCCCCGTCGCTCACGGTGCTCCGCACGTGGCTGGAGCAGTGGCAGCACAGCAGGACGGCACAGCTCGCCCCGCACCTCGAACCCGAGCCCGGCGCCGGATGGCACCTGCGGCTCACCCGGACATGACAGCCGCGACACCACCAGCACAAGCACGGCAGTTCGACCTTGGCATTGATCGCTGCGGCAGTGCGACACGCGCAACAAAAGTGCTGCACTTGCGCCCACAGTGCAGCAGAAATGTGGCATGATCGCTGCCATGAAGGATCGTCAGCAACGCCGGGGGCGCGGGTTGCCGCGTGGGACGCGGTATACCGCCCCGAAGTACAACCCGGCCAGTGGCGAGTCTTACCGTCCAGGCACCAGCTTCACGCCGGAGACAGCAATGAAGCTGATCGACGTCTGCGAACGGCTGAATCTCTCGATTTCCGGGTTCCTCAACAACCTTGTCGAGACGCTGGAGATTGACCCGGTGACGGGCATGCCCGTGGGCTGGCCGGAGAACGTGCAGCTTAAGAACGGCGCTCTGAAGGAGGCCGGATGAGTTGAGGGAGCGATGCCTTCTTGCCGGCACTTCCTAACCGGCTGGCTCGCATAGCTCCAGGCGCCCGGGATCTCAGCCCACCAAGGTGGCGACCTTTTCAACACGGCTGAGTCCCGATCCCACGATCAGCACGAACACGCCCGCGGTGACGGTTTCCTAGGCCGCCGGGCGGGGGCTACGTGCGTCCTCATAGCACCGAGGAGCGCTGTCATCGTATCAGCGAGCTGCGGTGACGGCACCCCCATGCCCTGTCCTGGTGTGTCATTGCCGGGCCAATATGTCGACACCGTCACCGCCAAATCAGGTATTTTTTTCCGTTTTTGGCAGGTTTTTTCTCCGCGTGAGCGTGTGCGGATTGACACCTGCGATGCGTACGGCCGGTGGCTGCACGCGTACCGCGATGCGCCCATGCCCGCGGTCGAGCCGGCCGCGCCGTACGCCGTCTACCTTGCGGATCGTCAGCAGCGGTTCCGCGTCCTGGTCTTCGACTTGGACGTCAGCCGCGGTGACGTCGGCCCTGATCTCGTGGTGCTGCTGGGGTGGCTGGACGAGGCGGGGCTGTCGTACGTGGTCGCCCGGTCCGGTCCGGGGGGCGGGCGGCACGTGTGGGTGATGAGTGCCGAGCCGCTTCCGGCGGGGTTCGTCGCCGCGCTGGGCAGGTCTGCGGGCAGGGTGCTGCCGACGCTCGACTACGGCATGCTGTGCAACCCGCGGTCGGGTGCGGTGCGTCCGGTGGGTGCCCCGCACCGTGCGGGCGGCCGTAGCGAGCTCGACGCCCCGGCGGACGAGGCCGAGGCCCTGCGCCGCCTGAGCCCGCACACGTGCGGCAATACCGCCGAGGCGTTCGAGCGGTTGGCGGTGCTCGTGGGTGCCGACCCGGCGGCCGCGCGGCAGCCCGCCGCGCCGCGCCGCACCGTGGTGCTGGACGACGAGCATGGCCCGCGGCTGGCCGGCACCCCCCAAAGCGCGCTCGACGAGGCCACGATGGCGATGCTGAGCCAGGTGCCCGACGACGCGAGCGCGCATCTGGCCTCGGTGCTGGTGCGCCTGGCGGTGCGCCGCTGGACGTGGCCCATGGTGCGCAATCTGGCGGCAGCCGAGGCCCGTTACCGCACCGGCGGGTTGCTGCACGCGTACAGCAAGCGGCGCGGCACGCTGCGGGTGGTCCTGGACGAGGAGCACGCGGTGCGCCGTCTGCGCCGCCAGTGGGAGCGGGCCGTGTCCTACGCCGCGCGTCTGCCCGCTCCGGACGACTCCGTGCAGTGGTCGGAGCGGCTGGTGCCCGTGCTGGAGCGCGTCATCGCGGTGCAGGCGGCCGCCGACGCCACCCCGGAGCGGTGGGCGGGCAAGTCGGGCCCCGCCGACCGGTACGCGCTGGATCTGCTGTGTCTGCTGGCGCTGCGGTCCGGATCGCTGGTGCTCGCCCTGGACGCCCGCCGTGCCGCGCTGGCGACCGGTCACGGCCGCAGCACCATGAGCCGCGCCCTGGGCAAGCGGCTCACCGCGGACGGTTACGTGACGCCCCGTGAGAGCACCGGCCCGGCCGCCACATGGGAGCTCATGCCCCCCCCCGCCACACCTGAGTCCCCCTCATCACAGGGTGGGACACAAGGAACCCCGCCCCCCGCAGCCTCCCCTCCTGCTCAGCGGGAACACTGGATCTCCCGTCTTCAGGAACGCCTCGCAGCGGCAGCCTCGGACGTGTTCACTTACCGGTTCAGGGCCCGCCCGTTTCCCGGCGGTCTGGGGCACCACGCTGCCCGTGTTCATCAGGTACTGCAGGAGCACGCCGAGAACGGGCCGTTGGGTGTCAGGGAGTTGTGCGAGCTCACCGGCTACGGGGTCCGTACGGTCCTGGTGCACGTGCGCCGGATGCGGGCCCTGCTGATGCTCACCCAGGCCACCAGGGTTGTGCACCACGGCTGTACCGAGTGCGGGGCGGTGCCGGGAGACCCGTGCCGGACGACGGGCGGGCGGTGGCTCCAGGAGCCTCACCAGGCCCGCAGAAGGGCGCACGAGGCCCGTAAGGGCGTGGTGCGCTGGCGGGTGCGGGAAGGGGCTCTGACGGCCGCTGCACGGGCACTGGGCGCCCACGGCACCCGTGCCCGCCGGGCCCGCGCGTACGCCGAGGAGATCCGGCTGTACCGGTGGTGGCAGGACGAAGAGGCGTGGATGCGCAGCCCCAAGACGGGAGTCCGCACCGGCCGGAGAGTCCACCGTGACCAGGGCACGTTCACGTTCGCCGGGCTCGGGCGCCAGGTGCGGCGGCGCTACCCCCGCGGCGCGGACGGCCGGGCCGACCACGCCGCCGCACGCGCCCGTGTCGCCGAGGAGTTGAAGACCGCGTGAGCGTCGCCGCGCCCGTGAAACCAACGAGGCGCAACGGCGGCAGGAGGCCGGCGGCCGGGGCTAGAGCAGGCCAAGCGAGCGCAGCAGGTTGGCCGCTTCCTCGAGCCGCTTGAAGGCCTCGCCGTCGCCGCCGTTGAGATCAGGGTGGTGACGCCGGGCCGCGACGCGGTAGGCCTTTTTCAGCGTCGTCGTGCCGTCGTCCGTCAGGCCCGCCATCTCGAAGAGCATCGTCCTGGCCTGAGACGACGTCATGGAGTTGCGCCGGCTGCGGCCCCCGTACCCGCCGGACGAGGCGCGCTGTTGGCGCTCACGCTGTTGCCGCTGCTGTTCCTCCCGTTGCTGCCGGTCAGCACGCTCGCGCTCGTCGCGCATCCGCTGCTGGGCGCGTTCCCACTCGCGCCGGATGCGTTCCTGGCGGTCGTGCTCGCCGCGCTGGCGGTCGCGGTAGGCCCTCTGCTTGCAGGCGGAGGAGCAGTACATCCGCTGGTCGCCCGAGCGCGAGCGCACCCACCGGAAGTCGGTAGCGCACTGCTGGCACCGGCTGTAGGACACCGTCCCCGCGTCCTGGCTGTAGAGGCCGTTGGCCGTCCGGTAGGCCCGCGTGCGGCAGGCCGGCGAGCAGTACAGGGCCCGCGGGCTGCGGGCGATGAACCGCTTTGAGCACGCCTCACAGACGCGGCGCTCTCGCGCTGCAGTGGCCATCGGGACCTACCTTTCCCTGCCCTGTCACGCGTTACCGCAACGCGTGACGGCCGAACCTACCTCACCGTCACGCGTTGCGGTAACGCGTGACGGAACGCGCCGCCGAGCGTCGGATCCCCTTTAGTTCTGTTCCATTCAAATGAAACGGAACAGAACTAAAGTCTTTTGTTTTGTTCCGTTCTGTTTGAACGAAACGCTGAAATGGTGGACGAAACCCGGTAGGCTGTCGCGCATGACGGAGACGACATCCGACGAGACGACCGCCGGGACGTTCGACGAGCCGCGCCGGGAGATGCGCAAGTGCGCGCGGGACGGATGCGACCGGCATTTCGTGCCGGCCGCGACCGGCCGGCCCCGCCTGTACTGCTCGCAGGCCTGCCGGAAGAAGATGTACGACGCCACCGAGGCCGTGAAGAAGGACGGCCCCGGTGGCGGCGCCCCCGCGGCGACCGCGGACACCGTCGAGGAGCTGGTGCGGCTGATCGCGGGCGCCTCACAGTTGGTGGGCATGCTGCACCGCGAGCGCCAGGAGCTCGACCCGATGTCGGTCAGGGCCCGGGTCGCCAAGGCGGAGGCCGAGTCCGTCGAGGCCCGCGCCGCCCAGCAGTCCCTCAAGGCCTCGCTTGACGCGGCGGTGGAGTCCGCCGAGTCCGCCGAGGAGGCCCGGGCCGAGGCCGAGGCGAAAGCGGACGAGGACGCGGCGGCGGCAGCCGACCGGATCCGGCAGGCCCAGGCCGACGCCGACGAGGCAGCCGCCGCCCAGCGGGCCGCCGAGGCGGAGCGGGACGATCTGCGGCGCCAGGCCGAGGAGTTGGCACGGGATCTCACCCACGCGCGGGACGTGCGCGACACCGCCCTGAGGGAGAAGGAGACCGCCCAGGCCGAGGCCGAGAGCGCGCACCAGCGTGCGCAGGCGATGGAGAAGGACCGGGACCAGGCCCGGGAGCGGGCGAGTGCCGCCGATGCGCTGCGGACGGCCGCCGAGGGCGAGCGGGACCGGGCCGTCGAGGAGCGGCAGGCCGCCGTGGAGGTGGCCCAGAGCGCCTACGCCGAGCGGGACCAGGCCCGCAGCGACGCCCAGACCGCCCGCGAGGGCGTGATGCAGGCGGCCAGGGAGCGCACCGCCGCCGAGAAGGACCGGGACCAGGCCGTACGCGACCGCGACCGGCTCGCCGCCGACGCCACGACGCTGCAGACCCAGCTGGGCGAGGCCCGGCACGCGCTCGAGCTCGCGCGGACCCAGCTCAGCGGCGCGCAGCAGCTCGCCGAGAGCTACAAGGCCCAGGCCGCGGAGCTGCTGAGCCGCATCCAGCAGCGCGGGGAAGAACCGCAGGCCGGCGGCGTGAAAGAGCGGAAGGCCTCCACAGCGGACGGGTCCGAGCCGATCCCGGGGCAGACCCGCGTACCGATGCCGGGCGTGGACGACACCGACGCTGCCGAGGCCGAACTGATCGAGGCAGCCAGCCCGTTCACCAACCGGGGCGGTGGCGGACTCTCCCAGACTGCCCATCAGGTGCTGTCCGATCTCCAGAAGGCCGTGCAGAACCCCACGGGCCTTGCCGACCTGTCCGGACGGCGGGCCGCGGTGCTCAAACTCGCGCACCAGCGGCGGCTGCGGATCCCGGAGGGCCGCGAGGGCGAGCGGCTGCGCGCCGCCCTGGACGCCTACGCCAGCACCCACCCGATGGCCGAGGAGCGATAGCCGGTACCGGTCCGGGCCGTGCCCACTACGGCGTTCCTTCCCCGGGACGTTCGTCGTTGGGCCGGGCATGGATGTCCTGGCCGTGCTGGGCAGTGTGGCGGCGCCCGGTGTAGGGGAGCGGGCCGAGGCCGTGGCCGACGCCGCCTGTCATCTGCATGACGCCGCGGCCGGTCCGGGGAGCTGGAGCCGGGCGGCGGCCGAGGACGCCGTCGAGAGCGTCGAAACGCTCGCCGAGGCCCTGGCGACCGTCCACCCGGACGCCGCGGCGACCCTCGCGCCGGTGCACGCGGCCATGGCCCAGCTGCGCGAGCGGCTGGGCCTTCCGCCGGCCGGGCCGGGCATCAGCGCCGAGGAGCCTGCGGCGCCGACGCGGCCGCGCCGCAGCCGCCGGGAGCGCCGGGGTCTGGGGCACGGCTGGCAGGGCATACGGGTTCCCGACAGCCGCCGCGGTGCCAGGATGGGCGGATGAACACGGCTGGCCGTGACACCGTCTCCGGCCGCACCTACACCCGCATCCGGCCGCGGGGGTTCGCCCCGTGGTCACCGCGACCGGCCACGCTGCGGCTGATCGAGCAGGTACAGGCGATCCTGCACGAGTACCGCGAGCATCTGCCCATGAGCGGCCGGCAGATCTTTTACCGCATGATCGGCGCGTACGGCTATCCCAAGACGGAAGCGGCCTACGGCAAGCTGACGGAGCACCTGAACCGGGCCCGGCGGGCCCGCATAATCCCGATGGAGGCGATCCGGGACGACCGCGCCGTGTCGATGGGCCCCGCCGCCGGCTACGACGGCCCGGCCGACTTCTGGCAGTCCGTGGCGGCGGACGCCGCCGACTACCACCGCCCGCTCACCGAGGGGCAGCCACGCGCGGTCGAGCTGTGGATCGAGAGCGTGGGCATGCTGAACATGGTGGCGAACGTGGCCGGCGAGTTCGGGACGGTCGTCTACGGCTCCGGGGGGTTCGAGTCGGTCGGCGCGAAGCATGAGGCGGCGCGGCGGATCGCCGCCCGCCAGGTGCCCACCCTCGTGCTGAGCCTCGGCGACCTCGATCCGTCGGGCTGGTCGATCGTGGACGCGGCCGCCGACGACGTGGCCACGTTCGTGGAGGAGATGGGCGCCGAGCCGCCCGCCGTGTCACGGCTGGCCGTGACCGACGAGCAGGTGACCGCGTACGGGCTGGAGACCGCACCGCAAAAGCGCACCGACCGCCGAGGCGCCCACATGCCCGCCACCGTCCAGGCCGAAGCCCTCTCCCCCGCCGAGCTCACCGGCATCGTCCGTGCCGGGCTCGCGGCCGCCGTCGACGAGCGCGCCCTGACGGCCGTCCGGCAGCGCTCCGAGCGCGAGCGCGCCCAGCTGCTCGACCAAATCGCCCGGCTTCCGGACTGACAGCAGGCAGCCCCCATGCGCAGGTAGCTGCGTAGAATTGTGCGCATGACTGTGCGTACCAGTGTGATCCTTGACGAGGCCGAGGACGCCGAGATCACCGCGTTTCTCCAGCCCGGCACCCGTGAGCACGACTACCTCAAGGCCAGGGCCGGCGCCCCGCTCGACAGCCAGGCCTCCGTGCTGCGCGAGCTGCTGCGGATCGGCGCCGCCACGGCCGGTGACCACCTGCTGAGGGCGGGCTACCAGCAGATGACCCGCACCCTTGACCCCGAGTGGGCGCGCGCCACCGCGGCGCGCGGCCGCGCGAACACCGCGGCCGCCCTGGGCGACGCCGCGTGAGCCCCTACCGCCGGGGTGACCTGGTGCGCGTCGTAAGGCCCGACAAGGGCGCCACCCACTTCGCGGTGGTGAGCAACGACCACCGCAACGAGCTGACCCCGACCCTCGTCGGTGTCCCCCTGCACCCGGCCACCGGCGCACTGGTCATGCCGACCGCCGTGCCGCTCGCCGACACGGACCCCCTCGTGGGCGTGCTGATGGCCGACTTCCCGACCGTCCTGCACCGGGACGAACTGGAAGACCAGACGGCTGGGAACCTCTCGGCGGGCACGCTCGCCGCTCTCGACACCGCCCTGCACATGGCTCTGAGCTGAACCGGGCCCGGAACGACCGCCCCCAGGGGCGACCGCTCCGGATCTCGATGCCACGTTGATTTTGTGGTCGGAGGCCCGTAGCCGCGTCGGCGGCAAAGAGCCGGGCGGGAAGGCGGCGCCGCCTTCCCGCCCGGCTGCGCGAGATGGGCGCGTAGCCCCCAGTGTGGGGGCTGGTGGGGGCCCTCGGGCGGGCGGTGCGGTTCCCCGGCGTGTCCGCGCGCTGAGTCACGTCCCGCCGGCCGCGTTGGACAGCGGGCCCGGGTGACATCGCGTCACCCGGGCGACGGCAGGCCGAGCACCATGGCGAGCACGGCCAGGGGCGGCAGCAGCGCGCATCCCGCGGCGATCGTGCGGGCCGGGCGGTACCGCATCCGCCACGGCAGCACCCAGGCCGCCAGCAGGAGCACCGGCGTGGCGACCAGGGTCGTCATCAGGCCGGCGCCGACCGCTGCCAGACCGTCCGTCAGGGCCCGCGGGCAGTCGGGCGCGCAGCCGTCCGTGGCCATGCCGGACAACCCGCCCACGCCCACGGCCAGCGGGCCGAGCAGTAGCGCCAGCAGCGTGGCCCAGGCCGGCACGCACCACCAGGACTCGTCCCTGATCTTCTCTCGCTTGTTCACGAGGCCAGTGAACCGGCGGCCCCGGGCGGCCCGCCTCGGCGCGGCTACTCAAAACGTCTCCGTACACGTACTCACGATCGGCCCTGCCTCTGTGGCAGGCATGGCCGTATGCGTGAGGCGCCGGCGGGTGCCAACCGGGTGGTCTCGGAGGGACGAAGGAACGCTGTCCTTCCTGCCTCCGCCTTCCTGCTCCGGCGGCTTGGGAGCATCGGCGCATGACGGAGGAACAGCAGTTCGCCCAGTTGCTGGCCCAGGTGCTTCCGGTGGTAGTGCTGGGCATTGTGGTGGAGGCCCGCCACCACCACAACCTGCGGATCGTCCAGGGCGGCGGGGAAAAGAGCGGCGGTAACGACTTCACGCTGTACACCCAGATCGGGACCTTGACGACCATGACCTTCCTGGAAGTGGCCGCGCTCCTCACCGCGAGGGGAGCGAACGCGCCGTTCTGGATCAGGTGGTTCGCCGGTTTCCCGGGAGTGGTCATCGTAGGTGTCCTGATGATGTTCATGGCACAGATCTACGTGGAGTCCCTCGCCGACGCTTACGGGGACAACCAGCTCAAGGATCGCGCTCGCGTGAAGAACGTCAGCCGATACGTCTTCGGCATCGCCTGCGTGCTGGGGGTAGTTGGTGTCATCGTCGTGGGTGTCACGTGATTGCCCCAGGCCTGGCCGGTTCCCCGTGGCCTCGTGCGCGTAGCGGAAGAGGGGCAGGCTGACGCTCACTGCTGCTGCCCCTGGACGTCGCTGTTGATCTGGGTGCCGACGGCCCCGCCGATGAACTCCATGGGCTGCAGTCTCTCCACAAGAGGGGTGACGGGCCCGTAGATGTCCTCCCTGTACGGCGCCCTCAGGGCCCGCGCTACGCCCCACTTGGGGCAGAGTCGCCGGCGAATCCGGAGAACCTGGAGCCGCTACGCAGTGGGGGAATGCCTACGGTCACCATCAGGCTGGACCCCACGGAAAACACTCGACCATTGAATACGCGAACTCACTAGTCGGCGCCCGCCGGTCTGGAATTAAATAATCTTCTGCTCCGCCTGAACTGGATGAACCTGACACCTTTAATGAGGTCAAATTCGGTGAGCGCGGTGCTGGTAACCAGCTGTGGTGGGCATGGTGTTGCTGGCCGAACGGGGACACACTGAAGTGGGAGGCAAGTGAGAAATGGAGGAGAGAAAATGGCCGCACGAAGTGTCACCATGAGCCTCACGAACGCAACCCATCATCAGCTGCTCAACAAGGTTGACGACAGCCTGGAAGGAGTCTTCGGAACTGATCCGCCCAGTGAAATTGCCCCGCAGAGCACAGTGACCTGGGAAGCCGAGTCCGATACGTCAGGCACCGAGGGCTGGGTGCGGTACTTCCCGACACTGTATGAAGACGACAACACTGCCGTTCCGGTGTCGCCGCCTGATGACGAGACCGTTCGTGTCTACTGGGACAACCCCCTGGTTGGTTCCAACTCGTATCAGGCCTCTGCGCCACCGCCACTTGTCGCCAATCAGAACGGTGACGGCTCCGGTAACGATGCACAAATCGCATGGGTGGTTTCCGGGGCGTACGGGCCGGACACCTGTGCAGAGGGTTACGTATGGCGGGAAGCATTTCCGGATGACCACGTACCCGTAACCCCGGACGTTCGTGACCAAGCCGCGGCCGACAACGCCGCAGCGGCCGGACGGGTGGATCCGGCCGGCGCATACGGGCCGGACAGTTGCCAACAGGGGTACGTGTGGCGTGAGGCGTCGCCGGACGATCACGTATGCGTAACCCCGGATGTCCGCGCTCAAGCCCAGGCTGACAACGCCGCAGCGGAGGAGCGTTTCATCTAAAGCCCATCTTCAAAGAGCACCTGATGGTGGATCACCAGGGCCCCGTCAAAGTCGCGTTTTGTCCGCTTCGTGGCTCGATCGGAGCGCCCTCGTTGCGGCGAACCTGCAGCTCACGCCGCCAGGCTGGCTCCAACGCCGGACGGACAAACTGGTGCATCTCGCGACTTTGACGGAGCCCTGGGTGGATCACGGCGTGTATTGGGCTTGGCATACCGTCCGGCGCGCGATGGCCAGGACGGCGGGACGTTTCACCGCGGGGACTGCCCGGAGGCCGCGGGCGACCTGCTCGGACAGACAGAGGCCCGGACGAAACTGGACGAGGACGGCGTGCGGCCGTGCCCGAGATGCCGGCCTGAGCTGCGGCTCCGTTCGTGACCGCGCGTCGGGGAAGATCCGGCGCTGAGGGTGGCTCCCGTTCCGGTTGCCCGGCAGCCCAGAGCGATGACGCCGCCGCAGCGGTCAGGCCCGCCACCAGGTACACGTGGACTGCACAGTCGTCCGCGTTGTGGTCGCGGGTGCCCTGCGCGGCCTGGCTGTCGCTGGCTCTTGTTAAGACTCCTTACCAGGAACCAGGTTGTGCGATACCGTCGGGGCCCGACGCACCTTCCCCGGACGACGAGGAGCACCCTGCCATGCCCCTGTACCTGGTGATCGGCGCAGTGGTCGCGGTCGGCATGTGGGCGTGGGCCCTGCGCGCGCTGGCCCTCTTCCAGCGGGAACGGGCCGCGACCCTGCGCGAGGCCTTTCTCCCCCAGCGGGTGCAGTACCGGCGCCTCGCCCGGCGCATCAGGGCCCAGAACACCACCCGATGACCACCCGTCAGGACGGGACACCGGGCCCGCACACCCTCCAGGAGACGCCGATGACCGACACCACCACCGCACGCCGCGTCATCACCGAGGACGACTACCAGGAGGCGTGCGACCGCGTCCGCGACGCGGCCCGCCGGTCCGGCATCAGCCTTCCCGCACCCGAAACGGCCAAGGTCGTCACTGCCGCGCTCGGCGCCGTCGACGTTCTCACCCCGCCGTCTCAGCCCGGGGAACTGGTACCACGACGACGGCTATTTCAGGTGGACGGACGCGTACGTCGACGCCGTACCGCCGCAGAACTGACCCACCGATGAGCACACCGGACACCACGGCGCCGCCCCCGGGCACCCCCGCGGCCGGCGCCGTCCTGGACGCCGCCCCCGGCGCCCCGGCGGTGCCCGCCGCCCGCCACGGCCTCTCCCCCGCCGCCCAAGAGGCCGTCGCGCGCGGCATCCCCGCCGAGACCCGCCGCGGATACGCCGGCGACTGGAGCCGGTTCACGCAGTGGTGCACCCAGACCGTGCGCTGCCCGCTGCCCGCCGACGACACCACCCTGACCGAGTACGTCACCTGGCTGACCCTCACCCCGCGGCCGCGGACCGGCCGCCCGTACAAACCGAGCAGCATCGACCGCGCCATGGCCTCCATCGCCGTCGCCCACAAAGCCGCCGGCCACCGCCCGCCCGACGCCACCGGCGCCCGCCTCGTCCTGCGCGGCTACGAACGCCAGTTGAAAGAGACCAAGGACCCCCAGGGCCGCCGGAAAAAAGCCGCCGCCGCCACCCCCGCCGTGCTGCGGAAAATGACCGCCGCCCTCGACCGCACCACCCCCATTGGATGCCGCGACGCCGCCGTACTGCTCGTGGGGTTCTCCCTCGCTGCCCGCCGCGGTGAAGCCGCACTGTTGGACTGGTCAGACCTCACGGAGGTGGAGGAGGGGTTGGAAGTCGAGGTCTACCGGCCCAAGGTGAACAAGGAACAGCCGCCCGGCATCCCGTACGGCAGCAACCCCGCCACCTGCCCCGTACGCGCGATCCGGGCGTGGCGGAACTGCCTTATCGACCACGGCCGCATCCCCACCGGGCCGCTGTTCGTCCGCATCGACCGCCACGGCGGCATCGCCCACCCCATGACCCGCGGCGGCGAGCCCATTGGCGACCCCGACGGCCGCATGACCGGCGAAGCCATCGGCGACATCGTCACCCGCACCGCCACCCGCGCCGGACTCACCAAGGCGCCTGACGACCTCTTGCCGGATCTCCCCGTTCGGTGGACCGGCCACAGCCTCCGCCGAGGGTTCGCCACCGCCGCCCGCAAGGCAGGAAAAGACATGATCGAGACCGCCCGGCACGGCGGATGGGTCGACGGCTCCAAGTCCCTCGCCAAATACTTCGACGAGGCCGGGAGATGGGACGAGAGCAACCCGCTGTACGGCATCGGCCTGTAGGCCCCGACGCACGAGACCAACCACCACCGCGAGAGACTGAGCCGTGACCACCACACCTTCCCCTCAACGCGGCCCCCTTGGGCGCGGAGTGAGCGCGATCATCTCGCAGTCCTCTGATGCATCAGCCGCCGAGCAGACCGCGGCACTGCTGGCCGCTCTTCGCACGGTGCACATCCCGGCCGGGTTGGCGAAGTCGGCGGTCAGCACGTTCCGCCGGATCGCCGCGGGCGAATCGCTTGACGAGGCGGACATGGCCAATGCGCTGGTCATGTGCGACTTGTTCGAGGCCGCGTTGGAAGACCAAGGCTGACATGCGCCGGCGGTGAGTAGGCCCATGCGCCGTGACGAAAGAAAAAGACCGATGGCGTGGTTGCTACCGGAACATGGCTGATGGAAGCACACGTGGCGGGTGATCAGTCGGCTAGCCCTCTCGTCGTGGCTGGCTTTCGGTGGCTGAGCTATCAACGGCTGAAGACAACTCACCACTGGCGAGAGGGACGAAGGCCGTCCGGCGGGGGTGCCGCTATTCGTCGCCGCCCCATGCGGCGAGGTTGGCGGCTCGCGGTCCCGCGTAGTACGGATCGGCCGCAATCTCCGCGCGCGTGATCTCCAATGAGCAAGACGTGCACACGTACGACCGGCTGATGGTGGCGACATCAGCCGGCCGCGGGCAGCGCAGGCAGTCAGGCCCGTGCGCGCAGTACAGGCAGCGCGGATCGTGCCCCGGCCGACCGGGGCCGAGCCGAGGTTGAGCGAACCACGACACGATCAAAACGGCGCTGTACGTGTAGCCGCACCGTTGCACATCCGTGGTGACGCGGAGCGGGCAGGGCAGCGGCTCAGGCCCCGGCACGTCCGCCGAAATCAGATGTGTTCCCCCTTCCGGGAGGGGATCGGAATCGGGCTGCACCATGCCGGAGAGCTCGAACCGCAGATCATCAGTCCGCCCCCAGGGCCGTGACGCGAGCGACCAGCCGCGCAGCTGTACCACTACCCCATCGGCGAACCTCAGGTTCACGGGCGCGTCGGTCGCGGTGGGCCAGTTGTGGAGTTCGGTCACCGGCCATTCCCGCTCCGGGGGCACGGGCATGCCGAATGCCGCGCGTACCTCCTCATCCGTCCGGCAGCGTGCGCAGACAACGGCTCGTACCAGGAGGCCGCGAGGCCGTTCCGCCCGCGACCACCCAGGGTCGTTGAAATCCCCCGTACAGCGAGGGCATGGCAGGGTTGCCCTCCGGGCGGAAGCCGGGGGCGGAGTTGCCGCTGTTGCGCTCATGGTGGGTCTCCTGTTGATGCGTAGGAATTGACGGTTCGTGACGCCGTCGACGGGGTGCCGAAAGGATGCCCGAGAGGACACGACGGCCCTGCGGGGTGGGGGTCCCTCCGGTCGGTCGGCACTCACGGTGGGCCGCGCGGTGGTGGGGGTGCGGAGCTTGCGGAGTCGCCCCCGCCGCCGTGTGGCATGGTGCGGAGGGACGGTCGGCCGGAGGGACCCCCCCCCCGCTCCCCTACCGCAACCACCCACGAGCCGGTGCGTCCCCACAGGCCCCCTGCCCCTCTGGGAGAGAGGCCCCCGCCGGAGGCGTGCCTGTGCCTTTCTGGTCGTGCTACTGGTAGACACCGAAGTCGTCATAGTCGTACGGCTGCGGACCGCGTTCGTCAGCAGGCAGCCGGGGCGCCGTTCCGTCGGCGAGCTCGCCGAAAAGGCGCGCAGCCCCAGCCGCATCGCTCGCCGCACGGTGGTCGCCGTACGGCAGTTGCTGCCACCGGTAGTCGTGGTGGTAGGAGTTCCATTCGCCGTACCACTCGGCGTACGGGAGCATCAGATCTACCCAGTGGGCCCGTTGCAGCCAGGCCGCCGTGTAGGCCAGTGCCTCGGCGCGGTCGAGACCCACCGTCAGTCGTGCGTGCCGGTCGACCTCGCGGGCGATGACGTGCAGGTCATACCAGAGGTTATAGACGGCGACACAACGGCCGTTGATCGCGTCCCCAAGCTCGCCGATGATGCCGGAAAATGTCGGTGCTTTCGCCTCACGCAGTATGTCCGCACCGATGCCGTGAATGGCTTTGGCCTGCCGGGAAATAGGGCCTTGCGGCGTCACCAGGGTGTCGAGGATCGGGCGCCCGTCGAGGCCGCACACGGCCACGTCGACGGCCCAGCCGTGAAGCGCGGACGTTTCCGTATCGAGGGCGATGAGCGTTGTCGAGTCGCGCAGCGCGGCCGCCCACTGCCGGGGATCCGTCGGCGGCTTGCCGGAGGAGTCGGGCGGAAGCACGGGGGCCAGGTCGAGTGAGTTCACCAACTCGCGGACCTGATGCCGGGTGGTCTCACACGGGCCGCAGGCGATTTGCTGGGGCAAGTACGTGGGTTCGTCGGTGAGCTCCGAGCAGTCGAAACACCGCCAGGCCCGTGCGAGGAAGGCTTTACGCTCCTGTTCTCTCCGACCACGTTCGAGTGCCGCGAGCTGTGCGGGCGAGCACTCCTTTTTCTCCCGCGCCGCGGCACGGTCGTACAGCGGGGTCTCCCCCTGCTGCTTGTAGTAGAACCAGCGTGCGTACGCAAGGGCCGGCTGACGGTACGCGCGGGTGAGGCCCGCTTGGCTGAGCTCACGTCTCGTCAGCAGGTGTGCAGGGCGGTCCCCGAGCCGATACACCGGCACCCCGGACTCATGCACCCGCAGGATCTCGTGTGGCGGCGCGGCCGCCTCGGTCTTCTCCGTCATGACACCACCTCAATAGAGCGACGACAGGTTGCCCCTGTACGCGACGCATCACGTACAGGCAGCATGGTGGACCACCCCACTGACAGCAGGCAATTAACCGGCACTACATTGGGCAACGTTCTAACCACCTGGTTAGAACGTAAGACAGGCTTAGCGTGTCCACGCAAAAATGCTCGCATGTTGACGCTAAGCCACATCGGTTTCAGACCTTTCGCAGCAGGTCGATGCCTTGCCTGATGATCCGGCCAATGGTGTAAATCTGGCCCTGTAGTTCCTCGCGCCGTTCCCGGGCAGCCCTCCCCCGCCGGGCCGAGCGTCCGACGAGCGCTTCGGCTTGGAGTGCAGCCACATGCGGCTCGCTGACCCGATGCGCCGCGAGCCGCGCGGCATCGACTTGCATCGCGTCGAGGTCGTAGCTGACCTTGATGTCGAACCCCTGGTGTGGGGTGCCGGTACGGCGGCCGGCCAGATGCTGCCGTGCGCGCTCAGCCTCGGTCCAGGGCTCCCAAGGGCCGGCGAGATCAGGAAGGCGCATACGACGCCGGAGCGCGGTGTCGACAAGGTGTACTTGCCGCGGCCAGTTGGAGGGCCGGAGTTCGAGCAGCTCCAGGCGGACCTCTTCGGGGAGCGGGTCAGGCTCGGTGAGCCTGTACCGGGCACGCTGGAGGGCGGCCCATTCCTCTTCGGCCTTGACACTGGCGGCGGCTTGGTCTGCCAGCCAGCTGTACTCAGCTTTCGTTAGCCAGACCCAGACCGGTGTCACATTGGGCATGCGTTTTAACCACCTGGTTAGAGCGTAAGCGGAGACCCCCGGCCGTCCGGCCGGGGGTTGTCTCGTCCCTCTTAGCGCACACCGGCGGGAGAACCTGCCGGATTCTGCGCGGGCACCTTGTCACGTGCCGACGGGTCAGGGGCCGTCACGGGGGCAGCCTTTGCCGCGGACTTCTTGGCAGGGCGACCACGTGGCCGGCGCGTCGGTGCCGGGGCGTCGAGCGCCGCGAGTTCCGCCGCATCCCACCCCGCTTTCTCCGCGTCGACGTAGACACGGCCGTACTCAGGGTCCAGCGCGTCGATCTGATCCTGGATGCTGTCGATCTGCTTCTGGAGTGCCGCGCGCTTCGCAAGGATTGCGGCCAGCGGCGCGACGGCGGCCATGCGCTGTGCGTTGCGTTCTTCGGCCCGGCGGATGAACTCCGACTCATCGTGTGTGGTCATGCGCGCCATGGTAGCGGCGGACGGCCGCCCAGCCGCCGCGTGACGTATGGCCGTTGCGGCGGCCACCAGGCGAGCGGGACCACCGGCCGCCGCCCCTTCGCCGCGGCACCCCACCCCCTCCGCGCACGAGCGCGGCCCTCGTTCCGACGGAGCAAGTTATACGTTATGGTTCCCATAACGACTTGATCTTGGTGTTTGCCGACCGGGCGCGGTCGGCAAACACCAAGATTTTTGGGTCCGGTTCGAGGGCGAACCGGACCCATTTTTGGGAGGGTTGGGACATGCCGAAGCCACCGTCTGAGACGCCGCCCGTGCGCCGTCGTGAGCGACAGCCCGCCGACAAGCGACGCAACCACCGCGTGAATCTGAGACTGAATCAAGAAGAGCTTGACGACCTCACAGAAGCCGCGAACCGTGCCGGCCTCACGCCAGCGAGCTACGCCGCACGCATGGCTGTTGCCGTCGCGCGCGGCGAGCTCTACCCCATGCCGACTGGTGAAGCCGAGTTGCTGCGAGCGTTCCAGGACGCCGACGTGTCGTTGAACCGCATCGGCACGAACTGGAACCAGATTGCCCGTGAGCGGAATTCCGGTGTCGACGTGCCAGAGGGGATTTTCAATGCTGTGGGTGCACGGGTTGCCGAGGCTGCGTGGAAGCTGATGGAAGCAGGATTGGCACTCGCCGAAGCGAGGCGAAGCCGGTGATCGCGAAGGCTGCGAAACGCGGTAGCCGTACCCGCGGACTACTGGCCTATCTGTACGGACCAGGCCGCGCCAACGAGCACCAGGACCCGCACATGGTCGCGGCATGGTCAGATTTTGTGCCCGATCCCGGCCGCTCGCAGAACATGACTCTGTCGAAGCTCGCCGCGATTTTGGAACAGCCCGTGCATGCCCTGGAGGGCAAGGCTCTGCCGAAGCACGTCTACCACGTGCCGGTCAGTATCGAGGACGGGCCACGGTTGACTGACGAGCAATGGGCAGAGGTAGCACGGGACATCGTGAAGGCAGCCGGAGTCTCGGAGTGTCGGTGGATTGCCGTGCGGCACGCTGATGACCACATCCACATCCTGGCCACGCTCGCACAGCAGGACGGGAGTAAGCCCAGCATCCACAACGACGGGTTTCGGATGCGTGATGTGTGCCGGGCGTACGAGGAGCGATGGGGGTTGCAACGAACAGCCCCTGCGGACCGTACGGCGGCGCGTCGTCCAGCACGTGGAGAGACCGAGAAGGCAAGCCGTAAAGGGATGCTCGGTGCACCGCGCGATGTCCTGCGCAGGGAGGTCTATGAGGCCGTGGCGAAGTCATCGAATCCGGCGGATTTTTTCGCAGCTCTGCGCGATGCTGGGGTGATTGTTGAGGAACGCACCGGCCGTTCCGGCGAGCCGACCGGGTACAAGGTTGGGAGGCCGGAGTGGCGGACGAAGGAGGGGGATCTGATTTGGTACAGCGGTGGCCGTCTCGCCCCGGATCTATCGCTTCCCCAGATCATGCGGCGCTGGACGGGGGAGGTTGTACCCGTGGCGCCTAGGAGCCGAGTCGAGACCCTGAACCAGGCGGCCGCCGTGGCGGTACAGGCCCGGGACATGGTGGCCCTGGCAGCACGGGAAACCCCGGAGCGAACTCCTGCGGTGGTGTCGGCAGCGGCCGATTTGCTGACGGCCAATGCCCGTGCGCTGGAGGGTCGTAAGGGCGGTGCGCTCACTCAGGCCGCGGAGGCTTTCCGGACGGCCGCGCGCGAAGCGAACCGGATCCCGGCGGTACGGTCCCCGGAAGCGGACGCGATGCGCTCGCTTGCCCACTCCATTGCCAGCGGATCCCGCTTGCTCGCTCTGGCGGAGAAGGACGCCGGCCGTCAGTTGGCCGCACAGCTGGTGCTGTTGGTCGAGGCCGTCGCGCTGCTGCGCGAGGCACAGCAATCCCGGCACCAGGCCGAGGCAGCGTTGAAGGCCGCGCGGTTCATGCGCCAGCATCCCGGAATTCCCCTCCCGCCCGAACTCCAGGCGAGCACGCACACCACCACCCGAATTCGCGGCCGCGACATCGAAGTATGGGCCGAGGCCGCAGTACGCGCCGACCTGATCGCAGCGGCGGAGAGCGTGCTGGGTGACCATGCGGCTGATGTGCTCGCCGACGAGGCATGGCCTGCTCTAGCTACCACCCTGGTGAAGGTCGAGCGCGCGGGACATGACGCGCGGCGGACACTGCACAGTGCGTTCGCCGAGCGGGAGGTTGCGACCGCCGAGAGCGTCGCGCAAGTGCTGGTGTGGAGGCTCGACAATCGGTTGGAGAAATGGCAGCAGGACGCGAGCACGTCCGCTGCGACTCCTGCCCCCACGCAAGCCGCACCGCGTCGTACGCCACCGACACCTGGACAGAACCGCGGCCTAGGGCCGCGCAGCTGATGGAGGAACGGATGATGAGTGAAAGGCCCGCCTCTACTCCCGAGAGCTACCCCGATCCGATCACCGATGCAGCCCGGCACGCCAGCGCCCGGGCCATGGCCCTGTTGGCGCAGGCCGCCGAGGCCGCTGTACTGACCGAAGTCATCAGAGAAATGCGCCGGGCCCGCCGTGCTGTGGAGGAGGCCCAGGAGGAGCGGGCGCGCGCTGCTGCCGAGGAGATGCGGAGGCAGACCGACCGCGTCCGATGGGAGGGCGCGCTGGATGACGAGTGGTTGGATTCTGCGACCATCGACGAGCTGGTGATCGCTTGGGTCGCTTCGCGCTTGTATGTCCACGAGGACGCGATGGCGCATGACGCAACTCAGCGGTTGGTCACGGAGCTGACGCAGCGTGAGCCAGAAGCGATGGACCTTTTCCAGCGACTCATGGGCGCCCCCTACTCCCCCGAGGAGGCGATGAAGCAGGCCGCCGCCTGGTTCACCCGCAGCCGGGACGCGGCCGCTGAGGAGAAGAAGAGCCCGGCCGAGCGTGCAACCCAGCGCGCACGGTACGAGCTGGAGGCTGTCCCGGCCGCCGTCCCTGTCCACCAGCGGGAGGACTTGCGGGCAGCTGTCGGTGTTGCACTCCCCGATCTGACCGAGGAGATCACCGCCGAGGAGGCATGGCCTGTGCTGGCCGATGCTCTGGCCGTTGCTGAGAAGGCAGGGTTTGATCTGTCGGCGGTGCTGGCGACTGTGGCCGCTGAGCGCGAGCTGGAGAGCGCCCGGGGATTTGCGGCGGTGCTGGAATGGCGCTTGCAGCGGTACATGGAAAATCCCCCTGCCAATGCCCCCATGACCACCACAGGAGAGACGGCGGCGCCCGGAGCAGGGGCGACGGAGAGTACGACCGGAGGTTCTCCGCCGCCCACCTCATCGGCGGAGGACGAACTACGCCGGGCCATCCGGGATGTGGGCCGCAGCCGATCTCTGAAATTCCCCGGTCAGGAGTCCGAGCGCGTTGCATTCATCACCGAACGGTGGCGGATAGTCCATGCGGCCGAGGAAGGGTTGCCGGGTGCGCGGCGGGCCGCCCGCGCGTACGAGCGCGAGTTGGTGCAGATGGACCCCGAGGCCCAGGCGCTGTACCGGCAGCTCGCCCCGGCGCCGAAGCCGGACGGCGAGGAACTGACCCCTGACGAGCGGAACCAGGAACGAGCGGCACAGGCAAGCGCATTCGCCGACTACGCCCGGCGCCACGGCCTCAGTGCGAAGCAGACCGGGAGCGCGTCTGTGAGTGGAGCCGCGACCGGTGCCGACCTGCCCGAGCTGAGTGCCGGGCCCGCAGCCGGAGCCGAGCCGGCTGACGCTCCCAGCTACTCCCCCGAGGAGCTGCGCACTGCTGCCCAGCTTGTCACGGAAACGCAGTTCGGCAGCGTGAGCATGCTTCAGCGGAAAATGAAGACAGGATTCGGCAAGGCCGAGGCCATGATGGCCGAGCTGGAGCGGCACGGGATTGTCGGCCCAGGGAAGGGGGCGCGTGCACGTGCGGTGTTGATGGACTGGTCTGCGGCCGCACAGAATTTCCCGCCGCAGCTCGAGGCCGCAGCACTGGCCGCTTCCCCTGACAGCGTTGCTCATCCGATTCCGCCACAGCAGCAGACGACCCAGGCCGTCGAGACTGCCGATGCGTCCGTGCCAGCCGTGGTTGCGTCACCGGCACCTCCGGTGCCCCGTGCCGAGGGAGTGGCCGCGGAGGCCGAGACCGCGGCGCGCATGGCGCGTATGGCGGCGCCGCGGCCCGTATCCGAGGCTTTGGCGAAGCCAGCGAAGGAGGGGCGGGTGTTGGAGGGGCCGGTGTTGTCGGGAAAAGCGATCCGGCGCCAGGGGCAGGATCTGGGGAACCGCTCTTCAGGGCCTCGCCCGGGTCGGTGATTCCGTAACCTTGGTGCCGCATCGTGAATGGGCTGTGGGCGAGACCTTGTTGGTCTCGCCCACAGCCCATTCACACGCTTGCCTGTTGCTGCTATCTGCCTTCCTCCGTTGTGGGTGCGGGAGGTGCGCTGAGCGCTTCGAGAACCGCCGAGGGCACCGGGGTGACGGGCAACGTGGGCAGGGGTTCGTGATGGTCGGGGCTGCACTGTGCAAAGGGGCCGTCCGGGCCCATGAGGAGACCGAGCTGCGCGTCGAGGTAGTCGCGGAACCACACCCCCATTCCCGTGCCGGGGTTCAGCCGCAGAACCTCCCATGACGTCCACAGGGCTTGGAACCGTACGACGGCTTCCGCGTGGGCCCACCACAGGGCACACCACCGGGACATGCTGCCGCCAGCTTTCCGAGGGAGGGTGGGAATGAACCAACCTTCCACCCATTCCACGACATTGGAGAAATAGGGCTTCGGCTTCGGCTTGTCCTTCTGTTTGGACTGCGCATCCCTGGCGGCTTCGGTCGCTGTATCCGGCTGCTCGATCTGCTCTACGAGCGGCTGCGACCAGTCGACCCATTCCTCCAGTTCCACGATGCGTCGTTGTGCCGCTCGTAGCTGGGCTGCGAGGTCTTCCAGCCGGGGGCCGTCGTCTGGCCGGGGAGTGTCGTCGGTCATCGGCCCTGCCTGGCGTAGGTGGCGCGTGCCCACTCCTGAATCTGGGCTTTTGCACTGCGCTCGAGGGCGGCGATCAGCTCGCGGTCCGGGTGGTGCATGAAGTACGGCAGCAGCTGGACCTGTGCGACCCGGGTGCCGTTGGCGAGGATGAGCGCCGTGCCCTTTTTCATGGCGCGGATCTGTGCGCCCGTCATGATCTGCTCACGGCGCGGTGCGTGGGAGACCGAGATGCCGTCACGGGTGTGGGTGGTACTGCGCACCATCACCTCGTGCTGTCCGACGAGCCGGGCCAGATCCTCCGTCAACTTGGGGTCATCGATGCCGGAGCCGATGATCTTGACCGTGGCGGCGCCCCAAAGGGTGTCCATGCCGGTTTCGCCCCACACGCTCGCCCCCTGCCGGAAGCTCTGCAGAATAGTGAGGACGTTGATGCCCATGCCGCCGAGGAAGCTGTACCGGTCGGGGAGATCGGAGATCGGGCACACGTTGGCCGCCTCATCCAGGATGGCGCTCATGCCTTGGGGCAGGACGCCGCCAGCCGCTTCGGCTACCCGGGTTGCCTCGGTGAACAGCGCGTCAGCCAGAGCGGCTACCAGCGGCGCCGCGGACCCTGAGCCCTTACGGCTCATCATGTAGAACGTGCCGGTGGACTGCGCGAAGCGCCGCAGGTCCAAGCGTGCTGTGGGGCGGGTGGGTTTGGTGACCCACGCCATGATTTCCGGGTCACGCAGGCAGCCGGCGCCCGCTCGCGCTGTCTCGTAAATGCCCTCGCGCGTGTCGGCGGCACCGCCCTGGCGGGCCCGGTAGCTGCGGGCCATGTTCCGATACTTGTGCTGGTCGAGGATCTGCGCGGGTACGCCGGTGCCGGAATCGACCAGCCACCCGTAGACGTCATCGAGGCTGCGGCCGTCGAGGGCAGCGGCGAGGAGCAGTTCCGACATCAGGCCGCGGGCGGCCGGGCCCCAGATTTCCCGGGCGTTGTCGTCGCTGACGGCGGCCACGAAGTGCGCGCCCAGTCGCCCGGCGTCCTCCACGCTCTGGACGCTTTCCAGCGGATCCCACCAGAATTCCTGTGGGTGGTGGCCGATGCGCTGTGGGTCGAAGACGTGGATGGGGCCCCGAAAATGCTTGGCGCGATAGGTGGCGGTGGCCTGCCACACGTCTGCCCGGCGGCTGGTGACGATCACGCACCCGGTCGCCTCCAACGTGCGCTGAATGGCCAGGGCGGATGTCTTGTAGGACCGGGGCGCCATGATGGCCAACTCGACGTCTTCGACGGAGGACCGTAGTTCGGGGCCGTCCGGGCGGAGGGTGCCGAGCAGGGCCCCCGCGTCGGCTGGGGCGATCTCCTCCACTGGAGTGTCGGCGAGGCCCGGCCGCAGCCTTTGCGCCTGTGCGGCGAGGTGGGGCACCGTCAGGTGGGCAACGTCCTGTGCGGTGGCGAGGTATTGGGCAGGGTCGTCGGGGTCCGGGCGGCGGGCCCGGACCCGGCGGACGGCCAGGACGAGCGGCGCCAGGAGGGCGACCAGGATCAGCAGCGCGCACAGGACGACCAGCCAGGCCGGCACGCCGGGCCAGGCGGCGGCCGGGTGGCCGTGGGCGATGTCGCTCAGCAGCCCCCATCCGATGGGGGCATGCCAGCCGTGGCCGGTGACCGTCGAGGCGACGGCGCCGCCGACGCCGAGGCAGACGATCAGCAGGACAGCGCCGGCCACCACCGCGATGATGGTGTACGGCAGCCAGGGGTCATTGGGGCCGCCGCGCGGCGAGGGGGTGCTCATCAGGCCGCCCCGATTCCTGCGGCCGTCGCGGTCTGGCGAATGCCGCGGATCGCTGCATCGGTGTTGTACAGGTCGAGTTCCTTAGGGGTCAGGTGCATCTCGACGGGGATGCCGAGCCGGCCGCCGCACTTGATGAGGTATTTGCCGCGGCCGGGGTGCGGCCGGTCGGTTGCCCAGGACTCCGGCGCGCTCCAGGAGGCCACGAATTCCCGTTCTTGAGAGGTCAGTGCGCGCACCTGGTGCACGCGGCCGAGTTCCATGTCGGGCAGTGCGCCGAGGATGGTGACCGCGGACCGCTCGATGAAGCCCCTTGCTTTGGCGCGGTCGTCCTCGGTGGGCAGCGCGTCCAGGTCGGCGAGGCTGTGCGTCGTGATGATTGAGCCGACGCCCTGATGTCTGTTGAGGCGGGTGAGGCGGTCGGTACGGTCAACCAGGCCGGGGGCCGCCCTCAACGACCGCCACATTTCATCTTGGATCGTCAGGTACGGGCGGGAGTCCCCCACCGCCCGGGAGGCATCAATGAGCCCGAAACCATACGCCCAGGTGCATTGCAAGGAAGCGGCCACGACGTCGTCGCTTGCCTTGTCGAGGGCGGAGATATCGATGCTGACGGCCGGGGCGCCCATATCCACGGGTGTGGTGGTGTGCCCGTCGAAAAGCCCGCGCAGGACACCACGGCAAATGCGTTCCAGGGTGCGGACGATGCTGTTGGTCAGGTCCTCGTATTCGTGCTGGCTCCGGGCCAGAACGGCCGCGTGCATCTCCGGCCCGCCGGACTGAATGGTGTGCACGACCTCGGGAATGATGGGCTGGACGCCGGTCCGGAGGTCGAGGATGTCGAGGGCGGCGCCGAGGGCGAGTTCCTCGGAGTCGGTGATGATGCTGCCCCGGGCGCCGCGGGCGATGGTGCACAGGGCCAGCAGCAGATCGAGGCGGCGGCCGCGAATCTCCTCGCGCAGGCTCGAGGCCTTGGCGGGGTCCGTGCGCTCGAGCATCGGTACAGCCTGCCCCAAAGGGCCGCTGTCGAGGGGGTTGAGGGTGGACAGGCCGCGGCCGATGCGGACGACCTGCCCGTCCATCGCGCTCACCAAGGGCCCGTATTCGCCCTTGAGGTCGCCCAGGGACAGCACGCCCGTGCCGAAGCTGATCAGCCCGGCCGCGATCCGCTTGGAGATGGCGGACTTGCCGATGCCAGGCTCACCCAGGATGAACACACCGGGGTTGGTGATGATGTTGCGCCGGACCCAGTCGATCGGGTCCAGGGCGACCACCTCACCCCAGATCATGTGACGGCCGATCGGCACCCCCACGGCGGGGGCGCCCGAGCCAGCCGTGAACGGATACAGGCCGCACGTCTGCACCGAAGTCGCCTGGTACAGGGGCGGTTTGGCGACATGTGAGACCCGCCCTCGCCCGTTGCCAGGCCAGCCCCACGACGGCGGGGTGGGGCCCAGGTCCGGCATCGTCTCGTCTCGGGGAGGAACGCGACGAGCGGGCGGGGCCGACGATTTCAGCTTCGGCATGATCGAGCCTTCCTATTGGTCGGCCCCGTCACCAGCGGCCCCCGGCCCGCCGCAGTGGGCGGGCGGAAGGGGGCCGCAGGGGTGGACGGGCGCCGGAGGCCGGGATGTTGGGTCAGCGTCGGCGGCGGCGGGCGATATCCGGCAGGTAGATGCCGTGCGGGAGCGTCGCTGCCCAGGCCGCGGCCTGAGAGCGGACCGCGCGGCGGAGCTTGATCTTTGAGGATCCGGCGCGCTGCTCGATATCGGAGATCGCGCGCGGCAGCTCCTTCTCGTCCGTGACCGTGACGGTCACGATCATGGAGCTCAGACCGAGACCAGCGCCCATGGCCTCCTCGCGGGCAGCTTGTTCGGCTCGCTCGCGGTCAGCTGCGTCCTGCGCGGTCTCGCTGCGCTGCGTGCGGGCCCGCACTGCTGCCCGGTAGGCGGCCGCGTTGACCTCACTTTCGAGCTTGGCTGCGGCCGCTTCCGCGGGGAATGCTTCATAGGCGAGCGCGACTCTCTTGGGGTAGCGGCTGGGGCCCATGAGCGGGGCGAGAACGTCGCTGGTGACGTACTGGCGGGGCGGGGTGTCCCAGATCCAGGAGACCGAGACGCCGCTGTCGTGGTCGTAGCGGTCCTTGTACTCATGCGCCGATATAGGGGTCGTGGCACCGGGAGCCAGCAGCGCGCCCGGGTTGGACTCCTGCCGAGTCTCGGGGTGGATGGCCAGGGCGCGGGCCACTTCGCCGCGTGCGCCAGGGTCGAACGCTGCGCGGGTGATACCCGCGATCCGGGCGGCGGACGCACGGCCGAGGACGCTGACCCCGCAGGCCCCAAGGGCTGCTTGCAGGCCTCGAAGCACTCGGCCCACTTCGGCGACCGCCTCAGCGAACGACTCGGCTTTCTCGGGGGCTCGCGCCGGATCGAACGTAATGGACACGCGGGTGTCCACCGTGGCGGAAGCGGCCGGGGAGATGGCCACCAGGTCCCGCATCAACTCCCGGGCCGGAGCGGGCGCCCCGGGGGCAAGACGTTCCGCGACGTAGTCCTCGAGGGTGCTGCCGGGGTCGGGTGCGGTATCGACGGTCACCTGTACCCAGGACACGATGGGGGTGTGGCCGAGCCGGGCCAGCCAGGCGCCCCACTGGCTCACCCAGGTGTCCACCGAGGCCCGGTTGGCCAGTGCCGTGGAGATGGGGGCGACGTGCACGGTCGCTGTCAGGTGGCCGGTCTGCCGGTTCCACGACAGGCCGTAATAGCCGCCCTCACCGTCTTCGACGGACAGCGGGACGACCGGGGCCAGGACGCCGGGCAGGTCGTTGTCCTGCTCGTGCAGGGTGACCACGCCGCTGACGAATTGGTTGTGCCCGGCTTTCTGCCCGCTGTTCCACCTGGTGTTCTGCGTGAGGACGTCCAGCAGCGGAGCACCCTGCCAGCGGGCGACCGTCAGCCCGGTGACGACTATCCCGGCCGGGACGGAGATCAGCAGGAGGTGAAAGTCAACCGCTGAGCAGATGATCACCGCGACGAGCGTCACCAAGACGATCGCGGTTTGAACGGGGGTCAGGCTGCCCAGGCCGATGCCGCGTGAGCGGCGCCAGCCGCCGTACAGCCGTACCTGGTCTTGGTTGTCAGTCACTTGTCCCCTCCGGGCGGGTTGGTCATCTTGGTGGCCCCGCTCTGCGCGGCGCCCTTGACCGCTTGGGTGCCGCCGACGATGGCGATTCCGACAGGGCCGCCCGCGGCACCGGCGGCCGCGGATGTCCCTGCCGCCGCGGGTGCCGCGGCGCCGGCCGGTGCGGCGACGCCCGGGGCTGCCGCGGATACCTGCCCCGCAGCTGCGGGGGTTGGCGTGCCGGGGGCCGGTGCGGCGGTGGTCCGGGGAGCGTTCCCGGAGCCGGGGGCGCCCTGTGGTGTGGGGGCGGGTGTCGACTGAGGAGCGTTGGAGCCGGGCTGAGAGGAGGGCTCCGGCGTGGCCCCGGGCGGCGGTGTCTTGCCACCGGGGGCGCCGGACTTGCCGCCGGGGGACGGCAACGAGCGGTTGAGGAGATCGGCCTGTTGAGCCGCGCTCATGGGCGTGGCCCCGCCGCCCCGACCCGCCTTCAGCCGCAGCCCCGACGCCGCGAGGTTGGCGGCGCCGGACAGGCCGCCCCCGCCGCCGCTGTCCATAACGGACGCCGTGGCCCACGAGAAAAGCTTCATCAGGACGGGAAGGGCCAGGATCGCGAGAACCATCATGGCGAGACCGAGGAGGGCCTCTTGGCCTCCCCGCGCCTTCTCGATGAGCTTGAAAGCAGCGAAGTACACCAAACTCGCGGTCGGTTGCCAGAAAATCAGCGCGAGGCACCAGCCGATGACTTTCGGGAGCCACTGCCGCCCGAAGGGGGCGAGACTTCCCGCGGCCGCGAAGGGAAGGCAACCGGTCAAAATAACAATGCTGCCCTCACGCATCAGACCGATGACCCACTGGACGACGCCGGCAAGGAAGCCCAGCAGGCCCAGGACGATGATGCCGCCGACCACTTCGACAGGCGACATACTCATGGCCTTAGCCAGTTTGTCGCCGAATTCCCGGCCCGCGGCCTTTCCCAGGACCCAGCCGGAGAACTGACTGGACAGCTCCATGAATGCGTTCACGGTCGCTGTTCCGGCCGACGTCCAAAAGCAAAGCTTGAACAGGCCCTCGCCGAGGCTGATCAAAGGGTCCGGCTTGCCGGAGATGGTCATCTTCATGCCGATGAGCATGATTCCGGCGAGCGCGACCCCGATCGTCAGCGGGAACATGACGTCCTGAATGGCTTTAGCCACGTCGCCGTTGACGGTCTTCACGTCCGTATCGACCCACCACGTGAACGACTGTTTGACGATCCACGCGACAGCGTCCTTGAAGGCATTCGCGAGCGCCTCGATGGCGCTTTTCGCGCCCTCTTTGACGCAGCCGCCCGGGTCGGTTATGCCACAGCTCATGAGGACTTCACCCCGGGAAAGAGGGTGTAGCCGTCGGTGGAGGTCACCTGGTTGAACGGCCAGTCACCCCCGGACGGTGCACTCAGCTTCCAGTCACCGGCCACCCATTGAAGGGTCATCGGGAAATCGACGGTGATGGAGCCGCCGTTGTTGTCGGGCCCGCGCGAGAGCAGGTGAACGGTCACTTCCTGGTCGGTGGCCGGGCCGGACAGCGGCGCGTAGCCGAGGGCCTGCGAGTAAATCCGCAGCGGCTCGCCCTGCGGCAGGCCGGAGGAGGACCGGGCCTTTGCGTAGTCGGCATCCAGCTTCGAGATGAACGTGGTGGTGTCTCCGGTCATCTGCTCGCGCGCAGTCGGCCCGTATGCGTCGGGACCTGCCTGTACCGAGACCCGGGTGGCGAGGTGCACGGCGGCCATGACGGCGCCGCCCTCATCGTGGGTGAAGCCGGACGCGCGGGTGGCGGTGTGCTGCCGTGGCCCGTACTTCGCGGAGAGGGGCATTCGGGTTCCGTGGAAGTCCTCGAAGGCAAGGCCCTTCCAGTCGGCGGCGGAGTTCTCCCCCGTCGGCTTGGAGCCGGGGGTGACGACCTGTCCGCCCGGGCCGGCGCCGGAGGAGGTGCCGGGCGTTGCCGGGGAGGCCTTGGTGTCTTTCCCCCAGCCCTGCGAATAGCCGATGGCCGCCGCCGTGACACAGATGGCGACCAGGGCGCCGAGGCCGATGAGTGCGGTCCGCCCCCGGCGGCGGGGCGGCTTGGGCGCCTGGTTCCAGTCGGGGGCGACAGTTGAGCCGGAGTCCGTCATGGCTCAGCCCCCCAGGAACTGGCCCAGTAGGCCACTGGCCCCGCCGATGATGCAGATACCGGCCACCACCCACGGGAAGTCCCCGGCGGCATCCGCGGCCGTGGTCGCGCCGCGGCCGCCGCTGTTGCCCCGCAGCATCTTGATGCCGATCAGGATGCCCGCGCCGGCCGCGACCCCGTAGCCCACCCACTTGAGCATGCCGAGCAGCATGTCCCGGGTGCCGGTCATCCCCTTCGGCGCCACCGGGCCAGGGTTGGGAAGGTCATCAGCGAGCGGTATGAGCTGGTGCACGTCCTGCGCGTGCTGGATCAGGTTGATCATCGTTGTACTCCCTGAACGGTGATTGAAGCTGCGGCCGAAAGCAGGGTCCGTAGAGCGGAAGCGGCCCGAAGGACATCGCTCGGCACCGGTATGGATGTGGGATCGTCGACGTCCCGCCAGGCCGGGGCGAATGGCATCCGGACGATGCCGCGTACCTGGTCTTCGAGCAGCTTGAGCCGGGCCCGGGCCGTAGGAGGATCCGGCAGCGGCGAGTCCGCGACGACCACGAGCACCGGAGGGGCCGCGAGGACCCCGATCCGGCGGTTGTAAGTGGCGCCGCGTACGGCTTCGGTGGCCTGTCGTGTCCCGTAGGCGGTTCCGCGGCACACCAGCACCAGCGGGACCGCGCCCACGTGGAGCTGGTCAAGTCGTAGTTCCTGCGCCGCGGGGGCGAGGAGGCGAGCGGTAGTGGTGGCCCCGGAGCCGCCGTGGCAGCCCACGACGGCCACGTGGGGGACCAGCAGCGGCGCGAGTTCGCCGCCGGTGGACCGGCGCTTGAAGATGTCCACGAACGCCCCCTCTTCCCAACCTGGTTGGATTGTTGATCTTGGCAGAGACGACGGACCCTGGGAGCCCTGTTGTGTCGCTTATTCGTGTCGCTTATTCGTGTCTTACTGTACTGTCGGCTATCGATCTTTGTCACGGTGTTATCAGGAGTGGCACGTGAGCCGAGGAGGGGTGGAGGGATTCCACGCCGACCGTTTGCGCGCGCTGCGCAAGCGCCGCCGGTGGTCGCTCGCGCGGCTGGCGACCGCGGCGGACACCAACCCCAACTCGCTATCGCGCCTTGAGCAGGGAACACAGCTGCCCCCGCCGCCGCTGCTGAAGAAGCTTGCGGCCGCGCTGGAGGTGGAGCCGGGCTATCTCGCCCCTCTGCCCCCGCGGCCGACGCTGCGTCAGCTGCGGGAACGGTCCGGACTGCTCGGAACCGAGCTCGCGCGCACGCTCGGCGTGCACCAGGCCACCGTCTCGGCGACCGAGCGCGGGGTGACCCACCCCCGTGATGTCACCGCATGGGCGGCGGCCTACGGGGTCAGTGTCGCCGAGTTCGAGGCCGCATGGGAGAAGGGCCGGGCCCGGACCGCCTCACGATGACGCCGCAAAGATCACTGACCTGATATTCCCGCGCCGCCGTCGGCAGCGCGGGACGAGGGAGGGAGCAGTGGTCACGTGGGTGGATCAAAAAAAGTACATATATGGGGCGGCATCACGGTCTCACTGGTGATCCTGATGCCCCTGCTGTTCATCGCGGCCGGCGGAGGCTCCAACGGGCAGGACATCGCATACGGCTGCAACAGCGCCTTCCGCAACACCTCAGACCAGGTGAACAAAGGGCCCGACTCCAACGGCAAGCACAGCAAGTTCATCGACCTGCCGATCCAGGAAGCCGACGAGAAGTCCCAGTTCGACCCGGGAGTGCTCACCGCTTCTCCGTGGGTCTATCCGGTGCCTCCGCCGTTCAACATCGGCACCCGGTTCGGCGAGACCGGCAGCCACTGGGTCAAGGGCCACAGCGGCATCGACTTCCCCAAGGCCTACGGGACCGACGTGTTCGCCGCTGCCGACGGCGTGGTTCTGAAGATGGTCAAGTGGGGGTACGGCAACGGCGGAGCCTACGGCAACTTCCTCCTGCTGCTGCACGCCGACAACACGGTGACCCTGTACGCGCACTTGTCCGCGTTCGGGAGCATCGAAGAGGGCCAGCGGGTCAAGGCCGGCGACCTGGTTGCCAAGGTCGGCGACACCGGCAACGTCACCGGCGCCCACCTCCACTTCGAAGTCAGACCCATGATCAAGGGTCACCATCTGCCCGTGGACCCCGAGCCCTACCTGTCCAACGCCTCTGCGGTCAACGGCCGTAAAAACAAGGACAAAACGGAGGTTTACGGAAATCCCGGGTCGCGCTGCACGTACGGCGCCGGCCCCGGCGGCGCGGTCGACCTCGCAGCCCTTCCCAGCCTCGCCCGCCAGATGGCCCCCACCGTGGACCGCCTCCAGTCGAAGATATGCCCGGAGCTCCCGGCGGTGTGGGTGTACGCCGAGGTCATGGCCGAGAGCTCATGGAACCCGACGGTCTGGACCTACGACGACAACGGCGGCGCCGGCGGCTTGTACCAGATGGGCAGGGACGCCTGGATCAGTGCAGAAGGCAGCGCCAGCGGATGGCAGCCAGGCGTCAAACCCCCCGCGGATCACCCCCTGTGGAAGCCCGAGATCAACCTCGAGGCCGGCATCACCTTCGTCTGCGCCAACCTCCGGGAGATCAGCCGCTATCTCGCTGGCCACCCGGAGAAGAAAATCGGCCCCCTGGATGCCATGGCCGTCTGCCACGTCGCCGGATGCTCGCGCGTCACCGACTCCACCTCTGGATTCCCCACCCCGGGCGAGGCCGGATGCGGTGGAACCTGCGTGAGAACGATCCACGCTTACGTGGACAACATCCATAAATACGTCGCCGAGTTCGGCGGAGGTGACACCGCCACCGCAGGCAAGGCCGGGCCGATCCCCGTAGCCGTCAACATCCCCGGCCCGCCGATCCCCTACAGCGGAGGTCCCAGCGGTTGCTCCTCGAGCGACCCCACCGGAGGCCGCTGCCTCACCGCACCTACCGCCCACGGCTACGAAGAGATCATGAAAAAGTGGCCCCACTGGGCCTACCTGGGATGCCAGGCCGACCGCGACGAAGGCGGCGAACACCCCCTCGGGCGCGCGTGCGACATCGGCCCCGGCGAGCTCGGCGTACGCCCCAACCCGCCCCAGCTCAGCCAGGGATGGGCACTCGCCGGCTGGTTGCGCGCCCACGCCCAGGAGCTCCACGTGTGGTACGTGATCTGGCAGGGTCGCATCTGGTCCGTCCGCCACCCCGAAGACGTCGACGGCGGGTGGGGCAAAGCGTACGCGAACGGCCTGAACGACCCGTCAACGATCACCGGCGGCCACTATGATCATGTCCACGTCAGCTTCCTGGAATAGGAGCGCTCCCGTGCGAACCCCTTCCCCCCGCGCTCGCGGTCGCGCCCTGGCCGCTGTGACCGCCGCGGCGGTGGCCGTCTTGCTCGCCGGGTGCGGCAGCAAGCACCACGACCCGAAGCCGGCGGCCGAGTCCCATGCCCCGCCTGTCCACCAGGCCGACCCCTCGGCCCACACGCCCGGCCCGGCCCCCACGGCCACCGCCCGGATCACCGACCCCGCAGCCGTCGCCGTCGCCTACGTGACGGCCAGTCAGACCGTCACCGCCGTCGACGCCACCGCCCCGCCCCGTCGCGCCGAGGCGTACATGGCCCCCGACAACCCCGAACGCGGCCACGGCCAGCACGTATGGGACCCGCCCCCCGCCGGCACCACCCGCCAGCCTGCCAAGATCAAGACAGAGGCGACCGGACGCAAGTCCGACCGCATCGTCTACAAGGTCACCTACACCCCCGAGATCGCCCGCGACGGCAAACCCGACACCAGCAGCAGACCCGCCCCCGAGGTCACCACCTACGTGGTGTGTCAGCGCCAGAGCGACGGCCGATGGCTGGTGCTCCAGGAGTCCCCCGAACTCTCCCCCGTCGCCGACTGACCAGCACCGTGACGAAAGGGGGGCGGGGCGAGAAGACTTCCTCTCGCCCCGCCCCCTTCGCTATGCGCCCGCTCAGGCGACCTGATCAGCCCTCAGCGACCGCACCGCCGCCGCCCGGTCAACGAACACCACATCCCCCGGCACATTCAGTGAGGACGCCAACGCCACCAACGGATCGGGTGCCCCTGCACCGACCGCCCGCACCACATCAGCCGGGGGCATCTCGAACACCCGCCGCCGTGCCAGTTCCTCCCCCGCCGCCAGGCGCTCACGCGAGACCGCCGCGGCAGCCGCGATCACGTCACCCAACGTCTGCTGTCGTACGCTCATGCCCAGATCCTCCAACCAGGATCGAGGCCCCGAAGGCATGGCGCTGCAACGCCGCCGTGGGGCCGAACTATGAGGGGGTCGGGTGTCCGGCCCCCTTTCGTTGCGCCGAATCTAACTTCAAGATTCTTGAACTTCAAGAGTCACAAAGTAGTGTTGTTGGTGTGTCATGAAGTTTCGGTCTGTCAGACTCTGGAACAACTGATGTCTTGGTACACGAGACTTGTGGAGTCCCGGAGTCCCGGAGTCCCGGAGTCCGGGAGGCTTGTATGTCAAGACTCTTGAGCAGCAACAGGAAGGTTGGGCGGGATGGGACAACAAGCGGAGGTGCGGGATTGGCTTGCGCCACCACGAGACGAAGGGCCCCTAGCCGTCTCGGTCTGGGGAGGCAAGGGCGGCATCGGGAAGTCAACGGACGCGTTCCTGGCTGCGTACATGCTCGGTCAGATTGGCCCCACGCTGCTGATCAACGCCGACATGAAGCAGGATGACGGCGGGGTCACGGAGCTGACGCAGTCCCTCAAGGTGCCAGCGCCGTACGAGCTTGTCGAGACTGACAGCGTGGCGGAGCTCGCGAGCATCCGGCAGCTCAGGCAGTACCGATACGTCGTCACCGACAACGCCCCTCACCGCGACGAGAAGAAGCTGAAGGAGGCTGCAAAGGCTGATCTGACCATCGTGCCGGCACCGCCGAGGCGACTGGACTCCAAGGCCGTCATGGCGAGCACCAGGCAATACCTTGCGGGGACCAACTTCCGCATCCACGTGACGATGGTCAAGCACACCGACAAGTCGCGTGCCCGAGCGATGAAGAACGCTATGGGAGACCTCGGCATCCCTGTCTTCGGCGGATGGATGCGCGTCTACAACGCCCACGAGAACCTGAACGGGTTGCCAGTCTTCCTCAACGCCGCAGACGACGAGCAGGCCGAGAAGGCAGCCGAAGACGCGTACCTGTTCGGCAACGAGATCCTGTCAGTGCTCGGCGAGCCGTTCACCGTGCCGCAGATAAGGGCCGCCGAATGACCAAGCCACCCGCCAACTTCAGCGACCTTTTCAACGAGAGTGCAGCAAAGCTTGCCGCAGCCAAGGGGCAGGCAAGGAAGCCCGAGAAGGTACGGCCGAAGTACGCCCAGATCCGGGCGGATCAGTGGACCGACTTGGACGAGCTAGCGCGTGACCTCATGGACGGGCGCGCTGTCAAGGGGCGACGGATCACGGCCAACAGTCTTATCCGTGTGGCCATCGATGCTCTGCTGGCCAGCCGGGACACCCTCACCGGTGATGACGAGGACCAGATCCGCGCCCACTACCTCAAGACGCTCGGAATCCAAGAGAGCGAAACAGTGGAAGTTCAAGAGTCTTGATCTCTTGAAAAAGCGGCCCCGGACCGCCTTCCACAGAGACCCGGGGCCACCACCATTCGAGGAGCGAACTCCCCCTATGCACGACAACAGTAAGGCCGCCGTGGAGCGGACGTGTGCACTCCGGTTGCGCGATGTCTTGATGGCGTCGGGCGGTGGCCAGTGAACCTCACCCCGGATCTCACCAGCCCGGTGCCCATGTGGCACCTTGTTGCCGTCTCGTGCCTGCTGGTCGTCGCGGCCGTGGTCCTGCCGTACATCATCGGCCGCAGAACCGCGGCTACGACCGTGTCAGCCCCGACCAAGGAACGGCGCAAGTTCAGCGCCGGCACCCTTTCTGCCGTCGCCGCCTTCATTGTCTGCACCTCTGTCAGCTTGAACACGAGCTACCGATTTACCCTGGACGGTCTCAACATGACCGGGGCGACCGAGCGTGCGTTGGCGTGTGCGGCTTTTGAAACTTTGATTGCGATGTGCGTCCTAGGCGCTCGCGAACGTCTCGCCGGGAAAGAGCGCTCAACCGGTTGGTACGGATCCGCCGTGTGGATCCTGGCAGCCCTCTCCGCTGTCCCCGCGTGGCACGAGGGCGGCGGACTCACGCCCGGAACGATAGTCCGGATCATCATCGGCTCGTTCGGCAGCGCGATCTCCGCACACTCCGCCCTCGGGCTCGAGCTCCGGCACCGCGACGGCTCCGAATCGCAATCGGCGATGGCCCAGGTGATCCGGGAGGTACGCGAGCGGCTGATGGCTCGATGGGGACTGACTACCCCGAGCCGGTCGGCTCTGGAAATCGCCCAAGACCGCGCGCTGTCCCATGCCCTCGATCTCGCCATTAAGTACGAGCAACTTCCGGAGAAGCACCGGCAGAAGAAGGGCCCCAAGCTGGACGCGAAGCAGGCCAAGGAGCTGGACAAGGCCGGCTGCGCCACCAACCCGGCCCGGCGCGAGGAGTTCCGTCGTCGCCTGGCGCTCCTCCAGTCTCCCGCCGAGCTGCGCGAGAAGGCTCTGACGTCGCCGTGGCAGGAATCCGGGACGCCGGAGGAGATGCGGGCGGAGGCCGCAGAGGTGCGGGAGGTCGCGCGCCTTGTGCGGGAAGCGGCCGAGACGGAGGCGGAGGCCGCGCAGGAGGCTGCACGCCTTGTGCGGGAGGAAGCAGAAGCCGAGTTGGAGGCCGCGCGGGAGTGTGCGGCGCAGGTGGTCACCGAGGCGGAGCGTGTGCGGGAAGCGGCCGAGGCGGAGGCGGAGGCCGCGCGGGAGTGTGCGGCGCAGGTGGTCACCGAGGCGGAGCGTGTGCGGGAAGCGGCCGAGGCGGAGGCCGCGAGCAAGCGTCAGGCCGCAGACGACGCGGAGGCTGCGCGGCAGGCTGTG
>NZ_JBTHHU010000049.1:0-43009 GCF_059089585.1 Streptomyces sp. SX-6 | reverse complement strand
GTGAGTTGCTGGACCGTACGCGTGCGGTGGATCTGGCTGCGTTTGATCATCAGGATCTGCCGTTCGAGCGGTTGGTGGAGGAACTCCAGCCTGCCCGCTCCCTCGCCCGCAACCCCCTCTTCCAGGTGCACTTCTCCATGCAGAGCGGTGGCCGTGCAGGCCTCCAACTCGCGGGCCTCGACTGCCGTGCCCTGCCGTCCACCGGCGCGGCCGCCAAGTTCGACCTGTCGTTCCTGCTCAGGGAGTGCTGGAACGACGACCACGGTCCGGCCGGCCTCGACGGAGTCATCGAGTACTCCACCGATCTCTTCGACCACGGCACGGTCGAGACGATGGCCGCACGGCTCGTGCGCGTGCTGGAACAGGTGGCGGCCGACCCGGAGTTGCGCATCCACGAGATCGATGTGCTGGACGGATCCGAGCGCCACCGCATGCTCGTCGAATGGAACGACACCGCGCGGGCCGTCCCCCGTACCACGGTGACCCGGCTCTTCGAGGAGCAGGCAGCGCGCACCCCGGACCGTACGGCACTGGTCCATGGCTCCGTCACGCTCACGTATCGCGAACTCGACGAGAGCGCGAACCGCCTGGCGCGCCGGCTGCGGAGCGAGGGCGCGGGGCCCGAGCACCTGGTCGCCCTTGCGCTGCCCCGGTCGGAACGGATGGTCGTGGCCATGCTCGCGGTGCTGAAGACAGGCGCCGCGTACCTGCCCCTCGACCTCACCCACCCGCCGGACCGCATCAACTCCACGCTCGACGACGCCCGTCCGGCTCTTGTGCTCATGGAGTCGCGGACGGCGGTGCCCGCCGCCCGGGGCATCCTGCTCGACACCCCGGCGGCAGCGGAGCAGATCGCGGCCCGGTCCCCGCTCGGCCTGGCCGACACGGAACTCACCGGCCCGGTGACCCCGGACACCGCCGCCTATGTCCTGTACACCTCCGGCTCCACCGGCCGGCCGAAGGGCGTCGTCGTCACCCACGCCAACATGGTGAACCTGGTGCTCGCCGTGCGAGACCTCCTGGCCCTGGGCCCCGAGGACAGAGTGGCGGCGGTCACCACCACCACCTTCGACATCTCGGTGACGGAGCTGTTCGTCCCGCTGCTGACCGGCTCGGCCCTTGTCCTCGCCGACCGGGAGACCGTACGGGACCCGGCCGAACTGGCCGGTCTGATCGCCCGGAACGGCGTCACCGTACTGCAGGCCACGCCCGGCCTGTGGCAGCAGCTGCTGAGCGCGGAGCGCGAGGCGGTGCGCGGGCTGCGCATGCTGACCGCCGGCGAGGCCCTGCCCGAAAGCCTGGCCGGGGAGATGACCGCGCTCGGTGCCCAGGTCGTCAATGGCTACGGACCGACGGAGACCACCGTCTACTCCACCCTCGCCGTGCTGGAGGAACGGCCCGCCAAGGTCCCCCTGGGCCGCCCGCTGGCGAACACCCGGCTGTATGTGCTGGACGACGGGCTGAGCCCGGTTCCCACCGGATCGGCCGGCGAGCTGTACATCTCGGGCGCCGGGGTGACCCGTGGCTATCTGCGCCAACCGGCGCTGACGGCAAGCCGGTTCGTGGCGGACCCGTTCGGGCCGCCCGGGTCCCGCCTGTACCGTACCGGCGACCTGGTGCGCCGGTCCGCGGACGGCGCGCTGGAGTACCTGGGGCGCGCCGATCACCAGGTCAAGATCCGGGGCTTCCGGATCGAACCGGGCGAGATCGAGGCGGCGTTGGCCGCGCACCCGGACATCGCACAAGCCGTGGTGACCGTGCGCCGGAGCCACACCGGCGACCGGTTCCTGGTGGGCTGCGTGGTGGGCGCCGGGACGGGCCCGGTGGACCGGGCCTCGGTGCGCGAGTATCTGGCGGCACGGCTCCCCGAGTACATGGTTCCCGCACACCTGGTGCAGCTCGACGCCCTGCCCCTGACGGCGAACGGAAAACTCGACCGCTCCGCACTGCCCGAGCCGGACATGACAGGCCCCTCGGCCGGACGTCCGCCGCGGACCCGGCTCGAGAAGGCCCTGTGCCCGCTGTTCGCCGAGGTCCTCGGCATCCCGGAAGTGGGCGTCGACGACGGCTTCTTCGACCTCGGCGGTCATTCCCTGCTCGTCACCCGGCTGGTCGGCCTGATCCATGAGCGGCTCGGCCTGGACGTCGGGGTGCGGACGCTCTTCGAGATGCCGACCGTGGCCCGGCTGAGCCGCTCTCTGGAGGCCGGGGGTCCGGAGGAGGAAGGCCGCACCGCAGGCGCGGGCCTCGGTCCCGTCCTCCCCCTCCGGACCGGCGGCGGAGCCCGTCCGGTCTTCCTGCTTCCCCCGGTGAACGGGCTGGGCTGGGCCTACCCGGCGATGGCGCGGCACATCGCGCCGGAGCACCCGGTCTATGCGCTGCAGGACCCCCGGCTCACCGGCTCCGGCCCGGTCGCGCCCACGAGCGTGGCCGGGATCGCCGAGGAACACCTCGCCCAGGTGCGTGCGCTCCAGAAGAGCGGACCGTACATCCTGGCCGGCTGGTCACTGGGCGGCGTGATCGCGCAGCAAATGGCCGTCGATCTCGAACGGCAGGGGGAAAGGGTCGCCCTGCTGGTCCTGCTGGACTCCCCTCCGGGCGGAGACGGAGCCCCGCCCGTCAGCGACGCGGAGGTGGCGCGCGTCGCCCTGGACGGTGCCACCGCATCCGCGGACAACCCCCTGGCCACGCTGCCGGACGACGTCCTCGACCGGCTCCTGCAGATCACCAGGGAGAACCTCGCGGCAGCAGCCGCGCACCGCCCGAAGCCCTATGGGGGTCCCGTGCTGATCTTCGATGCCACCGAACCCCGGCGCCCGGAACCGTCTCCTTCCGATGCATGGAAACCCTTTCTCACCGGCAAGTTGACGGCACATCACCTGCCATACGGGCACTTCGACATGGTCAGGAGCCAGGCCATGAACACCATCGGACCGATTCTGAAGGGCGAGGTGAAGGACGTTGGCTGAGGAAGAGGCCAAGGAACTCATCAGGAGCGCACCGCGCAGGTGGGGGTGGACATATTGTTGACTGCGCCTTCCCCGCACCCCGGCGTACTGCGGACCGCCGGGGCCGCCCCGGCGGCGGGCCCCCCGATCGCGCACCTCACCGGCGTCGCTACGGCGACAACGGCCCATGCGTACGCCCAGGAAGAGCTCCTGGACATTTTCGGGATCGCCGACCGCAGGATCCGCTCCGTGTTCCTCAACAGCGCCATCGACCGGCGCTTTCTCACGCTCCCGCCGCGACTGCCGGACGGGGAACGGGCCCAGGAGACTCAGGGAGCGCTGCTGGCCAAGCACAAGGCCGAGGGAATCGGCATGGGCATACGGGCCGTCCGGGCGGCCCTCGGCCACACCGGCGCGAACCTCTCGGACGTCCGCCACCTGACCTGTGTGACCACGACCGGCTTCCTCACCCCCGGTTTCAGCGCCCGTTTGATCCGGGAGCTCGGCCTCGACAGGCACTGCGGCCGCCTGGATGTCGTCGGCATGGGCTGCAACGCCGGTCTCAACGCCCTCAACGCCGCAGCCGGCTGGGCGCATGCGCACCCGGGTGAGCTCGCCGTGATGGTGTGCATCGAAGTGTGCTCGGCGGCCTATGTGTTCGACGGCACCATGCGCACCGCGGTGGTCAACAGCCTCTTCGGCGACGGCGCGGCAGCGGTCTGTGTGGTCGGCGGCGGAAGAGAGCACCCCGGCAGGAGCGCTGCGGACCGCGGACCCGCACTCCTCAAGTTCGCCAGCTGCCTCATCCCGGAGGCACTCGACGCGATGCGCTACGACTGGGACGACGCACAGCACCTCTTCAGCTTCTTCCTCGACCCCGACATCCCCTATGTCATCGGCGCGCACGCCGAACTCGCCGTCGGCAGACTCCTCTCCGGAACCGGCCTGCGCCGCAGCGACATCGGGCACTGGCTGGTGCACTCGGGCGGCAAGAAGGTCATCGAGTCGGTCATGGTCAACCTCGGTCTGACCCGGCACGACGTCCGGCACACCACCGCCGTGCTGCGCGACTACGGAAACCTCTCCAGCGGTTCCTTCCTGTTCTCCTACCGGCGATTGATCGACGAGGGCGTCGTCCGGCCGGGCGAGTACGGAGTCCTGATGACCATGGGCCCGGGGTCGACGATCGAGACCGCACTCGTGCGCTGGTGACTCGTGCATGGGCAACGGACAGTCAGAACCACGTCATTGGCAAGGAAGGGCAAGGCCCCATGAGTGTCATCGCCACCGAGGCGTCCACCGGCTTCCGACTGCACATCGATTCCGCCCAGCCGCTCTCCCCCCGGCTGGTCGCGGCACTGAACGAGACATGCGACCGCCTGGAGGCGGACTCCGGCGACGCGGCGGGGGTTCCCATCGGCCTCTTCCACCTCACCGGCGCACCGGACGGCCCGCCGGTCCATGAGCCGCCGGACGGCGTCGACGTCCATCTGGTGAGCAAGTGGGAGCGCACACTGCGGCGGCTGGAGCGGCTCGACGCGGCCACCGTGGCACTGGTCGAGGGCGAGTGCGGCGGTGTCGCCCTCGACACCCTGCTCGCCACCGACTACCGGCTGGCCACTCCCGACGTCCGGCTGCGGCTGTACAGCCGCCAGGACGGCGTCTGGCCCGGGATGGCGGTCTTCCGCCTCGCCGGCCACGCGGGAGCGGCCTGGGCGCGGCGAGCCGTGCTGTTCGGCACCGTCATCCCGGCCGCCAGGGCCCTCGATGCCGGCGTCCTGGACGAGATCACCGAGGACGTCGGCTCCGCGCTACGGGCCGCGCTGGAACGGCTCTCCGCCGTCCCGGGCTCCGAGGTGGCCATCCGCCGCCGGCTGCTGATCGACGCGGCCGGCACCAGCTTCGAGGAGGCCCTCGGAAGCCACCTTTCCGCCTGCGACCGTTCGCTGCGCCGAAGCGGCACACAGGAGGGCACCGCCTGATGACCGCATGCCTGTCCGAGGAGGCCGGCGGAGAGCTCTCCGCATCCGGCAAGGCGCTCGAGAGCGCTGCCACGGCGGTGGACGAGCTGCTGGCCTCCCTTCCCGAACCGGCCCGGCGCTCCGCCGAACAGCACGCTGTCGCGGCAGCGGCCAAGAACTCCGTGAGATCACTGCGCAGCCGCTTCCTCGAGGTGCACGCCGAGGCGGTCTACGACCGGCTGACCGAGGGGCGCAGCCGGCACCCGCGGCTGAACGAACTGGCCGACGCCGCGGCCGTGATGTTCCCCGGCCTGCTGCCGACCCCGCAGCAGATGGCCGGGGAACACGGCCGGGCCCAGGGGCAGAAGGAGGGCCGGGAGATCGACCAGGGGCTCTTCTTCGGCCGGTTGCTGGAGTCCGCCGTCGCGGGAAACCACCTGATGAACTCCATGCTCCGGCCCACCGCCCGGGCCCTGGAGAACCTCGACGGCTTCCGGCGTACGGGCCACGCGGACCTGGGCTCGGTCCGGCTGGAGCGCCACGGGACCGCCGCACACCTGACGATGTGCCGTGAGGACAGCCTCAACGCCGAGGACGACCGGCAGGTCGACGACATGGAGACCGCTGTCGATCTGGCCCTGCTGGACCCCGCGGTCCATGTCGGAGCGATACGCGGCGGCGAGATGACGCATCCGCGCTACCGCGGCCGGAGGGTCTTCAGCTCGGGCATCAACCTGAAGGCCCTCCATGCGGGCCGGATTTCACTGACCGGCTTCCTGCTGCGCCGCGAACTGGGCTACATCGGCAAGCTGATCCGGGGACTGGTGCCCGACCACGCAGCGAGCTGGTCCACCCCGACCGTGGCCAAGCCATGGGTGGCCGCCGTGGACACCTTTGCCATCGGTGGCGGGGCACAGCTGCTGCTGGTCTGCGACCGGGTCATCGCGGCGTCCGACTCCTATCTGAGCCTCCCGGCAGCGCAGGAAGGCATCATTCCGGGGGCGTCCAACTTCCGTCTCCAGCGTGCGGCAGGCGCACGGCTGTCACGCCAGCTCGTGCTGTGGGGACGCAGGATCCAGGCGACCGAGCCCGATGCCGGGCTCTTCATCGACGAGGTGGTCGACACTCCGGAAATGGACCGGACCGTGGCATCGAGCCTGGAACGCCTGGACCATCCTGCCGTCGTCGCCAACCGGAGGATGCTGAACCTGGCGGAGGAGCCGCCGGACGCCTTCCGCGTCTATATGGCGCACTTCGCCGTGCAGCAGGCTCTGCGGCTCTACAGCGAGGACGTCATCGGCAAGGTGGGCAGGTTCTCCGCGTCCCGGACAGTGCCGCTGCGGGGGTGACTCTGGCAGGATCCGCCCATGACCCCCGGGCTCCCGCGCCTCGGCAGGCGCCGTGCCGTCCAGGCGGCCGTGGCAGCCGCCGCCGTGCTCGCGCTGCTGGTGTGGTGGCTGACCGGCCGGCCGGAACAGGCGGCGCCGAGCGGGCGGATGACGATCGCCACGGGGGTGCCGACAGGGGTCTACGCGAAGTACGGTGCCCTGCTCAAGCAGGACCTCGCGCGGGACCTGCCGGACCTGGACGTACGGCTCACGAACAGCATGGGCTCCCTCGACAACCTGCGCCGGGTCACCTCCGGCCGGGCCGCCTTCGCCATCGCCACCGCCGACGCGGTCGCCGACTACCGCAACCGGGGAAAGCCCGGCGGGGAGCATCTGCGCGCCTGTGCGCGGCTGTACGACGACTACATCCAGCTGGTCGTCCCCAAGGCGTCACGGGTGCGGTCGGTGCGCGACCTCAAGGGGCTGCGGGTGGGCATCGGCACGCCGGGATCCGGGGTGCAGCCGATCTCCTGGCGGCTGCTGAAGGCCGGGGGGCTGGACTACCGCAAGGACATCACGCGTGTGGAGGTGGGCATCGACGCGATGCCCACGATGCTGGAGAAGGGCGAGATCGATGCCTTCTTCTGGTCCGGCGGGCTGCCGACCGTCCCCATCCGGTCGCTCACCGACCGTACGCCGGTCCGTCTCGTCGAGCTCGGCTACCTGATCAACCAGTTGCACCAGCAGGACCCCGTGACGCGCTTCTACCGGGCGGCCGTCATCGCGCCCGACGTGTACCCGAAGCTGGGGGCGTCTTCCGAGCCCGTCAAGACGATCGCGGTCGCCAACCTCCTGGTGACCATGGACCGTACCGACCCCGACCTCGCGGAGGGCGTGACCCGTACCGTGATCAGGGGCCGGGACCGGATCGGCCGTGAGGTGCACGCCGCACAGCTGGTGGATCTGCGCACCGCGGTGTTCACCGACCCGCTGTCGCTGCACACGGGAGCACGCCGCTATTACGTGTCGGTCAAGCCCTGAATCAGGGCTGTTCCCGCGGGACTTCGATCGTCACGCGCAGCCCCTGGGGCTTGTTCTGCGCGAACGAAAGGGTGGCGCCGGACGCCACGAGCAGGGCGCGGGAGATGGACAGGCCGAGCCCGGAGCCGGCGACGTTCTGGTGTCTGCCGCTGCGCCAGAAACGGTCGCCGACGCGGGCGAGTTCGTCCTTGGTGAGGCCGGGTCCGCCGTCCGCGACCGTCACGACGACGACGCTCCCCGCGGCCGCGACGGAGACGTCCACGCGGGCGCCCTCGGGCGTGAACTTGAGCGCGTTGTCCACGACCGCGTCGAGGGCGCTGGAGAACGCGACCGGGTCGGCCCAGCCTGTCGCCGCCGACGGGCCGTCGTACCGCAGGGCGACCCGCGCGCGGTCGGCGACCGGGGACCAGGCGCCGACCCGGTCGGTGACGATCTCGGCGATGTCCGCCAGCCGCGCGTCGGCGCCGGAGTACTCGGCCAGCGCCAGGTCCAGGAGGTCGTCCAGGACCCGGCCCAGCCTCTTGCCCTCGGCCCGCACCGATGCGACCTCCTCGTGCCCCTCGGGGAGGTCCAGGGCCAGGAGGTCGATACGGAGCAGCAGAGCGGCGAGCGGATTGCGCAGTTGGTGCGAGGCGTCGGCGACGAAGGCGCGCTGCTGTTCCAGGACGTCCTCGACGTTGTCGGCCATCTCGTTGAACGACCGGGCCAGGTGCCGGAGTTCCGGCGGACCGCTGTCCGCTCTGACCCGTGAGTTCATCCGGCCGGTCGCCATGCTGTGCGCCGCCGCGTCAAGGGTCCGTACGGGCCGCAGCACCCATCCGGTGAGCCGGAACGCCGCCGCGACGGCGAGCAGCATCGCCGCCGTCTCGCCCGCCGCGAGCAGCAGCCACTGGTGCAGGATCCGCGAACGCAGCCGCCCGGTGGGCGAGTCGGTGAGGACGACCGCCACCACGTCCCCGTCCCGGACGACGGGGGACGCGACCGTGAGCCTGCTGCGCCGCCACGGCCACACCTGCCGCGGATCGTGGCTGCGGCGGCCGGCGAGGGCCTCGTCGAAGGCCTGCGCCCCTTCGCCGCCGGGAGGCACTTTCCAGTCGTGGGGCGACACGGCCAGAGCGTCGCGGTTGCGCAGGAAGACACCGGCCTTGATGCCGTAGAGGGTCTGGTAGCGCTCGAGTTCGTACCGGAGGGTGAGGAACCGTTCGTGCGCGGTCCGGTCGGAATCGGTCGTGACGTACTGGGCGAGCGAGGCGAAGCGGGCGGTGTCGTCGATCCGGTCGACGACCACGCCCTGCTGGTTCACCGCGGCGATCCCCGTGGCGAGCGGCAGGCCGAGGGCGACCAGGACGCCTGCCATGAGGACGATGAGGAGCGGAAACAGTCGGGTTCGCATGGTCTCGTCAGGCCTCTAGGGGGTGTCCGCGGGGACCACGATTTTGTAGCCCACGCCGCGCACGGTCTCTATCAGTGCGGGCATGCGCAGCTTCGAGCGGAGCGAGGCGATGTGCACCTCCAGCGTGCGGCCGGTCCCCTCCCAACTGGTGCGCCACACCTCGCTGATGATCTGTTCGCGGCGGAAGACCACACCGGGGCGCTGGGCGAGCAGCGCCAGCAGGTCGAACTCCTTGCGCGTGAGCGGAACGGGGACGCCGTCCACGCAGACGCGGCGGTTGGGGAGTTCGATGGTCAGCGCCCCCAGCCGCAGGGCAGCCCCGGGGCCGTCGCCGGGCTGCTGCCGCTGGTCGCCGTCGCCCGGCGGGGTGCGCCGGGCGACGGCGTGGATGCGCGCGAGCAACTCGCCGGTGTCGTACGGCTTCACGACATAGTCGTCGGCACCGAGGTTCAGGCCGTGGATCTTCGAGCGGGTGTCGGCGCGGGCGGTCACCATGATGACGGGCGTTCCCGTGCGCTTGCGGATCCTGCCGCAGACCTCGAAACCGTCCTGGTCGGGCAGGCCGAGGTCGAGCAGGACGACGCCGAACGGCGTGCCCCCGTCCGGCAGCAGCGCCTTCAGGGCCTCCTCGCCGCTCCGGGCGTGGGTGACGGCGAAGCCGTGCCGGGCGAGCACGGCCGACAGCGCCGCGGCGACATGGTCGTCATCCTCCACGAGCAGCAGTCTCATCGGCCCCTCCGTGCGGCTGCGGTCAGCTCGCATCCACGCCGATGGACACCCGGCCCGTCAAGGGGGTCCCGTACGCAGGGAGGCTTCTGTTACGCAGCCGGTACCCCCGGTGCACTCCGCACGCCCCCTGTACGCAGCGCTTCCGCTTGCAGCCGGATCGTTATCCTCAATTTCAGCTCAGATGTAATGACGCTGGTCGCCACGGCTCATTAGGGTCCCCCTCAACCGAGGAGGACGAAGCGAGGAACGCCGATGAGCGGAGCGCCGGTGACCAACGACGAGCCCACCCCTGCGGACGCACTGGTCGTCCTGGACAAGGTGAACAAGCACTTCGGCACCCTCCATGTCCTCCAGGACATCGACTTGGCCGTCGCACGCGGTGAAGTCGTGGTCGTCATCGGGCCCTCCGGCTCCGGCAAGTCCACGCTCTGCCGGACGATCAACCGCCTGGAGACGACCGACTCCGGTTCCATCACCATCGACGGCAGACCGCTGCCCCAGGAGGGCCGTGAACTGGCGCGGCTGCGCGCCGACGTGGGCATGGTCTTCCAGTCCTTCAACCTCTTCGCGCACAAGACCGTCCTGGAAAATGTGACGCTCGGCCAGGTCAAGGTCCGCAAGAAGGACCGGAGATCGGCCGAGTCGACGGCCCGGACCCTGCTGGACCGGGTGGGCGTGGGCGCCCAGGCGGACAAGTACCCGGCGCAGCTGTCCGGCGGGCAGCAGCAGCGCGTGGCGATCGCCCGTGCGCTGGCCATGGACCCGAAGGTGATGCTCTTCGACGAGCCGACCTCGGCGCTGGACCCGGAGATGATCAACGAGGTGCTGGAGGTCATGCAACAGCTCGCGCGGGACGGCATGACGATGGTCGTCGTCACGCACGAGATGGGCTTCGCGCGCTCCGCCGCCAACCGCGTGGTCTTCATGGCGGACGGCCGGATCCTCGAGGAGGCGCGGCCGGACCGGTTCTTCAGCAACCCGCGCAGCGACCGGGCGAAGGACTTCCTGTCGAAGATCCTGCACCACTGACTCCGCCTTCATCGGCTCCCCCTCCCCACCCGTCTCCACCCGTCTCGCAACTCAGGGCGACGCAAAGGATGTTCACCATGAAGCTCCGCAACACCGCCGCCGTGGCCGCCGTGGTGCTGGCACTCACCGCGTCCGCGACCGCCTGCGGAAAGTCGGGCAGCCCGGACGACGACAAGGACAAGCCGGGCAACGGCAAGTCGGCGGCCCCGCTGCCGGCGTACAAGGTGAACACCGCGGCCGACATCAAGGACTCGCCCGTCTTCCAGCGGATCAAGGGCAAGACCATCACCATCGGCACCAAGGCCGACCAGCCCTACCTCGGCTACGAGAACCCGAGCACCAAGAAGCGCTCCGGATTCGACGTGGAGATCGCCCGCATGATCGCGGCGGATCTGGGCTTCGACGAGGACCACATCAAGTTCAAGACGATCCAGTCGGAGGCGCGCGAGACCCAGATCGCCAATGGCGGCGTGGACTTGTACGTCGGCACGTACACGATCAACGACGAGCGCAAGAAGCAGATCTCCTTCGCGGGCCCGTACTACGTCGCGGGCCAGGACCTGCTGGTCAAGAAGGACAGCAGCATCAACGGCCCGGATGACATCAAGGGCAAGAAGGTCTGTTCGGCGACCGGCGCCACCCCGCTGAAGCGGATCAAGGAGCCCAAGTACGGTGCCGCCGAGGTGAAGGCGCAGTCCGGCTACCAGCTGTGCGTCCAGGAGCTGGTCAACGGATCCGTGGACGCCGTCACCACGGACGACGCGATCCTCATGGGCTACGCGGCCCAGAACAAGGGCGCGTTGAAGGTCGTCGGCAAGCCTTTCTCCAAGGAGCCCTACGGTGTCGGCCTGAACAAGGGGGACAAGGCGCTGCGCGAGGCGGTCGACAACGCCATCGAGGCCCATGAGAAGAACGGCGACTGGAAGAGGGCCTTCGACGCGACGCTGGGCCTCTCGGGTTCTCCCGCGCAGAACCCGCCCGCGATCGAACGTTACTGACCCGTCATGCGATTCCCGGGAGAAGTGACGTGAACGTTCTGACGGACAACTTCGACGACTTCCGCGCAGGCTTCATCAACACCGTCGAACTGACGGCGTTCAGCGCACTGCTCGCTCTCGTCCTGGGCACCCTCATCGCGGCGTTCCGTGTCTCCCCGGTGCCCGCGCTGCGCGCGTTCGGCACCGGGTGGGTGACGCTGCTGCGCAACACCCCGCTCGTGCTGCTGTTCCTCGCCGTCACCCTGGGGCTGCCGCAGCTCGGACTCAAGGGCTGGGACTCCTTCTGGCTCGCCGTGCTGGCCATGGGCTGTTACACCTCGGCGTTCATCTGCGAAGCCGTCAGGTCCGGCATCAACACCGTGCCGGTCGGCCAGGCGGAGGCGGCCCGGTCCATCGGGATGACCTTCACGCAGACCCTGGGGCAGATCGTGCTGCCGCAGGCCGTCCGCACCGCGATACCGCCCATAGGGAGCCTGATGATCGCCCTCACCAAGAACACGGCGATCGCCTCGGGCTTCAATGTGGCCGAACTCGGTGCGCTGCAGAAACAGCTCAACGCCGACATGGGCTACAACATCTACGTGATCTTCCTCTGGATCGCGGCGTGTTACCTCATCATCACGTTCCTGATCGGCGCCCTGTTCCGGCTGCTCGAGAACCGGCTGGCGGTGGCCCGATGAGCGGCAGCGTCCTCTACGACGTGCCCGGCCCCAAGGCACGCAAGCGCAACCGGATCTACGGCGTGGTGTCCGTCGCCGCGATCCTCGGCCTCATCGCCTTCGTCGTCCACCGGCTGGATGTGACCGGGCAGTTCCAGTACGGGCTGTGGAAGGCGTACGAGTACACCGACACCCAGCAGCAGATCGTCGACGCCCTGGGGACGACGCTCAAGGCGTTTGCCCTCGCGGCGGTGCTCTCGCTCGTGGCGGGCGTGCTCCTCGCCACGGCCCGGCTCTCCGATCACCGGCCGGTCCGCTGGGCGGCCACGCTGGTCGTGGAGTTCTTCCGCGCCATGCCGCTGCTCATCATGATGTTCCTGCTGTCCGCGGCGTTCTTCACCACCGACCCTCTGTGGGCCGTGGTCATCGGGCTGATGCTGTACAACGGCTCGGTCCAGGCGGAGATCTTCCGCTCCGGCATCAACGCCGTGCCCAAGGGACAGAGCGAGGCCGGCTATGCGCTGGGACTGCGCAAGACCCAGGTGATGACGAGCATCCTCGTCCCGCAGGCCGTCCGGTCGATGCTGCCCTCGATCATCAGCCAGCTCGTGGTGACCCTCAAGGACACCTCGCTCGGCTCCATCATCCTTTTCGAGGAACTGCTGTTCACCGGCAAGCGGTTCGCCACCCAGGTGGACCCCGTGAACGGCGTCTACGCCTTCATCCCGATGGTGATCGTCTTCGGCTCGGTCTACGTCCTGCTGTGCCTGGCCCTGTCGGGCCTCGCCACATGGGTCGAACGGCGCACACAGCGCTCGCGCAAGGGCACCCCGACCGTGCCGGCCGGGACGGGCGCGGCCCTCGAGGGCGCCTCCGGCGCGGACGCGCCCAAGCCGGACCGACCGCACGACAGCTGACGTCCCGTCGCCCGCGTACGGGCGGCGGGGCGCGTGTCACCGGCACACCGTGCGGCCGACTCCGATCACTTGACGCATGCAGCGGCAATGGGTTGCATACGTTCTGTGATCGTGCTCCGTCTTCTCCCCTCCCGCGTGCCGTGGACCCGGTGATCGTCGTCGGGGCCGGCCCGGTCGGCCTCACGCTGGCCCTGGCCCTGGCCCGGCGCGACGTGCCCGTCGTCGTCCTCGACGAGGCCCCCGGCTCCACGGACCAGGACGACGGGCGCCTGGCCCGTACGGTCGTGCTGCGACCGGAGACCGCCCGCATGCTCGAGCGGTTCGGGTGCGCCACCACGGGGGGGACGCGCTGGACGGGCTGGCGCACGCTGCGCCGCCGGTCGGTGGTGGCCCGGGTGCCGTTGCAGGAGGGCGAGGGGGAAATGGCCTCGCCTCTGCATCTTCCCCAGCACATCCTGGTGCGTGAACTGCGTGCCGCGCTCGCCGCGCACGAAGGGGTGCGGGTCGTCCCCGACAGCCGGGTGACCGTGCTGAAGCAGGACCCCGACGGGGTCACCGTGCAGACCCGGGGCGACAACGGGTCGTCCTGGCGCGCCGGTTACCTGGTCGGCTGCGACGGCGCCCGTTCCGTCGTCCGCAAGCTGCTGGGCGGCCGCTTCCCCGGACGCACGGCGGTGGAGCGGTACGCGGTCGCCGCGCTGCGGGCCGAACTGCCGTGGCCCGGCGAGGCCGTTCTGCACCGGTCCCCGGGGCGCGGCGACGAGGTGACGGCCCGTCCGCTGCCGGACGGGGTGTGGCGGCTGGACTGGCTGCTGCCGCCGGACGGCGAACTGGTCACTCCCGACGCCCTGCTCGCCCGCGTCCACGACTCCCTGGCCCTGTGGTGCGGAGGCGTCCCGGCGTACGACCTCCTGGACACCGGCGTGCACATCGTGCACCACCGGCTCGCGCGCCGCTGGCGCAGCGGACGCGCCTTCCTCGCCGGGGACGCCGCGCATGTGCTCGGGACGCTCGGGGTCCAGGGGCTCGACGAGGGGCTGCAGGACGCGGAGAACCTCGCCTGGAAGCTGGCACTCGCCTGGCACCACGGTGCCTCGGACACACTGCTCGACAGCTACCAGGCCGAACGGAGGGGGGCGGTCGTGGCACGGCTGCGCGCCGCCGACCGGGCGCTGCCCGCGGTGCGCGGCGAGGGCGGGTGGCGCACGGTACGGCGCACGGTCGTGCCCGGCGCCGTGCGCGGCCACGATGTGCTGCTGACGGAAGGGCACTTGGGGCGCGGCGCGCTGGGCGCGCCGACGGTGTACGCCCGTACGCCCCTCACCCCGGCCGCCGACTCCCCCGAGGTCGGCACCGCCGTGGGGGATCTGGTGGCGGACGTACCGGTGACCGCGCCGGACGGATCGGCGGCGTCGCTGCACGACCGGCTGAACGGGGACCTGCTGGTGGTGCTGATCGCCCCGGGTACGGGCGTGTGGGAGCGCCGGCACTGGCTGGGCGCGGGTCTCATGCCGCGGCTGGCCTCCGCCGTCGGCGCCCTGCCGATGAAGGCCGAACTGCTGGTGGCCGAGGGCTATCCGGGGGCCGCGGCGCACATGGTGCTGGTGGTGCGGCCGGACGGCCGTCTGGTGGCCGCGTTCTCCGGGGTACGGGCCGCGGAGCTGTACGCGTGCGCGGACGCGACGCGCGGCGGTGCGGCGGCGCCGGCGCCCGTGGACGCGGACGCGGACGCGGACACAGCGGAGTCCGGCCGGGAGGTCCCGGAGCTCGACGGCGAGGCCAGTGAGGCTACGGCCAAGCGTTGACCGGCCCGTGAGCACCGTGGTTCACTCCGGCACATGACGGAGAGCGGTGCGCGTTTCTGGCGGAGGGTCCATGTGGACCTCCTCCGCTACGCGGGCTGCGTCTGTCGTCCGTCCTGTTGATCCGTTTCCCTGTGCGCGCGGCCGGCTGCCCGGCACGCGCAACTCGTGCGATCACTCAGGACGGTTGTCGTGTCTCTCCCTCTGTCTGCGTCCCTGACCCCGCCCGGCACCCCGGACATGGCCGGTCTGCTCGGTTTTGTGCGCGCGGTCGCCGCCGATGCCGCGCTCGTCTCCTCGCTTCCCCTCGATCCCGAGGGGCGTACCTGGATCCGGTTGACGGGACCGGCCGGGAGCGAGGCCTGGCTCATCGGCTGGCCACCCGGTTCGGGCACCGGCTGGCACGATCACGGCGGTTCCAACGGCGCCTTCGCCACGGCGGCGGGCGTGCTGACCGAGCAGTCGCTCGCGGCTCAACTGCCCACCGAGGGTTGGAAGGTGCTCGAGCTGGCCGACGGCGTCGACCGTGAGCGGCGGCTCGCCGACGGGAACGGCCGGGCGTTCGGGCCGCACCATGTGCACCAGGTGTTCAACGCCTCTCCGGAGCGGCATGCGGTGTCGGTGCACGCCTATCACCCGCCGCTGCCGATGATGCGGCGGTACAGCAGGACCGGGCCGGTGCTGCGGCTCGAGCAGGTGGAGTGGCCGGAGGACTGGGGATGAGGGTCGAGGAGCTCCTGGCCGCCGCCCGTGCGGAACTCGACCGCCTGAGCCCGGCGCAGGCGGCCCAAGTCCAGGCCGAGGGCGGGCTGTTGGTGGACATCCGCTATGCGGCGCTGCGCGAGCGCGACGGGGTCATTCCCGGAGCGCTCGTCGTGGAACGCAATGAGCTGGAGTGGCGGCTCGATCCGGACTGCGCCCACCGCGCGCCCGAGGCCACCGGGCACGGTCTTCGGGTGGTCGTGATCTGTGACGAGGGGTATGCGTCCTCGCTGGCGGCCGTCTCCTTGCGGCAGTTGGGCCTGCACCGCGCCACGGATGTGGCGGGCGGCTTCCAGGCATGGCGCTCGGCCGGCCTGCCGGTGACACCCTGACGGCGGAGAAACCCTGAGCGGGGAGGCCTTGGGCGGGGAGTTCCTGGGCGGAGGAGCCCTGGGCGGGCCGCCCTACTCCCCCGCCCCGTACGCATCCAGCAGCTCCTCGGCGTCATCCCCCTCCTCCGCGAGGGCCTGCCGCACCACCCGCAGGGCGAGCCCCTCGCCGTACCCCTTGCGGGCCAGCATGCCGGCGAGCCGGCGCAGCCGCTTCTCCCGCTCCATGCCCCGCGTGCTGCGCAGCTTGCGGTCGATCAACTCCCGTGCCGTGCGCTCCTCCTGCTCGGAGTCGAGCTGCCCCAGGGCCTCGTCGATCACCGCCGAGTCCACGCCCTTGGTGCGCAGCTCACGCGCCAGTGCGCGGCGGGCCAGCCCACGGCCGTGGTGCCGGGACTCCACCCAGGCGCCGGCGAACGCCGCGTCGTCGATCAGCCCCACTTCCTCGAAGCGGGACAGCACCTCCTCCGCCACCTCGTCGGCGATCCCCCGCTTGGCCAGCGCCTCCGCGAGTTGCCCGCGGGTGCGCGGGGATCCGGTGAGCAGGCGCAGGCAGATCGCCCGCGCCTGCTCCTCCGGCGGCGGTGATGGTGCGCCCCCGGCCCTCGACGGGGACACGCCATCACCGCCCGTCCGGTTGCCGGCTTGCGGCTCAGGCCAGTTGCTTCGCCGTGTCATGGGATCGGACCCGGCCCGCTAGCTCTTGGCCGTCGCCTTGGCCGCCTTCCCCGAGGACTTGGCCGGGGCGGGCACCGACTTGGCCGGCTCGGCGGTGGCCGCGTCCGCGCCGGGCTCGGCACCCGGGGTCTCGGGCTTGACGCCCACGCCCAGCTTCTCCTTGATCTTCTTCTCGATCTCGTTGGCGAGGTCGGGGTTGTCCTTGAGGAAGTTGCGGGCGTTCTCCTTGCCCTGGCCGAGCTGGTCGCCCTCGTACGTGTACCAGGCGCCGGCCTTGCGGACGAAGCCGTGCTCCACGCCCATGTCGATCAGGCCGCCCTCGCGGCTGATGCCCTGGCCGTAGAGGATGTCGAACTCGGCCTGCTTGAAGGGCGGCGCGACCTTGTTCTTGACGACCTTGCAACGGGTGCGGTTGCCGACCGCCTCCGTGCCGTCCTTGAGCGTCTCGATGCGGCGGATGTCGATGCGCACCGAGGCGTAGAACTTCAGCGCCCGGCCACCGGTCGTGGTCTCGGGGGAACCGAACATCACGCCGATCTTCTCGCGGAGCTGGTTGATGAAGATCGCGGTGGTCTTGGACTGGTTGAGCGCGCTGGTGATCTTCCGGAGCGCCTGGCTCATCAGGCGGGCCTGGAGGCCGACGTGCGAGTCGCCCATCTCGCCCTCGATCTCCGCGCGGGGCACCAGGGCCGCCACGGAGTCGATGACGATCAGGTCGAGCGCGCCGGAGCGGACCAGCATGTCGACGATCTCCAGCGCCTGCTCGCCGTTGTCCGGCTGGGACAGGATCAGGTTGTCGATGTCGACGCCCAGCTTCTTGGCGTACTCGGGGTCGAGCGCGTGCTCCGCGTCCACGAAGGCGACCGTGCCGCCCGCTCGCTGGGCGTTGGCCACGGCGTGCAGGGTCAGGGTCGTCTTGCCGGAGGACTCCGGCCCGTACACCTCGACCACACGGCCGCGGGGCAGCCCGCCGACGCCGAGGGCGACGTCCAGCGCGGTCGATCCGGTGGGGATGACCTCGATGGGTTCGTTGGGCCGCTCGCCGAGGCGCATCACGGCGCCCTTGCCGAACTGCCGTTCAATCTGTGCGAGCGCGGCATCCAGTGCCTTCTCGCGGTCCGTGCCTGCCATGGCTTCCACCCGGTGTGTTTGAGTCGATCGCTTCACGTCCACGACGCTAATGCCTGCCACTGACAATGGGCCCGGACGCCGCCCCTGGCCCGGGAACAACCGTCATCCCACCGGGGCGGAGCACCAATCAGAATAGATGTTCGATTTTCGTGTCAAGCGGAACCCGCCGCCCCCGGCGGAGCGGCGGGCGGACGTGCGTCAGCGCATGCTCTCGGGGATCTCCATCGCCCGGCACACCGCACGCCACACGTCCTTCGCGTTCCAGCCCGCGTCCAGTGCCTGGTGCACCGTCCTGCCCCCGAGCTCGGACATCACGTGATCACGTGCAAAGGAATCGGCATACGCCGGGCCGAAATGATCAGCCATGCGCTGCCAGAACACCGTCAACCTCATACACGCAGCGTAAGGCGTCACGGGCCGGTGCCCGGACGCCGCCGACGCCCGGGACGTCAACCCCGTACGCACCGGCCCCCGCCCCTGCGGGTGCAGCCGGGCGCGAGCCACTGACCGGCGGCGTATTCGGCTCTACGGTCTTGTGCATGGCCCCATCCGGAGCATCCGCCGTAGTCCGTGCAGAACAGTTCATCTGGCTGACCGCCCGCGTCCTCGAACAACGCAGATTCGCCTATCACTTCCTGAACGGCAGTCCCGATGCCGTCGAGGCGGCTCTGACGGCCTACCTGGGCGACGACGGAGGCTACGGGCACGCTCTGGAACCCGATCTGCGCGGCCCGGCGAGCCAACCCCTGCACACGGCGCACGCCTTGCGCGTCCTGGACGAGATCGGCCGCTGCGGCGACCGCCGTGCCGAGCTCGTGTGCCGCTACCTCACGGCCGTCTCCACCCCCGACGGCGCCCTGCCCGCACTCCACCCCTCCCTGCACGGCTGCCCGGCGCCCCCGTGGCTCCCCGTCCTGGAGGTCCCCCCGAGCGCCCTGCTCACCACCGGCCCCGTGGTGGGCCTGCTGCACCGCAACGACGTGTGGCACGCCTGGCTGTTCCGCGCCACCGACTTCTGCTGGGCGGCGGTCGACGCGCTCGGCCTGGGCACCAGGACGCACCCCCACGAGGTCCGGGCCGCCGTCGCGTTCCTCGACGGCGCCCCCGACCGCACGCGCGCCGAGGCCGCCGCCGACCGCCTCGGCCGGGCGGTCCGGGAGCAGCGGCTGGCCGTGCTGGACCCGGAGCGGCTGGGCGGCCACCCCCTGCCGGACGGCTACGCCCCCGGCGAACACCACTTCCCGCACGACTTCGCGCGGACGCCCGACTCCCTGGCCCGCTCCTGGTTCACCGACGCGGAGCTCACCCGATCACTGGACTTCCTCGCCGCCGCCCAGGAGGACGACGGCGGCTGGCCGCACCGCAGGCACGCATGGGCACCGGGCACCGCCCTGGAGTACCGGCCGGTGGCGACCATCGACGCGCTCCTGACCCTGCGCTCCTACGGCCGCCGGCTCTAGCCACGGCCCGGGCACCGCCCCCGGCCTGCCCGTCCGGGGCATTGTCAGTGGTGCGGTGCACGATGGGGGACATGGCCAACGACCCGGCGGAAGCGACGCCCGGGGGCCCTGCCACGGCCCTCGCCGCGTTCTCGCCCGCGACCCGCTCCTGGTTCACGGGAGCCTTCACCGCGCCCACCCCCGCGCAGGCGGGGGCCTGGCGGGCGATCGGCGAGGGCTCCGACGTGCTGGTCGTCGCGCCGACGGGCTCCGGCAAGACGCTCGCCGCCTTCCTCGCCTCGCTGGACCGGCTGGCGAGCGCCCCGCCGCCCGCCGAGCGCCACAAGCGCTGCCGCGTGCTGTACGTGTCCCCGCTCAAGGCCCTCGCGGTCGACGTCGAGCGCAACCTCCGCAGCCCGCTCACCGGCATCCGCCAGGAGTCGGTGCGGCTGGGCCTGCCGGAGCCGGACGTCCGCGTCGGCATCCGCTCCGGCGACACCCCGGCCGCCGAGCGGCGCGCCCTGGTCACCCGGCCGCCCGACATCCTGATCACCACTCCCGAGTCGCTGTTCCTGATGCTCACCTCCGCGGCCCGGGAGGCGCTCACCGGCGTGGAGACCGTCATCCTCGACGAGGTGCACGCCGTCGCCGGGACCAAGCGGGGCGCGCACCTCGCGCTCTCCCTGGAGCGCCTCGACACCCTGCTCCCCCGCCCCGCCCGGCGCATCGGCCTGTCCGCCACAGTCCGGCCGGTCGACGAGGTGGCCCGCTATCTGTCGCCGCAACGCAAGGTGGAGATCGTCCAGCCGCCCTCGGGCAAGGAGTTCGACCTGTCGGTGGTCGTGCCCGTCGAGGATCTCGGGGAGCTGGGCGCCTCGCCCGTGCGGGAGGGGGACGACAAGGAGCGGCCGTCGATCTGGCCCCACGTCGAGCAGCACATCGCCGACCTCGTCCAGGCCCACCGCTCCACCATCGTCTTCGCCAACTCCCGCCGCCTCGCCGAGCGCCTGTGCAACCGGCTCAACGAGATCGCGCACGAGCGGGCCGCCGGGGCACCCCTGCCCGAACACCACTCCCCCGCCGAGCTGATGGGCGGCTCCGGCGCGGCGTCGGGCGCCCCGGCCGTCATCGCCCGTGCCCACCACGGCTCGGTCTCCAAGGAGCAGCGGGCCCTGGTCGAGGAGGACCTCAAGGCGGGCCGGCTGCCCGCCGTCGTGGCCACCTCCAGCCTGGAGCTGGGCATCGACATGGGCGCGGTCGACCTCGTCGTCCAGGTCGAGTCGCCGCCCTCGGTCGCCTCCGGGCTGCAGCGCGTCGGCCGCGCCGGTCACCAGGTCGGCGCCGTCTCCACGGGCGTCGTCTTCCCCAAGTACCGCGGCGACCTGGTGCAGGCCGCGGTGGTGACGGAGCGGATGCGCCAGGGGGCCATCGAGTCCCTGCGCGTGCCCGCCAACCCGCTGGACGTGCTCGCCCAGCAGATCGTCGCCATGACCGCCGTGGACACCTGGGACGTCGGCGAGCTCCTGGCCCTGGTCCGCCGCGCGGCTCCCTTCGCCGCGCTGCCCGAATCCGCCTACACCGGCGTGCTCGACATGCTCGCCGGGCGCTATCCCTCCGACGCCTTCGCCGAGTTGCGGCCCCGCCTCGTCTGGGACCGCACGGCCGGCACGGTCACGGGCCGCCCCGGGGCGCAGCGCCTCGCCGTCACCTCCGGCGGCACCATCCCGGACCGCGGCCTCTTCGGCGTCTTCCTGGCGGGCGCGGACCCCAAGAAGGGCGGCACCCGCGTCGGCGAGCTCGACGAGGAGATGGTCTACGAGTCGCGCGTCGGCGACGTGTTCACGCTTGGCACCACCTCATGGCGGATCGAGGACATCACCCGCGACCGCGTCCTCGTCACCCCCGCCCCCGGCGTCCCCGGCCGGCTGCCGTTCTGGAAGGGCGACCAGCTGGGCCGCCCCCTCGAACTCGGGCGCGCGCTGGGCGCGTTCCTGCGGGAGGTCGGCGGCCAGCCGCCCGAGGCCGCCCGCCGGCGCCTCACCGCCGCCGGCCTCGACACCCTCGCCGCGGACAACGTCCTCTCCTACCTCGCCGAGCAACGCCGCGCCTGCGGGCACGTGCCCGACGACCGGACCATCGTCGTCGAGCGGTTCCGCGACGAGCTGGGCGACTGGCGGGTCGTCGTCCACTCCCCCTTCGGCGCCCAGGTGCACGCCCCCTGGGCGCTCGCCCTCGGCGCCCGCCTCGCCAAGCGGTACGGCATGGACACCCAGGTGATGCACGCCGACGACGGCATCGTGCTGCGCCTGCCCGACACCGACCTGGCGGGCCTGGACCTGCTGGACGCCGACCCGGCCCGGCAGGGCACGGAGTTCGACGCCGAGCAGTCCCCCGTCTCGGCCGCCGACGTCACCTTCGACAAGGAGGAAGTCGGCGGGATCGTCACCGAACAGGTCGGCGGCTCCGCCCTGTTCGCCTCCCGCTTCCGCGAGTGCGCCGCCAGAGCCCTGCTCCTGCCGCGCCGCTCCCCCGGCAGACGCACCCCCCTGTGGCAGCAGCGCCAGCGCGCCGCCCAACTGCTCCAGGTGGCCGGCGAGTTCGGGTCGTTCCCCATCGTCCTCGAAGCCGTCCGCGAATGCCTCCAGGACGTCTTCGACGTCCCCGGGCTCACCGAGCTGATGGGCGACATCGAGGCGCGCCGCGTCCGGCTCGTCGAGGTGACCACCCCCGAGCCCTCGCCGTTCGCCCGCTCCCTCCTCTTCGGCTACGTCGCCCAGTTCCTCTACGAGGGCGACTCCCCGCTCGCCGAGCGCCGCGCCGCGGCCCTCTCCCTCGACTCGAGACTGCTGGCCGAACTGCTGGGCCAGGCCGAGCTGCGCGAGCTGCTCGACCCGGAGGTCCTCGCGGAACTCGAGCGCGAGCTGCAGTGGCTGACCGAGGACCGCCGGATCAAGGACGCCGAGGGCGTCGCCGACCTGCTGCGACTCCTCGGCCCCCTCACCGACGGGGAACTCGCCGAGCGCGGCGCCGAACCGCAGTGGGCACAGGAGCTGTCCGGGGCGCGGCGCGCGCTCAGCGTCCGCATCGCCGGCCGGGACCACTGGGCCGCCGTCGAGGATGCCGGGCGCCTGCGCGACGCCCTGGGCACGGCCCTGCCCGTCGGCGTGCCCGAGGCCTTCACCGAGCCCGTCAAGGACCCGCTCGGCGACCTGCTCTCCCGATACGCCCGCACCCACGGCCCGTTCACCTCGGCACAGGCCGCCGCACGCTTCGGCCTCGGCACCGCGGTGACCGAAGGCGCCCTGCACCGCCTGGCGGCGTCCGGGCGCATCGTCCAGGGCGAGTTCCACCCCTCCGGCCTGGGGCAGGAGTGGTGCGATGCGGCTGTCCTGCGCAGGCTGCGCCGCCGCTCCCTCGCGGCGCTGCGGCAGGAGCTCGAGCCCGTGCCGCCCACCGCGCTCGCCGCCTTCCTCCCCCAATGGCAGCACATCGGCGGCCACAGCCTGCGCGGCATCGACGGACTGGTGCGCGCCGTCGAGCAGTTGCAGGGCGCGCCCGTCCCCGCTTCCGCCCTGGAGAAGCTGGTCCTGCCCGCCCGCGTGAGCGACTACGCCCCGGCGATGCTCGACGAACTCACCGCGGCCGGCGAGGTGGTGTGGGTCGGCGCGGGTGCCCTGCCCGGCAAGGACGGCTGGATCGCGCTGCTCCCCGCCGACGCGGCCCCGCTTCTGCTGCCCGCCCCGCACCCGCTCGAACTCACCCCCGTGCACCGGGCGGTGCTCGGCGCCCTCTCCGGCGGATACGGCCTGTTCTTCCGTCAGATCGCCGAGAGAGTCCGCGCGGAGCTCCCCGATCTCGACGGCTCCGCCGGTGCCGACGCCCGTATCGCCGAGGCGGTCTGGGATCTCGCCTGGTCCGGCCGGCTCACCAACGACACGCTCGCACCGCTCCGTTCGCTCCTCGGCTCCGGTCGCACGGCGGGTTCCACCGCGCACCGCGCCAAGCGCACGGTCCCGCGCGGGCGTTACGGCGCCTTCGCCGGCCGCGCGGCCCTGGCGGGCCGGCCCACCGCCTCCCGTGGCGGACCCCCGACCGTCGCGGGCCGCTGGTCCCTGCTCCCCGAGCGCGCGCCCGATCCCACGCACCGGGCGCATGCCCTGGCCCGTACGCTCCTCGACCGGCACGGCGTGGTGACCCGGGGCGCGGTCGCCGCCGAGGGGGTGGAGGGCGGCTTCTCCGCGGCCTACCGCGTGCTCTCCGCCTTCGAGGACAGCGGGCAGGCCCGCCGCGGCTATGTCGTCGAGGGCCTGGGCGCCGCCCAGTTCGCGGTGGAGGGCGCGATCGACAGACTGCGTGCCGTCAGCACGGCACGCGAGAGGGCGGGCGAGGCCGGGCCCGTCGGGCACCCGGGGATACGCACCGCCGGGCGAACCGGCCACGGCCGCGCGGTCGTTCTCGCCGCGGCGGATCCCGCCAACGCCTACGGCGCCGCCCTGCCCTGGCCGGACCCGCCAAGTGACGCCTCCCACAAGCCGGGACGCAAGGCGGGCTCCCTCGTGGTCCTCGTCGACGGCGCGCTCGCCCTCTACATGGAGCGCGGCGGCAAGACCCTCCTGGCCTGGCCGCAGGCGGAGGGCTCCGAGGAGCCGAGCGCCGACGACCCCGTCCTGCGCGAAGCGGCGGCGGCCCTGGCCGAGGCGGCCCGGGCCGGCTCGCTGGGCACCGTCACGGTCGAGCGCGTCAACGGCTCCCCCGCGCTCACCGCACCACTGGGCGCTCTCCTGGAGTCCGCGGGCTTCCACGCCACCCCACGCGGCCTGCGCCTGCGCGCACCCTGACGGTGCGGTCGAGACTGTGCGGTCGAGCGGGGCACCCGGAGGGGCCATCACGCGGGAAACGTGAATAAGCCGTTCGAGTGAAGCCGAGCCCCCGCAGACTCATCGCCTCCGCGCCCGTCCCCGCTTCCGCGGGCGCGGCACACAATGCACGGGCAGCAGGCTCAGCCCCCAACCCCCCGCCGCCACCAGCCCTTCCACGATCCCGCCCCGGCCGCCCGGCGGCATCATCAGCCGGAGCACCGTCCACGCCCACACCCCGCAGGCGACGAGCGCGAGCAGCCCGCGCACCGGCCCGCACGACCGAAGGCGGCTCCGTATGCCGTGCCACAGCATGGCTGCCTCCTTCGGCTGACCTCCCGGACCCGTCCTCCCCGCCGTCAGCCGAAGGACTGCCCGCGGAGCAGCTCCAGCTCCTGCTCGAGCTCCCGGATCAGGCGGTCCCGCCGGTGCAGTTCGACGATCACCCGCTGCTCGCCCTCGTGCATGCCCTCCTGGTAGACGCTGCGCACAAAGGCCCCGGCCGTCCGCTGGTCGAGCTCCGTGACCACCATCAGCTCCTCGGTGAAGCGGACGACGGGCTGCTCGTTCATGCCCCCAGGAGAACTCTTCCGGTGCCCACCCGCCACCCGGGCCGCCACCGCACCGCACCGCCCTCAGCCGGTCTGCGCCTGGAACATCCAGTGGTGCTTCTCCAGATCGGCCGTCAGCCCGATCAGGATGTCCTGGGTGACCGGATCCGGCTCGTCCGTGGCGGCGATGCGCTCGCGCATCCGCTTGATCACGACGGCGAGTGCCGCGACGAGGATGCGCACGGCCTCCGCGTCCTCGTTCCACCCGCCCCCGACCGGGGCGATCCCACTGGTCTCGGCCACCGTCCCGGCCCGGCCGTCCGGGGCGACGCCCAGCGCCGAGGCGCGCTCCGCCACCGTGTCCGCGTGCTCGCGTGCTGACGCGACGACCTCGTCGAGTTGCAGGTGCACGGGACGGAAGTGGGCGCCGAGCACGGTCCAGTGAACCTGCTTGGCGACGAGGGAGAGATCCACCAGGTCGACGAGCGCACCCTGGAGGGCATCGGCGACGACCTTGCGGTCCTGTTCCGGCAACGGGCTTTTCACGACAGACATCCGGTTTCTCCTCTCCAGCGTCCGATCCGTTTACTCCCGTTTTTCCACCATGACACAAAGGCGGGAATGGGGCCCGAATACGCCGGAGCCCCGGTCAGCCTTCCTGCTGACCGGGGCTCCCGGTGGAGATATCCAAACGCTTTGGAACGGCGTCAGGCCGCGACCACATCCACGGCTTCCGCCGGTGCCTTGATGGTCACACGCTCGCCCGGAACGCCCGAAACGGACGCCACGGACATGGAATTGAACATCGGCCGCATCGGCGCGGGTACCGGCTCGCTCGCCGCCGCCGACTGCGCCAGCTCGGCGAGCGACAGTTCATCACTCACCTCGCGCATGACCTCGGACATCCGTACGTCCAGAGCGTCGCAGATTGCGGAGAGAAGCTCGGAGGACGCCTCTTTCTGCCCGCGCTCGACCTCGGAGAGGTAACCGAGCGAGACCCTGGCCGATGAGGAGACCTCGCGCAGAGTGCGGCCCTGGCGTTGGCGCTGCCGACGCAGCACGTCACCCAGCAGGCGACGGAGCAGAATCATCGGTGGCTCCCTCCTTGGACCGCGAATCCGGATCCTTCACGCCCCACCGTACCGCCTCGGGGTGCGGCCGTGCGGGGAGCTATGTCGTGTTCACTCAGGGCTGCAAACATCCATTCCCCCCGTTGTGTTCCTTATCCTTTGCCCCCGTGTTCCCGGCCAGTTCGCCCAGCAGCAGGGCGAGCACCGCGGTGACGCTCGCGGTCCTGACGCGCTCCCGGTCCCCGTCGAGCGACAGCTCGCGCACCGTCTCGGCGCCGCCCGGACCCACGGCCGCGACGAACACCGTCCCGACGGCCTTGCCGTCCTGCGCGGTGGGACCGGCGACCCCGGTCGTGGCGAGTCCCCAGTCCGCGGCCAGCAGCGACCGTACGCCCCGGGCCATCTGACGGGCGACCTCGGCGTCGACCGCTCCGCGCTCGGCGAGCAGCCGCGCGTCCACGCCCAGCACATCGCGCTTGACCTCGGTCGCGTACGCGGTGACCGAACCCCGCACCACACGCGAGGCGCCGGGGACGGTGGTGAGCGCGGCCGCGACCAGACCACCGGTGAGCGACTCGGCGACGGCGACCGTACGCCCCGCCCGCACCAGCGCCGCCAGCACCTCCCCGGCGGCGCCGGGGCCCGCCGCGCTCACTTCCCGGACTCCCCCGCACGGGAGGCGCGGCGCAGCACGATCGCCTGCCGCACATAGTCGAGCCCGGTGAGAACGGTCAGCACCACGGCGACCGCCATCACCCAGAAGCGCAGGGTGGCGAGCCACTCGGTGAGCGGCAGGATGTACATCCCCACGCCCACCCCCTGCGCGAGCGTCTTCATCTTGCCGCCGCGGCTGGCCGGGATGACCCCGTGCCTGATCACCCAGAAGCGCATCAGGGTGATGCCGATCTCGCGGAAGAGGATCACGCTCGTGACCCACCAGGGCAGGATCGTCAGGACCGACAGGCAGATCAGGGCCGCACCCATGATCGCCTTGTCCGCGATCGGGTCGGCGATCTTGCCGAAGTCGGTGACCAGGTTGTACGTACGGGCCAGATGGCCGTCGAAGAGGTCCGTGATCATGGCGACGGCGAACGCGGCCCAGGCGAACGAGCGCCAGGCCGGGTCCTCGCCACCGTCGTGCATCATCAGCAGGACGAATCCCGGCACCAGGCACAGCCGCACCATGGTGAGGATGTTGGCGATGTTCCACAACCGAACCGGACGCCTGGCGGCGGCCGCCCTGGCCGGCCCGCCCGCGGCCGAGGCCGGGACTCCGCTCATCTGCCCGCCTCCTCGGTACACCCGCCGTCCCCGTCGTACCCGACGGGCTCGGCGACGAGGTCGACTCCCTCGCTCGCCACCACCTTTGCCACGACCATACGACCGGGGACGGGCGTGCTGTCCATGGTGAGGAGCACCTGGCCATCGGTCTCGGGCGCCTGGTGGGCGGCCCGGCCGATGACCCCGTCCTCGTCGTCGACGCGGTCGACCAGTACTTCGATTGTCTCCCCGATCCGCTCCTCGGCGCGCTGCGCGGTGAGCTCCTCGGCCAGCCGCGAGACGCGCGCGAGGCGCTCCGCGACGACCTCGGGGTCGAGCTTGTTCCCGTAGCCGGCCGCCTCGGTGCCGTCCTCGTCGGAGTAGCCGAAGACGCCGATGGCGTCCAGCCGCGCCTCGGACAGGAAACGTTCCAGCTCAGCGAGGTCGTCCTCGGTCTCGCCGGGGAAGCCGACGATGAAGTTGGAGCGGGCGCCGGCCTGCGGCGCCTTGGCACGGATCTGCTCGAGCAGGCCGAGGAAGCGGTCGGTGTCGCCGAAGCGGCGCATCGCCCGCAGCACGCCGGGGGCCGAGTGCTGGAAGGAGAGGTCGAAGTACGGGGCGACCTTCTCCGTGGAGGTCAGCACGTCGATCAGGCCGGGCCGCATCTCCGCGGGCTGGAGGTAGCTCACCCGCACCCGCTCGAGGCCGTCCACGGCCGCGAGCTCGGGGAGCAGGGTCTCCAGCAGCCGGATGTCGCCGAGGTCCTTGCCGTACGAGGTGTTGTTCTCGGAGACCAGCATGATCTCCTTCACGCCCTGCTCCGCGAGCCAGCGGGTCTCGCCCAGCACGTCCGAGGGGCGGCGGGAGATGAAGGACCCGCGGAAGGAGGGGATGGCGCAGAACGAGCACCGGCGGTCGCAGCCCGACGCGAGCTTCACGGAGGCGACGGGGCTGGTGCCGAGCCTGCGGCGCAGCGGGGCCCGCGGCCCGGAGGCCGGGGCGATCCCGTCCGGCAGGTCGGCGGGGGGAGTGTCCTGGGCGTGCCCCGGCAGGGCCACGGCGGAGGCCTGGCGCTCGGCGGGGCTGATCGGCAGCAGCTTGCGCCGGTCGCGCGGGGTGTGGGAGGCGTGGACGCCGCCGGAGAGGATGGTCTGGAGCCGGTCGGAGATGTCGGCGTAGTCGTCGAAGCCGAGCACTCCGTCGGCCTCGGGCAGCGCCTCGGCGAGCTCCTTGCCGTACCGCTCGGCCATGCAGCCGACCGCCACCACGGCCTGGGTACGTCCTTGGTCCTTCAGGTCGTTGGCCTCGAGGAGGGCATCGACGGAGTCCTTCTTCGCGGCTTCGACGAAGCCGCAGGTGTTGACGACGGCGACGTCGGCGTCGGCGGCGTCCTCGACGAGGTCCCAGCCATCCGCCGCCAAGCGGCCTGCCAGCTCCTCCGAGTCCACCTCGTTACGGGCGCAGCCAAGTGTGACAAGAGCGACGGTACGGCGTTCGGGCATAGGGCTCAGCCTACTTTGTCCCGGCACCCCTTCCGCTGCCGAGTGGCATGCCTGCGCGGAGAGCCTGGTCACCCATGGCTCTCCGCGCCCGCCCGCAGGTGCCGCCCGGCCGGTCAGCCCGCCACCGGATCACCCTTGGTGTAGGTCAGTTTCTGGACCTGGCCGTCGCCGCCGACCTTCTTGATCTGCTTGCCGTTCACGAACAGCTGTACGGCTCCGGCGTTGCCCAGCACCAGATCGATCCGCTTGCTGTCGGTGAAGGTCCTGGAGACGCCGCGCTTGAGCACGCCCTCCTCCAGGGTCTTGCCGTTGTGGTCCTTGGCGGACACCCAGGTCTGATCCTTCTCGGCCGTGAGCTTGACCGTGACCTTGTTGGCCGGGACGCCGGCGATGGCGCTGTCCGCGCTGTTGGAGGGGTCCGGCTTCGCGTCCGCCGGCTTGCTGGCGGCGGGCTTGCCCGGGGCCTTCGACGGCTTGCCGGACGGAGCCGCGACCGGGTCGTCGGACCCCTTCGCCCCGCCGTTGAAGAGCGTGAACCCGACGAAGCCGACGACCGCGACGATCGCAGCGACCATGGCGGCCGTCCAGTTGGGTCGCCGGGGTTCGGACCGGATCCGCTCGGCCTCGAAGACCGGTGCGGCCCGGCTGGGCCTGGGACGCCCGCCGTGCTCGGCGTCGTACCGCGCCACGAGGTCCGTGGCATCGATGCCGACGGCGCGCGCCAGCGTACGGATATGGCCTCGGGCATAGACGTCGCCGCCGCAGCGGGAGAAGTCGTCCTGCTCGATCGCATGCACGATCGGAATGCGTACACGGGTGGTCGAACTGACCTCGTCTACCGTCAGTCCGGCGTTGATTCGGGCCTGCTGGAGGGAACGGCCGATCGAGGGCCGCTCGTCGTCCGGAGTATCCGGGGGAGAGTTGCCGATGGACACGTGGGCGCCTTTCGAGCGTGCAGCCACCTGCTGGAATATCAGTCTAGGGGGGATGCGAAAGGGTCCGGCAAGCGGAAAGCCGGACTTTGTACGCCAACAGAAGGCCCTGCCGGACCGACAGTGGCTCTTCGCCCCTCCCCGCCCTCTCAACTGTGTGCGTGGCCCAGGGAAACGGAACCGGTGTCAGGAACCGCCGTCACCGCGGATCAGCGCGAGGACCCCGTCCAGTTCGTCGGGTTTGACGAGCACGTCCCGGGCCTTGGAACCCTCGCTCGGGCCCACGATATTGCGCGACTCCATCAGGTCCATGAGCCTGCCCGCTTTCGCGAAGCCCACACGCAGTTTGCGCTGGAGCATCGAAGTCGAACCGAACTGGGTGGAGACGACCAGTTCGGCCGCCTGGCACAACAGATCGAGGTCGTCCCCGATGTCCTCGTCGATCTCCTTCTTCTTCGCCGTCCCGACCGTGACGTCTTCCCGGAAGACCGGCGTCATCTGGTCCTTGCAGTGCTGGACGACGGACGCGACCTCGGCCTCCGTGACGAAGGCTCCCTGCATACGGACCGGGTTGCTCGCCCCCATCGGCAGGAAGAGGCCGTCGCCCTTGCCCATCAGCTTCTCGGCACCCGGCTGGTCCAGGATGACCCGGCTGTCGGCCAGCGAGGAGGTCGCGAAGGCGAGCCGGGACGGCACGTTCGCCTTGATGAGACCGGTGACGACATCGACCGAGGGCCGCTGGGTGGCGAGCACGAGGTGGATGCCGGCCGCCCGCGCGAGCTGGGTGATGCGGACGATCGAGTCCTCGACGTCGCGCGGCGCCACCATCATCAGGTCCGCCAGCTCGTCGACGATGACGAGCAGGTACGGGTACGGCGCGAGCTCCCGGCCGCTGCCGTCCGGCGGGGTCACCTTGCCCGCGCGCACGGCGGCGTTGAAGTCGTCGATGTGCCGGAAGCCGTAGGCCGCGAGGTCGTCGTAGCGCAGGTCCATCTCGCGCACGACCCACTGGAGGGCCTCCGCCGCCCGCTTGGGGTTGGTGATGATCGGCGTGATCAGGTGCGGGATGCCCTCGTACGCGGTCAGCTCGACGCGCTTGGGGTCGACGAGCACCATCCGTACGTCCTCGGGGGTGGCACGCACCATCACCGAGGTGATCAGGCAGTTGATGCAGGACGACTTGCCGGAGCCGGTGGCACCGGCGACCAGGATGTGCGGCATCTTCGCCAGGTTGGCCATCACATAGCCGCCCTCGACGTCCTTGCCCAGCGCCACCAGCATCGGATGCTCGTCGCCGGCGGCCTCCGCGAGCCTCAGCACGTCGCCGAGGTTGACCATCTCCCGGTCGCTGTTGGGGATCTCGATGCCCACCGCGGACTTGCCGGGGATCGGGCTGATGATCCGTACGTCCGGGCTGGCGACGGCGTAGGCGATGTTCTTGGCGAGCGCGGTGATCCGCTCGACCTTGACCGCGGGGCCGAGCTCGATCTCGTAGCGCGTGACCGTCGGGCCCCGGGTGAAGCCGGTGACCTTGGCATCGACCTTGAACTCCGCGAAGACGTTCGTCAGCGCGGCCACTATGGCGTCGTTCGCGGCGCTCCGGGCCTTGCCGGGGCCGCCGCGCTCGAGCAGGTCGAGCGTGGGCAGCGCATAGGTGATGTCGCCCGCGAGCTGGAGCTGTTCGGCCCGCGAGGGCAGGCCCTGGGCCGGTTCGGGCGCGGGCTTGGTGAGGTCGAGGACGGGGGCGGAGGGCTCCTCGGGCTGCGGGACGGGGACCGTACGTTCGTCCTCCGGCGCGATGCCGCTGCTGAGCCCGGCGACGAGCGGGGACGGCTGCACGCCGTGCAGCACCGCGCCGTCGAGCGAGGCCGCGGCGGCCGCCGCCACGTCCACGGCGTCCGGTTCACGGTCCGCGCGGCGCGGGCGGCGGCGCCTGTCGAGCGCGTCCTCCTCGGCCCGCTCCGGATCCGATGCCCTGTCAGCGGCCGTACGCCGCGGCTTGCGAGCCGGTGCGTCACGCCACTCGGCGCTGTGCCCGTCCGTGTCGTCGTCGTACTCCCCGGGCATCGGCTCTATGACCCCGAGCCGTATCCCGAGCTGCCGCAGCCGCCGCGGGATGGCGTTGACCGGGGTGGCCGTGACCACCAACAGCCCGAAGACGGTGAGCAGAAGGAGCAGCGGTACGGCGAGAACCTCACCGACCGTGTAGATCAAGGGCTTCGACGCGGCCCAGCCGATCAGGCCGCCGGAGTCCTGCATCGCCTGGGAACCGTCGCCACGGCCGGGTGCTCCGCAGGCCACGTGCACCTGGCCGAGCACGCCGAGGACCAGTGCGGACAGGCCGATCACGATGCGCCCGTTGGCCTCCGGCCGCTCGGGGTGGCGGAAGAGCCGGATCGCCATGAAACCGAGCAGTATCGGCACGACCAGGTCGAGCCGGCCGAACGCCCCGGTGACGAGCATCTTCACCAGGTTGCCCACCGGGCCGTCGAGGTTGGACCAGGTGCCGGCGGCGATGACCAGGGCCAGGCCGAGCAGCAGGAGGGCGAGCCCGTCCTTGCGGTGCGCGGGGTCGAGGCGCTTGGCGCCACGGCCCACACCGCGGAACATCGAGCCGACGCCCCGCGCCGCGCCGCGGGCGGCGCCCGCCTTGGCGGCGGGCTTCCGGGCGGGCGCCTTCCTGGCCGCGGGCTTGGCCGCCGCCTTCTTCGCCACCGGTTTCTTCGCGGCGCCACCCCCCGCGCGTCCGGCGCGCTGCCTGGAGTTGCCCGCCGTGCTCTGGGAACCCTTGCCGGACGTACGTGAAGCCATGGTGCCGAGGTTACCGTCGTCCGGCGCGTGGGACACCTGCGCCTCGGTGTTCACCCATTCGTGTCGCGATCCGACGACAGGAACGGTGACGCGGCGTCAAGCAGCCGCACACCGAGCCCAGTCAGGTCTGGGACGGCACCGGCGGCACACTGCTCCCCGCGCCCGGCTCGAGCGCGTCCAGCGCGCGCCGCAGGCCGTTGAGCTTGCGCTCCAGGTGAGCGGCGGTGGCGACGGCCGCCGCGTCCGCGGAGTCGTCCAACTGCTTGGACAGCGCCTCCGCCTGCTCCTCGACGGCCGCCAGCCGCGCCGAGAGCTCGGCGAGCAGACCCGCGGACTCGGGCGGTTCGGCCACGCTGCGGCTGGACTGGCTGCCGTTCTCCAGCTGCAGCCGCAGCAGGGCGGCCTGCTCGCGCAGCTGGCAGTTCTTCATGTACAGCTCGACGAAGACCGAGACCTTGGCCCGCAGCACCCACGGGTCGAAGGGCTTGGAGATGTAGTCCACCGCACCCGCGGCGTAACCGCGGAAGGTGTGATGCGGGCCATGGTTGATGGCGGTGAGGAAGATGATGGGGATGTCCCGCGTCCTCTCCCGCCGCTTGATGTGCGCCGCGGTCTCGAAGCCGTCCATCCCAGGCATCTGGACGTCCAGCAGGATCACCGCGAAGTCGTCCGTCAGCAGCGCCTTGAGCGCTTCCTCCCCTGACGATGCCCGCACCAGTGTCTGATCGAGCGCCGAGAGGATGGCCTCCAGCGCGAGCAGATTTTCCGGCCGGTCATCGACCAGGAGGATCTTGGCCTTCTGCACCATGGCCCGTCCTCCTCGCCCCGGCGTGGAGCTTCCCCTGCTCGAAGAGCTTGGGGAAGCTCCGGGCGCCACCCCAGGGGACAGCTCCCTTGCGCCGCCCGTCCTTGTGCCGGTCATGGTAGCCGTACCCCGGCCGTCACCACACCCTGTCACCACGATGTCACTGCGCACTTAGCGGAAACGTGCCGGGAGACGTGAAAGTTCCCGGAATGCCGCAGTCCCACATGTCCTCGGCCACACTCTGTCAACGAGCAGTCGAAGCCGGGACGGCCGCCTGTCACTCTGCGCGCATCCACTGCTCCATCACCGTCAGCAGCTGATCGGTATCGACGGGCTTGGTGACATAGTCGGACGCTCCGGCCTCGATGCTCTTCTCCCGGTCGCCCTTCATCGCCTTCGCGGTGAGCGCGATGATCGGCAGACCCGCGAACTGGGGCATCCTGCGGATCGCGGCCGTCGTGGCGTAGCCGTCCATCTCCGGCATCATGATGTCCATCAGGACCACCACGACGTCGTCGTGCTGTTCCAGGACCTCGATTCCCTCCCGGCCGTTCTCCGCGTACAGCACCGACAGTCCGTGCTGCTCCAGCACGCTGGTGAGGGCGAACACATTGCGGATGTCGTCGTCGACGATCAGCACCTTCTCGCCGTGGAAACCGCGCCCGCCGCCGGACACCGGTGTCCCCTCCTCCGCACCGCCCATGGCCGGCGGCCACTGCTCGTGCGGAGCCGGGGCCTGCGGCTGCGGGGCCTTCGCGGCCTGCCCGGCACCGGACGCGGCCCGGCCGGCCGCCTGCGCGGCCCGGCGGCGGCGCAGGAAGAGCCCCGCCGCACCGCTCGCGAACGTGTCCGGGCCGACGCCCGGTTCGTCCACCGCGCCCGTCCCCGGTGCCACCGGCATGCCCTCCTCGTCGATCATCTGGCCGCCGGACGTGAGCTGCGGGTAGCCCTCGGTGAGCAACTCACCGGCGTTGAGCGGCAGATAGAGCGTGAAGGTGGAGCCCCGGCCCGGTTCGCTCGCCGCGTGGATCTCGCCGCCGAGCAGCCGCGCGATCTCCCGGCTGATGGACAGCCCGAGGCCCGTGCCGCCGTACTTGCGGCTGGTGGTCCCGTCGGCCTGCTTGAACGCCTCGAAGATCACCCGCATCTTGCTCGCCGCGATGCCGATGCCGGTGTCCGTGACGGAGAAGGCGATCAGCTCCCCGTCCGCCTCGCGCAGCGCACCGGCCTCCAGCAACTGCTCGCGGATGGAGTCCGGTACGTCCGTACCGGCCGGCCTGATGACCAGTTCGACCGCGCCCGTGTCGGTGAACTTCACCGCGTTGGACAGCAGGTTGCGCAGCACCTGGAGGAGCCGCTGCTCGTCGGTGTGGAGCGTGGCCGGCAGTTCCGGCGAGACCCGTACGGAGAAGTCGAGTCCCTTCTCCGCGGTCAGCGGCCGGAAGGTGGCCTCCACATAGTCGACGAGCTGGACCAGTGCGATGCGGGTCGGGCTCACGTCCATCTTGCCCGCCTCGACCTTCGACAGGTCCAGGATGTCGTTGATCAGCTGGAGCAGGTCGGAGCCCGCGCCGTGGATCGTCTCGGCGAACTCCACCTGCTTCGGGGAGAGGTTGCCGTCCGCGTTGTCGGCCAGCAACTTCGCCAGGATCAGCAGCGAGTTGAGCGGGGTGCGCAGCTCGTGCGACATGTTGGCGAGGAACTCGGACTTGTAGCGCATCGAGACGGCGAGCTGCTCGGCCCGTTCCTCGAGCACCTGCCGGGCGTCCTCGATCTCGGTGTTCTTGACCTCGATGTCGCGGTTCTGCCGGGCCAGCCGCTCGGACTTCTCCTCGAGCTCGGCGTTGGACATCTCCAGCGCCCGCTGCCGGTTCTCGAGCTCCGCCGACCGCTCGCGCAGCTGCTCGGTCAGCTCCTGCGACTGCTTGAGCAGCACCTCGGTCTTGGTGTTGACGCTGATCGTGTTGACGCTCGTACCGATCATCTCGGCGATCTGGCTGAGGAAGTCCCGCTGGATCTGCGCGAAGCGCTGGAACGACGCCAGCTCGATGACGCCGAGGACCTGCCCCTCGAACAGCACCGGCAGCACGATGAGATGGGCCGGCGGTGCCTCCCCCAGCCCGGAGGCGATCTTGAGGTAGCCCGGCGGCACATCCTCCACCAGGATCGTGCGCTTCTCCTTCGCGGACTGCCCGATGAGCGTCTCGCCCGGCCTGAAGGACGTGGGCATCGAGTCCAGGGAGCAGCCGTACGAGCCGAACATGCGCAGCTCGTACGCGTCCTGGCCGCCGTCGGCCTCCAGACCGCCCGCCGGCATCGCGCAGTAGAACGCGCCGTGCTGCGCGGAGACCACCGGGGTCAGCTCGCTCATGATCAGCCCGGCGACGTCCTCGAGGTCCCGGCGGCCCTGCATCAGGCCGGAGATGCGGGCGAGGTTGCCCTTGAGCCAGTCCTGCTCCTTGTTGGCGAGCGTGGTCTCGCGCAGGTTGGCGATCATCGTGTTGATGTTGTCCTGGAGTTCCAGGATCTCGCCGGCCGCGTCCACGTCGACGCGGAGGTTGAGGTCGCCGCGGGTCACCGCGGTGGCCACCTCGGCGATGGCGCGCACCTGACGGGTGAGGTTGCCGGCCATCTCGTTGACGGACTCGGTCAGGTCGCGCCAGGTGCCGTCGACGTCGCGCACCCGCGCCTGGCCGCCGAGTTGGCCGTCGGTGCCCACCTCACGGGCGACGCGCGTGACCTGCTCGGCGAAGTCCGACAGCTGGTCGACCATCGTGTTGATGGTCGTCTTCAGCTGGAGGATCTCGCCGCGGGCGTCGATGTCGATCTTCTTGGTGAGGTCGCCCTGGGCGATGGCGGTCGTCACCATCGCGATGTTGCGGACCTGACCGGTGAGGTTGGACGCCATCGAGTTCACCGACTCGGTGAGGTCCTTCCAGGTGCCGCTCACGCCGGGGACGCGCGCCTGACCGCCCAGGCGGCCCTCCGTACCCACTTCGCGCGCGACGCGGGTGACCTCGTCGGCGAACGACGACAGCGTCGTCACCATGGTGTTGACGGTGTCGGCCAGCTGCGCGACCTCGCCGCGCGCCTCGACGGTGACCTTCTTGGTGAGGTCGCCGTTGGCGACCGCTCCCGCGACCTGCGAGATGTTACGGACCTGACTGGTCAGGTTGTTGGCCATCAGGTTGACGTTGTCGCTGAGGTCCTTCCAGATGCCGGTGACATCGCGCACCCGCGCCTGGCCGCCCAGCCGGCCTTCCGTACCGACCTCACGGGCCACCCGCGTGACCTGCTCGGCGAAGTCCGACAGCTGGTCGACCATGGTGTTCACCGTGGTGACGAGCTCGAGGATCTCGCCCTTCGCGTCGACGGTGATCTTCTTCGACAGGTCGCCCTTGGCGACCGCCGTCGTGACCTCGGCGATGTTGCGCACCTGCGATGTCAGGTTGTTCGCCATGAAGTTGACGGACTGGGTGAGGTCCTTCCAGGTGCCCGAGACGCCCTGGACCTCCGCCTGGCCGCCCAGGATGCCCTCGGTGCCGACCTCGCGCGCCACCCGCGTGACCTGCTCGGCGAAGGAGGAGAGCTGATCCACCATCGTGTTGAGGGTGTTCTTCAGCTCGAGAATCTCGCCCCGGGCGTCCACATCGATCTTCTGCGACAGATCACCCCGCGCCACCGCCGTCGCGACCTGGGCGATGTTGCGGACCTGGGTGGTGAGGTTGCCCGCCATCCCGTTCACCGAGTCGGTCAGGTCGCGCCAGACGCCCGCCACTCCGGGCACCTGCGCCTGACCGCCGAGACGGCCGTCGGTGCCCACCTCACGGGCCACCCGCGTCACTTGCTCGGCGAAGGAGGAGAGCTGATCCACCATCGTGTTGATGGTGTTCTTCAGCTCCAGGATCTCGCCCCGGGCGTCCACATCGATCTTCTGCGACAGATCACCCCGCGCCACCGCCGTCGTCACCTGGGCGATCTGCCGCACCTGCGAAGTGAGGTTGCCGGCCATGAAGTTGACCGAGTCGGTCAACTCCTTCCAGGTGCCGCTGACACCGGGGACGCGCGCCTGACCGCCCAGACGGCCCTCCGTGCCCACGTCCCGGGCCATCCGCGTGACCTGCTCGGCGAAGGCGGAAAGCTGGTCGACCATCGTGTTGACGGTGTTCTTCAACTGCAGCATTTCGCCGGACACTTCGACGGTGACCTTCTGCCCCAGATCACCGTTGGCCACCGCCGTCGTCACCTGGGCGATATTGCGGACCTGGCCGGTGAGATTGCGGAAGGCGGTGTTCACGGAATCCGTGAGGTCCTTCCACGTCCCCGCCGCACCGGCCACCTGCGCCTGACCACCGAGCTCGCCTTCAACACCGATCTCGCGCGCCACACGCGTCACTTCGCCGCTGAAGGACTGGAGCTGGTCCACCATGGAATTGACGGTGTTCTTCAACTCCAGCATCTCGCCGGAGACATCGACGGTGACCTTCTGCCCCAGATCACCATTGGCCACCGCCGTCGTCACCTGGGCAATGTCACGCACCTGCCCGGTGAGATTGCGGAAGGCCGTGTTCACCGAATCCGTGAGGTCCTTCCACGTCCCCGCCGCACCCGGCACCTGCGCCTGACCGCCCAGCAGCCCCTCGGCACCGATCTCGCTCGCGACCCGCGTCACCTCGTCGGCGAACGTGCGCAGCGTCTCGGTCATCTGGTTGATCGTCTCGGCCAGCTGCGCGATCTCGCCCCGCGCGCTGACGGTGACCTTCTGCGACAGGTCGCCGTTGGCGACCGCCGTCGTGACCTGGGCGATCCCGCGCACCTGGGCCGTGAGGTTCCCGGCCATCAGGTTGACCGAGTCGGTGAGGTCCTTCCAGACCCCCGCCACGCCCGGCACCTGCGCCTGCCCGCCGAGCTCGCCCTCGGTGCCCACCTCGCGGGCGACCCGGGTGACCTCGGAGGCGAAGGAGGACAGCTGGTCGACCATCGTGTTGACGGTGTTCTTCAGCTCGAGCATCTCCCCGGCCACATGAACCGTGACCTTCCGGGAGAGATCGCCCTTCGCCACCGCCGTCGTCACCAGAGCGATGTCACGCACCTGAGCGGTCAGTCGCGATGCCATCGTGTTGACGGAGTCCGTGAGGTCCTTCCACGAACCCGACATACCGCGCACCCGGGCCTGCCCGCCGAGCTTGCCCTCGGTGCCCACCTCGCTCGCGACCCGCGTCACCTCGTCGGTGAACGCCGACAGCTGGTCCACGAGGCCGTTGACCGTACGCCCGACCTTGAGGAACTCGCCGCGCAGCGGGTGCGCCGAACCGTCCGGCGCCTGCGCCCGCAGGTCCATCCGCTGCTCGAGATCGCCCTCCGCGACCGCCGACAGCACCCGGCCCACCTCGGAGACGGGCCGCACCAGGTCGTCCACCAGGGCGTTCGACGCGTCGATCGCCGCCGCCCAGGCGCCCTCGCAGGCACCGACCTCCAGCCGCTCGGTGAGCTTGCCCTCCCGGCCGACCACGCGCCGTACCCGCGCCAGCTCACCCGTGAGCTGGAGGTTACGGTCCGCGACCTCGTTGAAGACCGCCCCGATCTCGGCCAGTACTCCGTCACCGGACACGGTCAGGCGCTTGCGGAAGTTACCGTCGCGCATGGCCTCCAGCGCCGCCAGCAGACGGTGCAGGGCCGCCGTGTCCACCTCCGTCGTTCCATTGGGCCGGGGCCGTCCGCCCTTCGCGCGCGTGCTGCCACTTCGCGCCGCTGCGCCAGACTCCACCGTGTCCCTCCCGCGGGGTCGCCGATCCTCGTAGGGTTTTCGCTTCCAGCTTTCCCAGTGTTTCACCCGGGTGCGCCGGAGTCGCTGCCCGTCAGAGCCTAACCAGACCTCCGGGCTCGCGTTCGGGAGCTGTCCGGATCCGGCTTGTGCGACAGCATCCCCACACCCGGCGTGACTGTGCGGGCTCCTCTCCCGGTTCCCCCTCGCATATACCGAAAGAAAGCACGACGGGTCGCAGGACCACCGCATTCACTCCCGCATTCCCCTGCTCCGTTCCCCACTGCCCGGGCCGACGGTTTAGCCTGGCGGACGAATGCCGTCATGGGAATCGGGCACAGGACTCGGGGGAGCGATGAGAGGCCAATGGGGAGTGCTGTGATCACCGCGCGGGCAGCCGCCACCTTCGAACCGGTCGGACGCTCGGTCGCTTCCGCCCGTGCGTTCGTCCGGGACACGCTCCAGGGCTGGGGCTTCCCCGACATCATCGACGACGCCGTCGTCCTGACCAGCGAGCTCGTCACCAACGCCGTCGTCCACGCCGGCACCGCGGCCGACGTCCTGTGCGTCCGTACGGACGCGGGCGTGCGCGTGGAGGTCTGCGACCGCTACCCCGAGCGCGAGCTCCCGTTGCAGAGTCCCGCCCGCCAGTTCGGCGGGATCGACCGCGAGGGCGGGCGCGGCCTGCTGCTGTGCACCGCGCTGGCCGCGCACTGGGGCGTCGAGTACACCTCCACCCACAAAAAGGTGTGGTTCCGCCTCGACCTCGACGACCGTCCCGCCGGCACCCGCTCCGCGGGCCCCGCGCTCCCCACCGAGGCCCTGCCGGCCGCCGACGCCCGCGTACGCGTCGCGGTCGTCCAGATCGACCGGACAGGCGGCATCAGCGCCTGGAACGACGACGCCGAGCACCTCTTCGGCCACAGCGCGGACCAGGTCACCGGCAAGTCCCTCGCCGACTTCGCCGCCTGGCCGCACACCCCGGGCACCTCCACCGGCATCGCCGAGGCCCTGCGCCTGTCGCGCTGGGAGGGCTCGTACGGCATAAGGGGCGCCGACGGGCGCGTCATCCCCGTCTACGGCTCCCACCTGCGCGTCCGTGACAACGAGGGCGCCCCCTCCACCGTCTGTCTGCTGGTGCGCGACGAGGAACGTGCCGTCCTGCAGAGCCCCCAGCGCTCCCCGGCCACCGACTCCGCCGCCGACCGCGGCACGGCGACCGACCCCTTCGAGGTCTTCATCGGCTCCCCCGCCCCCGACGACCTCGACGGCCTCCTCCAGCGCACCGTCGAGCGCGCCCGCGACATGCTCGACGGCGACGCCGCCTATCTGCTCCTCGCCACGGACGACGAGACCGAGCTCGAGGTACGCGCCTCCACCGGGCTGCCCTCCGCCCGCCAGCGCTTCGCCCGCGTCCCCGTCGAGGCCGGTACGGGGCGCTACGGCTCCGCCCGGATGCCCGCCGTCCACGACGACCTCAGCGCCGTCCCCGGCGCCGTGCCCCTTCTCATCGACACCGGCATGCGCTCCGTCGTGACGGTGCCGCTCAAGGTCGAGGGCCGGCTCACCGGTTCGCTCGGCGTCGCCGCCGAATCCCCCCACCGGTACGGCAACGAGGAGGCACTGCGGCTGCAGTTCGCCGCCGACCGCATCGCCCTCGCCGTCGAGTCCGCCCGCCTCGGCGAGCTCGAGCGGCTCCGCCGCGGCTCTCTCTCCTTCCTCGTCGAGGCCTCCGACCTGCTGGCCGGCACCCTCGACCGCGACCAGACGCTGGCGCTCATGGCCCAGATGACCGTCCCCACGCTCGCCACCTGGTGCGCCGTCTACACCATTGCCGACCAGGCCTCGGAGCCCGAGCTCTCCTACGTCCTCCACGAGGACGAGGACCTCATCGACGGGCTCAAGGCCCTGCTGGCCAAGGTCGCACCGCCCGACCCGGTCCCCACGCCCGGCGCCCGCATCTGGACCGCCCCCTCCGATGCCGCCCACGCGAAGGGGCTCCGCGCCGCACTGCGCAGCCTGAGCCTCGCGGACATCACGCACCACTCCCCCGCCCCGGGCATCTCGCTCGCCACGGCGTCGGCCGTCGGCGGCGAGACCGTCGTCCTGCCGCTCGTGGCCCGTAACCGCGTCATCGGCATGCTCACCCTCGGCAAGCCCACCGACGACCACTTCCGCCAGGAGATCCTCGAACTCGCGGAGGACCTCTCCCGCCGTGCCGCCCTCGCGCTCGACAACGCCCGCCTCTACAGCGAGCGCACGGCCATCAGCCAGAGCCTCCAGCGCAGCCTGCTCCCGCCCGGCATGCCGGACATCCCGGGAGTGGAGGTCGAGGTCATCTACCGCGCCGCCGGCGAGGGCAACGAAGTCGGCGGTGACTTCTACGACCTCTTCCCGATCCGCGACGGCGCGTACGGCTTCGCCATCGGCGACGTCTGCGGTACGGGCCCGGAGGCCGCCGCCGTCACCGGCCTCGCCCGGCACGCGCTGCGTCTCCTCGCCCGCGAGGGCTTCGGCGGCCCCGCGGTCCTCGAGCGGCTCAACGCCGCCATCCTCGACGAGGGCGCCCGCAGCCGCTTCCTGACGCTGCTCTACGGGGAGTTGTGGCCCCAGGAGGACGGCAGTGCCCGGCTGAAGGTCGTCTGCGCGGGCCACCCGCTGCCCCTGCGGCTGCGCCAGGACGGCACCGTCGAAGCGGCCGCCGAGCCCCAGCCCCTGCTGGGCGTCATGGAGGACCTGGAGCTGTACGAGCAGACGGTCACCCTCGACCCCGGCGATGTCCTGCTGTGCGTCACGGACGGGGTCACGGAACGCCGCGAGGGCACCCGCATGCTCGGGGACGACGGCCTGGCCGAGGTCCTCACCACCTGCACCGGCCTCACCGCCGGCGCGGTCGCGGCCCGGGTGCTGCGAGCAGTCGAACGGTTCGCCGCCGAGCCCGCCTCGGACGACATGGCGATCCTCGCCATGCGCGTGCCCGAGCCCCCGAAGGCCTGACCGCCCCAACTCCCCGTACATACAAGGAAGGCCCCCGCCGAATGGCGAGGGCCTTCCTTACTCTGAGCCCCAAAACGGAATCGAACCGTTGACCTTCTCCTTACCATGGAGACGCTCTGCCGACTGAGCTATTGGGGCCAGCAACGAGATAAAGCATACCCGACTTTCGCACGTGCTTTTGACCAACCACCTATGCGGCCATGGGCAAGAGCCCGCCGAGCCCGTTGCACACCGACACCAGACGCTGCAGCTCACGCCGCGTCACACCCTCTCCCGCGGGAAGAGCGAGGCAGTCGTCGGCGGCCCGCTCGGTCTCGGGGAGCCACAATTCCCGCCTGTACGCGGGAGTTCGGTGTACGGGCGTCAGTACGGGCACGTGGCACCGCACTCCGCGCGCATGCAGGGCACGCGCGAAGGCGTCCCGGTCGGGCCGGCCATTGCCGGGAACCCGGACCACGTAGCAGTGGTAGCTGTGCTCAATCCCGCTCGCCACGCGCGGTGTTATGACTCCGGTCAGACGGGCGCCGAGATACACGGCATTCAGCCGCCGCTGCCGCCGGACTTCCGCGTCCGGGACCGCACGCTCGACATGTTCGACAACTGGCAACAACATGCCGTTGTACGCCCGAACTTGAAGGGACGTCAGTTCAATCGGCTGCCCGAAGGGGCTGACGGGGACAACAGCGGCGGTACGCGGTGTCACCGCTTGCGCCACAGCCGCGGGCTCCAGGCAGAAGCTGTCCGCATCGATGTCCGCGAACACGGGCACCGCCCCCACGCTCCGAACTGCCTCGGCAGCCCCGGCCGTTGCGTACGAGGGCACAATGACCTCGCTGCCGCCCCGCACTCCCGCCGCCATCAGCATCTCCGCTGTCCCCATACCAGCGGATGGTGGACGCGGAACGTTAACTCGACATGACGCTCCGCACTGCATTACGGAAACAAAAAAGCTCTGGTGTCTGAACCAACGTTCAGACACCAGAGCTCATTTGAAAAATTGTTCGGCGGCGTCCTACTCTCCCACACGGTCCCCCATGCAGTACCATCGGCGCTGAAAGGCTTAGCTTCCGGGTTCGGAATGTAACCGGGCGTTTCCCTAACGCAATGACCACCGAAACACTATAAAGTTGAACTCCAGCCAGCAAAGGCGAGTTCGTTACTTCAGAACAAACACAGTGGACGCGAGCAACTGAGGACAAGCCCTCGGCCTATTAGTACCAGTCAGCTCCAACCGTTACCGGTCTTCCACACCTGGCCTATCAACCCAGTCGTCTACTGGGAGCCTTACCCACTCTAAGGTGGTGGGAGTCCTCATCT
>NZ_JBTHHU010000048.1:11666-47221 GCF_059089585.1 Streptomyces sp. SX-6 | reverse complement strand
TCGCCGGATTCCACTTCTGGTGGCCGAAGTTCACGGGCAAGATGCTGGACGAGCGCCTCGGCAAGATCACCTTCTGGACGCTGTTCGTGGGCTTCCACGGCACGTTCCTGGTCCAGCACTGGCTGGGTGCCGAGGGCATGCCGCGCCGTTACGCGGACTACCTGGCCGCCGACGGGTTCACCACGCTGAACACCATCTCGACGATCAGCTCGTTCCTGCTCGGCCTGTCGATCCTGCCGTTCTTCTACAACGTCTGGAAGACCGCCAAGTACGGCAAGAAGGTCGAGGTCGACGACCCGTGGGGTTACGGCCGTTCGCTGGAGTGGGCCACCTCGTGCCCGCCGCCGCGGCACAACTTCCTCACGCTGCCGCGGATCCGTTCCGAATCCCCGGCGTTCGACCTGCACCACCCCGAGATCGCCGCGCTCGAGCTCGAGGAGAACCTGGCCGAGAAGGCCCTGGTCGGCGGTAAGGAGGCCGGCAAGTGAAGATCCAAGGCCGGATGTTCCTCTGGCTCTCCGTCTTCATCCTCGCCATGGCGATCGTCTACGGCGTGTGGGCCAAGGAGCCGGCGGGTGCGACCGCTCTGTTCCTGGCCTTCGGCCTGTGCGTCATGGTCGGTTACTACCTGGCGTTCACCGCACGCCGGGTGGACGCGGGAGCCCAGGACGACAAGAACGCGGACGTCGCGGACGACGCCGGTGAGCTGGGCTTCTTCGCCCCGCACAGCTGGCAGCCGCTGTCCCTGGCCGTCGGCGGCGCCTTCGCCTTCCTGGCGATCGCGATGGGCTGGTGGCTGATGTACTTCTCGGCTCCGCTGATCCTGGTCGGTCTCTTCGGCTGGGTCTTCGAGTTCTACCGGGGCGAGAACCAGAACCAGTAGAGAAGTCTCCGTCAGGGCCCCGTACACCCGAGTGGTGTACGGGGCCCTGTGCGTTGCCCGGGCACCGTACGCACCACCCGTTTGCAGTCATCCCACGGGCCCCGCCCCCGGAACGTTCCTACGGTGTGACCATGAGCCACTCACCTCAACGCCGCACGGTGCTCGGCGGCGTACTGCTGCTGCTCCCACTGGCGTTGACGGCCTCCGGGTGCGGCTCGTCCGACCCGCTGGCCGACGAGCCGTACGACGCCGCCGACCAGGTCACCCTGGTCGGCGAGCAGGACGGCCCCGTCGATCCCGGCAAGCCGCTGGAGGTCGCCGCGACCGGCGGCGACCGGATCACGGACGTCACCGCGACGGACGCGTCGGGGCGCTACCTGGCGGGTGAGCTGGCCTCCGACGGAACGCACTGGCACAGCACCGGGGCCGTCGCCGCGGGCGCGCACTACACCGTGCGGATCAGCACCGAGGACGACAACGGCGCCCAGGGGCGCCACACGATAGGCCTCGACACCAGCGCCGCCCGCCGCCTGCTGACGGTCGCCTTCGGCCCCAAGAGCGGCAAGTACGGCGTCGGACAGCCCGTCACCGCCGAACTCAGCACCCCCGTCCAGGACCCCGCCTCGCGCGCCGTCGTCGAGCGCACTCTGAAGGTCGAGTCCCAGCCCGCCGTCGAGGGCGCCTGGCACTGGGTCAACAACCGTGTGCTGCACTACCGGCCGAAGGAGTACTGGCCCGCCCACGCCATCGTCGAGGTGCACGCCTCCCTGGAGGGCATAAAGGTCGGCGGCGGCCTCTACGGCGGCCCCTCCAAGCCCCTGACGCTGACCACCGGTGACCGGATGGAGGCCGTCACGGACGCCGCGGGCCACTACATGTCCGTGTACAAGAACGGCCAGGAGATCCGCACCATCCCGGTCACCACCGGGAAGCCCGGCTACGCCACCCGCAACGGAGTCAAGGTGGTCCTCGGACAGGAAGCCTTCGTACGCATGCGCGGAGAGACGATCGGCATTGCGGAGGGCAGCTCGGACGCCTACGACCTGCCGGTCCACTGGGCGACCCGGGTGACGTGGAGCGGCGAGTACGTGCACGCCGCCCCCTGGTCCGAGGGATCACAGGGGTGGGACAACGTCAGCCATGGCTGCACCGGGATGTCCACCGACAACGCCAAGTGGTTCTTCGACAACGTGCGCGTCGGGGACCTCGTCAAGGTCGTGGGCAGCGCGGGCACCACGATGTCGCCTTTCGACAACGGCTTCGGCGACTGGAACATGTCCTGGACGGACTGGCGCGAGGGCAGCGCGCTCACCGCCGGGAAGCGCGAGGGGGCGAGCCCCGCCGACGCCGCCCGGCTGCGCCCGCGCGTCCCGTAACAGCTCCTAGCGCCCTACGCGTCGACCGCCAGCCGCTGCCGCAGCAGGCCCGCCAGCGCGCCGGACAGGGCCGCCGGGTCCACCGGGTGCGTCACCGCCGCGTCGGCCCTGCTCCAGGTCGCCAGCCAGGCGTCCTGCGGGCGGCCCATGAGGAGCAGTACGGGCGGGCAGCGGAAGACCTCGTCCTTGAGCTGCCGGCACACCCCCATACCGCCCGCAGGAGCCGTCTCGCCGTCCAGGACGCACACATCGACCCGGTGCTCCTCCAAGGCCCTCAGAAGGGCGGGCAGCGTCGCGCACTCGAGGTACGTCACCGGCGGCAGATCCGCGGCGGGCCGCCGCCCGCAGGCCAGCCGCACCTGCTCGCGCGTGCTCGCGTCGTCGCTGTAGACCAGGACCGTGGCCGTCGGCTGCATCGTTCCTCCAGGCGTGTCAGACGTGTCAGGCGTGTCGGCAAGCGGGCTCCGCTGCGCGGATGCTACTCCGCGAGGGCGGTCGAGCAGGAGGGCCCGGACGCGTCCGGCGCCGCTCCGACGGGCCGTCACCTGCGGCCGGGGGAGGGCCCGCTGAGGCCGCCGGAAGCTCTGCTTCCCCCCTTCGGGGGATACCGGTGGTGGGCCACTGGAGCAGGTCATACGCTCTTGACACACCGAACGGCACCCCCGGGAGTGAGCGCGAGATAAGCGACCGACATAATGTCGGTCGTGGCGACAGCAACAGCAGTAGATACCGGGCACGCGCACCCCTCGGTCAACCGGCCGAACCTCACCAGCGTCGGAACCATCATCTGGCTGAGTTCCGAGCTGATGTTCTTCGCGGCCCTCTTCGCGATGTACTTCACCCTGCGATCGGTGACCGGCGAGGCCCATTGGAAGTCAATGGCCAGCTCGCTCGACGTCCCGTTCTCGGCGACGAACACCACGATCCTGGTGCTTTCCTCGCTCACCTGCCAGCTCGGCGTGTTCGCCGCCGAGCGCGGTGATGTGAAGAAGCTGCGCGCCTGGTTCGCGGTCACCTTCGTGATGGGTGCCATCTTCATCGGCGGCCAGATCTTCGAGTACACCAACCTGGTCAAGGAGGACGGCCTTTCGCTCTCCTCCGACCCGTACGGCTCGGCGTTCTATCTGACGACCGGCTTCCACGGACTGCACGTGACGGGCGGTCTCATCGCCTTCCTGCTGGTCCTGGGCAGGACGTACGCGGCCAAGAGGTTCACGCATCACCAGGCGACGGCGGCCATTGTCGTGTCCTACTACTGGCACTTCGTCGACGTGGTCTGGATCGGCCTCTTCGCCACGATCTACTTGATCAAGTAATCGGTCCTGTCCCGCACCGGACCAACAGTCCAGCAACGACGCAGAAGATCCTGACACCGGGGTAATCCGTGAAAAAGCTCTCCGCACGACGACGCCATCCGCTGGCGGCGGTCGTCGTCCTACTCTTCGCGCTGGCGGTCACCGGGGGGCTGTACGCCGCTTTCGCGCCCGCGGATTCGGCCAAGGCCGATGACACCGCCCAGTCCCTCGCCATCGAAGAGGGCAAGAAGCTCTACCAGGTGGGCTGCGCAACCTGCCACGGCACCGGCGCTCAGGGCACCTCCGACGGCCCGAGCCTGATCGGCGTCGGCGCCGCGGCGGTCGACTTCCAGGTCGCCACCGGCCGTATGCCGCTCCAGCAGCAGGGTGCCCAGGCGCCCCGCAAGAAGGCGATCTACTCGCAGGCCGAGATCGACCAGCTCTCCGCCTACATCGCCTCGCTGGGTGCAGGTCCGGCGGTTCCCACCAAGAACCAGTACAGCCCGGACGGCGCGGACATCGCCAAGGGCGGGGAGCTCTTCCGTACGAACTGCTCCCAGTGCCACAACTTCACCGGCAAGGGAGGCGCCCTCTCGAACGGCAAGTACGCCCCGAGCCTTGAGGACGTCAACCCGAAGCACATCTACGAGGCCATGCAGACCGGCCCGCAGAACATGCCGTCCTTCCCCGACACCACGATGTCGCAGCAGAACAAGAAGGACATCATCGCGTACCTCGACACGGTCAACTCCAGCAAGTCGGAGAGCCCGGGCGGCCTCGGTCTGGGCGGGTTCGGCCCGGTCAGCGAGGGCCTGTTCGCGTGGGTCTTCGGCCTGGGCGCAATGATCGTCGTCGCCATCTGGGTCGCCGCCCGGACCGCAAAGGCCAAGAAGTCATGAGTAGCCAAGACATTCCAGAAGAGAACCTGCCGAGCAAGCAGGGCGACGCGCACGAAGGTGCCGTGGCGACCTCCGGCGACCCGTTCGCGGACCCGGGCCTCCCGCCGCACGAGCACCGCATCCAGGACATCGACGAGCAGGCCGCCAAGCGCTCCGAGCGCGCGGTAGCGCTGCTGTTCACGGTGTCCATGCTGGCCACGGTGGGCTTCATCGCCTCCTACCTGGCCATCCCGGTCGACAAGAACATCTACGTGTTCCCGATCGGCCACGTCAGCGCCATGAACTTCGCGCTCGGGATGACCCTGGGCGTGGCGCTGTTCTGCATCGGCGCGGGCGCGGTCCACTGGGGCCGCACCCTGATGTCGGACGTGGAGGTCGCCGACGAGCGGCACCCGATCGCGGCGTCCCCCGAGGTCAAGGCCAAGGTTCTGGCCGACTTCAAGCAGGGCGCCGAGGAGTCGGCGTTCGGCCGCCGCAAGCTGATCCGCAACACCATGTTCGGCGCGCTGGCCATGTTCCCGCTCTCGGGCGTGTTCCTGCTGGGCGGTCTCGGTCCGGCTCCGGGCACCAAGCTCCGGAAGACCAAGTGGTCCGCCGGCAAGATGCTGATCAACCAGAACACGCTGCAGCCGCTGCGTCCCGAGGACGTCCAGGTCGGTTCGCTGACCTTCGCCATGCCCGAGGGCATGAAGGAGGACGACGAGGACTTCCAGAACGAGATCGCCAAGGCCGCCCTGATGATCGTCCGGCTCCGCCCGGACAACATCAAGGACAAGCGCGAGCTCGACTGGTCGGTCGACGGCATCGTCGCCTTCTCCAAGATCTGCACGCACGTCGGCTGCCCGATCAGCCTCTACGAGCAGCAGACCCACCATGTGCTGTGCCCGTGCCACCAGTCCACGTTCGACCTCTCCGACGGCGGTCGTGTGGTCTTCGGCCCGGCCGGCCACGCCCTTCCGCAGCTGCGGATCAAGGTCAATGACAAGGGCTACCTCGAGGCGATGGGCGACTTCCCCGAGCCCGTCGGTCCTGCCTTCTGGGAGCGCGGATGAGCACTGCACAAGACACACGGCGCAAGGCGCCCGCGGGTGAGCGGGTGGCCGACTGGGCCGACGGCCGGCTGGGCATCTACAGCCTGGCCAAGGCCAACATGCGGAAGATCTTCCCGGACCACTGGTCCTTCATGCTGGGCGAGGTCTGCCTCTACAGCTTCGTGATCATCATCCTCACGGGTGTGTATCTGACGCTGTTCTTCCACCCGAGCATGAACGAGGTCGTCTACCACGGCTCGTACGTCCCCATGCAGGGCATGCGGATGTCCGAGGCGTTCAAGTCGACGCTGGACATCAGCTTCGACGTGCGTGGCGGTCTGCTCATCCGGCAGATCCACCACTGGGCGGCGCTCGTCTTCCTCGCGGGCATGATGGTCCACATGATGCGCGTCTTCTTCACGGGCGCGTTCCGCAAGCCGCGCGAGGTCAACTGGCTGTTCGGCTTCCTGCTGCTGGTGCTCGGCACCTTCACGGGCTTCACCGGCTACTCGCTGCCGGACGACCTGCTCTCGGGCACCGGTGTCCGTATCGCGCAGGGCCTGATCATGTCGATCCCGCTGGTCGGCACGTACATCTCGATGTTCCTGTTCGGCGGCGAGTTCCCCGGCACGGACTTCGTGGCGCGGTTCTACTCGATCCACATCCTGCTGCTGCCGGGCCTGATGCTCGGTCTGGTGGTCGGCCACCTGATCCTGGTCGTCTACCACAAGCACACGCAGTTCGCGGGTCCGGGCAAGACCAACAAGAACGTCGTCGGCATGCCGCTGATGCCGGTCTACATGGCCAAGGCCGGAGGCTTCTTCTTCCTGGTCTTCGGTGTCATCGCGGCGATCTCCGCGATCGCCTCGATCAACCCCGTCTGGGAGCTCGGCCCCTACCGGCCGGACCAGGTCTCCACCAACGCCCAGCCCGACTGGTACCTGGGCATGTCCGAGGGCATCTTCCGGGCCATGCCCGGCTGGGAGATCAACATCGCGGGCCACACGCTGGTCCTGGGTGTGTTCATCCCGCTGCTGATCTTCGGCCTGGTGCTGACGGCCATGGCGGTCTACCCCTTCATCGAGTCGTGGGTGACCGGCGACAAGCGCGAGCACCACATCCTCGACCGGCCGCGGAACGCCCCGACGCGCACCGCCTTCGGTGTGGCCTGGCTGACCATGTACGGCGTCGGTCTGATGAACGGTGGCAACGACCTCTGGGCGACGCACTTCCACCTCTCGGTGAACAGCGTCACCTGGTTCGTGCGGATCTCGTTCTTCGTGGCCCCGGTCCTCGCCTTCATCGCCACGCGCCGGATCTGCCTGGGTCTGCAGCGCCGCGACAAGGACAAGGTGCTGCACGGACGTGAGTCCGGCATCATCAAGCGCCTGCCGCACGGTGAGTTCGTCGAGGTCCACGAGCCGCTGTCGCAGGAGCAGCTGCACACGCTCACCGCGCACGACCAGCCCAAGCCGCTCGAGCTCGAGCCCGCGGTGGACGAGAACGGTGTCGCCCGCAAGGTCGGCGCCACCCAGAAGCTCCGGGTGAAGCTCTCCAAGGGCTACTACGGCGACGGGACGTTCATCCCCAAGCCCACCACGGAGGAGTACCAGGAGATCACGAGCGGCCACGGCCACCACTGATCCCTGCTGATCACCGACAACTGATCGCCACAGCCTGGAGCCCCGTCCGCCTAGCGGACGGGGCTCTTCGCCGTCCCCGGGCCGTCCCCGGGCCATCTCCGGGCTGGATAGGCTGGACGGCATCAGCGGGATGCCCGAATCACAGGAGCGTGGACCATGAACGTTGCGACCCCGGCAGGCGGCGAGCGCGCGGTGGCCCTTTCCTGGCCGGGCGTTCTCGAGGCCCTGCTCGGCCGGGTGGACCTGAGTGCGGACGTCACCGCCTGGGCCATGGACCGGATCATGCGCGGCGAGGCGACCGACGCGCAGATCGCCGCCTTCGCCGTCGCGCTGCGGGCCAAGGGCGAGACGGTCGCCGAGATCACCGGGCTCGTCCGGGCGATGTACCAGCACGCCCAGCTCATCGAGGTGCCCGGCCCGAGTGTGGACATCGTGGGCACGGGCGGCGACGGCGCCAAGACCGTCAACATCTCGACCATGTCCTCGATCGTCGTGGCCGGCACCGGGGCGAAGGTCGTCAAGCACGGCAACCGGGCGGCGTCCTCCGCCAGCGGGGCCTCGGACGTGCTGGAGAAGCTGGGCGTCAACCTCGACCTGACCCCGCGGCGGGTCGCCGAGGTGGCGCGCGAGGCCGGCATCACCTTCTGCTTCGCCGTGAAGTTCCACCCCGCGCTGCGCCATGTGGCGCCCGCGCGGCGCGAGTTGGGCGTGCGCACCACCTTCAACGTGCTCGGCCCGCTCACCAACCCCGCCCGGGTGCGGGCCCAGGCCACGGGCGTCGCCGACGCCCGCATGGCCCCGATCCTGGCCGGCGTGCTGGCCGAACGGGGTTCGTCGGCACTGGTCTTCCGCGGCGACGACGGGCTCGACGAGCTGACCACGACCGCGACCTCGCGGGTGTGGACCGTGCGCGACGGCGCGGTGCGCGAGGAGGCCTTCGACCCGCGGGACGTGGGCATCGAGCTGGTGCCGGTCGAGGCGCTGCGGGGCGCCGACGCCTCGTACAACGCGGACGTCGCACGACGGCTGCTGGGCGGCGAGACCGGGCCCGTACGGGACGCGGTGCTGCTCAACTCCGCCGCCGCGCTGGTGGCGTTGGAGCCGACGGACGCCCCGCTGCCGGAGCAGATCGCCGCCGGGATGGTGAGGGCCGCCGAATCGATCGACTCCGGTGCGGCGCGGCGGGTGCTGGAGCGCTGGGTGGCCGCCAGCAACGCGTAGCCGCACGGCCGGCGGGCGTCCGGTCCCTGAACACCTTGGCGCCCGCCGTCCGGGCTGTGGCATACTCCCGACCAGGTCACGAGTGACAGCGACACGGCCCCGGCCCGCTGTCCGGCAACCCTCCTTCCGTGGCGGGGTGCCCCGGGTGATGACCGGGCCGCAGGCAGTGACGTCTGCGGCAAGCGCGGATCCCTCGCCAGGGATCCCTGGTCGCCGAGGGAGATCTTCCGTGAATCAGCGAATGCGCTAGGGCTCCGAGAGCCCCTCTTCCGCGCACCTTTTTCTTTCAATTCGCTTGCTCCATACGGGAGTTCGTCATGCCCATTTCTACTGTCGTCGCTTCCCCGCTGCCCGTGCTCGGCCGGGACGTCCGGGTGCCGCTCGTGACCGGGGGCGAGGTGACGTACGCGGCGCTCGACTACGCGGCCAGCGCGCCGGCGCTCCAGCGTGTGTGGGACGACGTGGCCGCGTACGCGCCGTACTACGGCAGCGTCCACCGGGGCGCGGGGTACCTCTCGCAGCTGTCCACCGACCTCTTCGAGAACAGCCGCCGGACGGTCGCGGAGTTCCTCGGCTGCCGCGAGGACGACCAGGTCGTCTTCACCCGCTCCACCACCGACTCGCTCAACCTGCTCGCGTCCGTACTCCCCACGGGCACGCGGGTGTTCGTCTTCGAGACCGAGCACCACGCCGCGCTGCTGCCCTGGACGCGCCGTGACGACACCGAGGTCACCTGGCTCCCCGCGCCGCGCTCACCGCGCGAGGCCGTGGACACCCTCGAGCGCGCCCTGGCCGAACGGGAGCCCTACGGCCCGGCCCTGGTCTGTGTGACCGGCGCGTCGAACGTGACGGGCGAGCTGTGGCCCGTACGGGAGCTGGCGGCGGCCGCGCATGCGCACGGTGCGCGGATCGTCCTGGACGCGGCGCAGCTCGTACCGCACCAGCCGGTGGCCGTCGGCGAGTTGGGCGTCGACTGGGTGGCCTTCTCCGGGCACAAGCTGTACGCGCCGTTCGGCGCCGGGGTGCTGGCGGGGCGCGCGGACTGGCTCCGGGACGCCGAGCCCTACCTCGCGGGCGGCGGCGCGAGCCGCCGGGTCGTGCGCGAGGCCGGGGGCGCGGTGCGCGTCGAGTGGCACGAGAGTGCCGCCCGGCACGAGGCGGGCTCGCCCAACGTCATCGGCGCCTATGCGATCGCCGCCGCCTGCAAGGTGCTCACCGAGACCGGCTTCGACACCCTCGTCGCCCGTGAACAGCGGCTCCTGGAGCGGGTGCGCGCGGGCCTGGCCGAGGTGCCGGGGGTCAGGGTGCTCTCGCTGTTCGGGGACGACGCCCCGCGTGTGGGCGTCGTGTCGTTCGTCGTCGACGGCTGGAACAGCTCGCACTTCGCCGCCGCGCTCTCCGCCGAGTACGGCATCGGGGTGCGCGACGGGCTGTTCTGCGCCCATCCGCTCGTCCGTACGCTGCTCGGGGAGCGCCCGGAGGAGCCGGGGGAGTGCGGGGCGCCCGACGAGGGGCAGTCGCTGAACGCGATCCGCGTCAGCTTCGGCGCCGGCACCCCGGACGAGCACGTCGAGCGGTTCGTCCGGGCGGTGGAGGAGCTGGTGCGCAGCGGCGCGCGGTGGAACTACCGCACGGAGGACGGGCGTTGCGTGCCTGCCTAGCTGTCAGCTGTCGAGGCCGATGGCGAAGGCCGCCTCGAGGTCGTGCTGGGAGTAGGTGCGGAAGGCGATGTGCGTCTCCGTGGAGGACACGCCGGGGATCTTGCTGATCCGGCCCGGGATGACGTCCGCGAGGTCGTCGTGCCGGGCCACCCGCACCAGGGCGATCAGGCTGTACGCACCGGTGACGGAGTAGACCTCGCTCACGCCCTCGAGCGCCGCGATCTGTTCGGCGACCTCGGGGATCCGGTCCACGTCGGTCTTGATGAGCACGATCGAGGTGATCACGTCGCTTTGTCTCCTTCGGTGGACCCTGGCGCTCTCCTCACTCTAGCCGCACGTCCACGGCACACCCATGCGAAGCCGAAGCCGAGCGTGAAGCCGATCACGTGGGCCAGGTAGGCGACTCCCGGGCGGTCGGCCGGGTTCCCCGCGCCCGGCCACTGGAGGGCGAACCAGAAGAGCAGCACGGCCCACGCGGGAAACCGCAGCGGCAGGAAGAAGAGGAACGGGAAGAGGCTGGTGACCCTGGCCCGGGGGAAGAGATGGAGGAACGCGCCGAGCACACCGGAGATGGCTCCGGAGGCGCCGACGAGCGACTGCACGGAGTCCGGGTGCACGGCCGCGTAACCGAGCAGGGCCAGATAGCCGGTGACGAGATAGCAGAGCGCGAAGGCGGCATGTCCCATGCGCTCCTCGGTCATCGCGCCGAAGACATGGAGGAAGAGCATGTTGCCCAGCAGATGGAGCCAGTTGCCGTGCACGAAGAGCGCGGTGAGCGGGGTGAGCAGGGCCAGGGCCGAGCCGTGCCACAGTTCGTCGGGCACCACGCCCCAGCGGTCGAAGTAGGCCGTCTCGGCGGCGAGCAGCGCGGCCTTGGTGCCGTAGGCCGGGTTGAGGCCCGAGGCGGGGCCGGTCAGGAAGACCACGCAGCAGGCGCCGAGGACGGCATGGGTGACCCAGGGGGTGGCGGGCCGTCCCGCGCGCGCAGCTTTTACGATCATGGCCAGATCATGGCGTACCGGGACAAGCGGTGCGCAGTGCCTCGCCGGGAGGCCCGTCTCGGGCCGGTGGCACCCCGCCGCCGGCTCCGCAGGCCGTAGGGTTACGGGGAACACCTCGTACCCCGATGTACCCCGATCCCCGTCCGGCGGCCGGGACCCGGTGGCGGTGCATGCGAGAGGTGGTCGGTGAGACGATCGAATCGGAGCGTTGCCATTGGTGCGACGCGGTCGGTCGGAGCGGGCTGAACGGGAGCGATGCAGCGGTGGTGGAGCACACAGACGGCGTGGAGCCGGACGCCGACGCCGACGGCGTCAGCGAGGTGCTCGACCGACCCCTGCCCGAAGGCATCCGGCGCCGGGTCATCGGACTCGTCGCCGAGGCGTTCGGCGGCCTGACCGTCGCCGAACTCCCGCCGCAGCTGCGGCAGTACGCGCGCTTCACGCCGAGCCGCCGGGCCAAGTTCGCGGGCAACGCGATGGCCATGGCCGTCGAGAGCGACGCCGCCTTCCGGCAGCGGATCTCCGCGCGGCTGCGCGAGACGGGCTCCGAGCTCGCCGAGGCGCTGGACGCCGGGGCGCCGCCCGCCGCCGCGGACCCGGAGGACGTGGCGGCCATGGCCTATGTGCTGCGGCCGGCCGGCTGGGTCAAGCTGGTCACCGCCGCCGGCGAGGAGGCCCAGCGGGCGAACGCGGAGCGGGCCGGCGAGGAGGCGCAGCGCGAGCTGCGCCGGCTGCGCGAGGAACTGGCCGAGGTGCGCGCGCAGGCGCGTGCCGAGTCCGAGCGGTACCGCGGTGAGCTGGAGGCGTCGCGCAAGGAGTCGGAGACGGTGCAGCGCAAGCTGCGCAGCGCGCTCAGCGATGTGCGGCGCGGCGAGGCGGCGTTGCGCAAGTCCCAGGAGGAGCTGGACGCCGTGCGCTCGGGTGCCGCGGCGGAGATGGCGGCGGCGCTGGGGGAGACACGGCGCGTCAAGGCGCGGCTGTCGGAGGCCGAGGCGGCGCTGGAGGCGAGCCGCCGGGCGGTGCGCGAGGGGCGCAGCGTGGAGGACATGCGGCTGCGGCTGCTGCTGGACACCGTGCTGGACGCGGCCCAGGGGCTGCGCCGTGAACTGGCCCTGCCGCCGGTGTCGGTGCACCCGGCGGACATGGTGGACGCCGTGGAGCCGGGCCGGATGTCGCCGAAGGACATCGCGGCGCGTGCGCTGTCGGAGACCGATCCGGCGCTGCTGGACCAGCTGTTGGCGCTGCCTCAGGCGCACCTGGTGGTCGACGGCTACAACGTGACGAAGACCGGCTACCCGACGATGCCGCTGGACAAGCAGCGGCTGCGGCTGCTGGGCGGGCTCTCGATGCTGGCGGCGCAGAGCGGCGCCGAGGTCACCTGCGTCTTCGACGGCGCCGAACTGGCCGCGCCTGTACTGCTCGCGCCGCCGCGCGGGGTGCGGGTGCTGTTCAGCAAGCCGGGGGTGACGGCGGACGAGCTCATCCGCCAGCTGGTGCGGGCCGAGCCGCCGGGGCGTCCGGTGGTGGTGGTCTCCACCGACCGTGAGGTGGCCGACGGGGTCGCCAAGGCGGGGGCCCGGCCGGTGGCATCGGTCTTGTTGCTGAAGCGACTTGCGCGTACCTGAGTGTCAACTTCCTGTTACCGAGCGTGTTTCGGTTGGTAAAGGATGTACGTGTGAGCGAGTTTTTTCGCAAGGGGATTTGAACGGATCAGTTCGGGGTCACTAAGGTCGGGCCTCGAACCTCCGCGCGCCGATCATCTGCCCATCCGATGACCGGCGGTGCAGTCCCTGAGAAGAAGGAGCTCGACTCCGTGGCGTCCCACCGTCGTCCCAAGCAGCCGAGCCGTACTCGGGTGACCGTGCTCACCGCGACCGCCGCCGCGGCCGTCGCCATCTCCGCGCAGACCGCGCAGGCCGACCCCAAGCCCTCGAAGAGCGAGGTCAAGGAGAAGGTCGACAAGCTCTACGAGCAGGCGGAGCAGGCGACCGAGAAGTACAACGGCGCCAAGGAGCAGCAGACCAAGCTGGAGAAGCAGGTCGGCGACATCCAGGACAAGGTGGCCCGCGGCCAGGACGAGCTCAACAAGCTCCGCGACAGCCTGGGTTCGGTCGCCACGGCCCAGTACCGCTCCGGCTCCATCGACCCGTCGCTCCAACTGCTGCTCTCCTCCGACCCGCAGAGCTACCTGGACAAGGCCTCCGCGCTCAACCAGGTCACCGCGAAGCAGGCCGAGACCCTCAAGCTGATGGCCGCCAAGCAGCGCGACCTCAAGCAGGAGCGCCAGGAGGCCACGAGCAAGCTCGCCGACCTCGAGTCCACGCGCAAGGCGCTCGAGGACAACAAGACGGACGTCCAGGGCAAGCTCTCCGACGCCCGCGACCTGCTCAACTCCCTCACGGAGAAGGAGCGTGCCGAGCTCGAGGCCCAGGAGAACAAGAACTCCGGCAAGAGCGACGGCAGCAAGGGCAACGGCAACGGGAACACCGGCAGCAACGACAGCCAGGGCCGCCCGGACACGGGCAAGACGGTGCCCACGTCGGGCCGCGCCGGCGCGGCGCTCAACGCCGCGGCCACCAAGATCGGTTCGCCGTATGTGTGGGGCGCGACCGGTCCCGACTCCTTCGACTGCTCCGGGCTGACCTCCTGGGCGTACGCACAGGCGGGCGTGAACATCAGCCGCACCTCCCAGGAGCAGGCCAACGACGGCACCCGCATCTACGACCAGAGCCAGCTCCAGCCCGGCGACCTGGTGCTCTTCTACGGCGACCTGCACCACGTGGGCCTGTACGCGGGCAACGGCCAGGTGCTGCACGCCCCGCGCACCGGCACCGTCGTGCGCTACGAGGCCATGAGCAACATGCCCTTCGCGTTCGGCGTCCGCATAGGGTGAAACACCCTCGCCGACGCGCCGCTCGATCGAGTGGATCCCGGCGACCGGAGCTGACTCCACGCCCCGCCCGCGACCTGCGTCGTGACGCGGGGCGTCGGTGTTGCGGGCCGTCGGAGTCTTTGACGGGTCTTTGAACGCGGGGTGAGCGCACCGCTACTGTCTGCCGCGCGGTTCCCGGCTGTCGTCCGCCCGACCTGGGCGGCAAGGGCGCCGCGCGAGCAAGAGGAGTGCGGCACCCCGTGGCGTTCCATCGCCGACCCGACCGGCCCGGTCCTCACCGGAACCGGACCGTGCGGGTCACCGTTCTGTCCGCCGCCCTGGCCACCGCGGCGGCGGCCCTCTCGGCGGCTCCGGCGACGGCCGATCCCGGCGGCACCGCCGGTGACGCGAAGCAGGCCGGGACGGTGAAGTCCCGGCTCGACCGGCTCTACCAAGAGGCCGAGCGGTCCACCGAGAAGTACAACGCCGCCGGTGAACGCGTCGGCGCCCTGCGGCAGAAGGCGGAACAACTCGCCGACCGGGTCGCCCGGGGGCAGGAGAAGGTCAACCACATGCGGACCGCCCTCGGCATGATCGCCGCCGCGCAGTACCGCGCCGGTGCCGTGGACCCGGCCGTCGAGCTGCTGCTCTCCTCCAAGCCCGACGCCTACCTCTCCCGGGTCGCCGCCCTCGACCGCGTCAGCAGCCGCCAGGCCGGACAACTGCACGCACTCGAGGACGCCCAGCGCACGCTGCGCCAGGAGCGCACCGAGGCCGGCCGAGCCCTCGGCGAGCTGGAGGAGAACCGGCGGGCGGTCGAGCAGCACAAGCGGGAGGTCGAGGGCAAGCTCTCCACCGCACGACGGCTGCTCAACTCGCTCACGCAGCGGCAACGCGAGGAGTACGGACGGGCGTCGCGCTCCGGCGGCGCCTCCCGGCAGGATCTGTCCCTGCCCGGGCTCACGGGGCTCCCCGGGGTCTCCGCCGCCTCCTCGCGCGGTGCCGCGGCGGCCATGGCCGTCCGCTCGGCCATCGGCTCCCCCTACTCCTGGGGGGCGGCCGGCCCCGGTGCCTTCGACTGCTCGGGGCTGATGCAGTGGGCCTACGGACGGGCGGGCGTGGGCCTGCCGCGCACCTCGCAGGCGCAGCGCCACGCGGGGCGGCACGTGACGCTGTCCGAGGCCCGGCCCGGCGACCTCGTCATCTACCGGGACGACGCCAGCCACGTGGGCATGTACGTCGGCAACGGGCAGGTGGTCCACGCGCCGTACCCCGGGGCCCGGGTGCGCTACGACCCCGCCAACATGATGCCGATCTCCTCCATCACCCGGCCCTGACCGTCGGCCCCGCATGCCCCGCCTCGTACGATGCGGGGCGTGAAAAGGCGGTGCGGGTATCTGGCGGCGGCGCTGGTGCTCGCCCTGCAGGCACTGGTCGGCTGCGGAGGCGGCGAGCCGCGCGGTGACCGGCCGGGCGTGGAGCGGCTCCTGGACGACTGGGCCGCCGCCGTGCGCGGCCACGACGAGCGCGCGTACCTCGCGGCCGTGGATCCCGAGGCCGCCGGCTACCGGGAGGGGCAGCGGCAGGTCTTCGCCAACCTCGCCGGCGTACCGCTCTCCTCCTGGGAGTACCGGCTGACGCGCACCGGAGGCTTCGCGCCTGTGCAGGGTGACGGCCACCGGGTCGCGGTGCAGGCCGAACTCCGCTACCGGCTGGCCGGTTACGACACCGCGCCGGTCACCGCGCCGGTCACCGCCCCGGTGCGGCTGACGGCGGTGCGGCGCGGCGGCCACTGGTACGTCGCCGGCGAGGACACCGCCCACGGCGCACGGCAGCTGTGGGAGCAGGGCCCGGTCACGGTCGTCCGGGGCGAGCGCAGCCTCGTCCTCGGCGTGGGCCAGGACGAGGACCGGCTGCGGGCCGTCGCCGGCCTGGCCGACCGGGCGGTCCCGGTGGTGGCCGAGGCCTGGGGCACCGGCGACTGGCCGGGGCGGGTGGTGGTCGAGATGCCCGCGTCGCTGGAGAGCATGGGAGGGCTGCTGGGCACGCCCGCCGCCACGTACCGGGGCATCGCGGCGGTCACGACGGGCGAGACGGGCGGCGCGGGGAAGGCACCGGCCGACCGGATCATCGTCAACCCCGAGGCGTACGGCGGGCTCAGCGACTTCGGCCGGCAGATCGTGCTCACCCATGAGACCACCCATGTCGCCACCCGGGCCCGGACGTCGGCGGCCACGCCGCTGTGGCTCGCCGAGGGCTTCGCCGACTGGGTCGCCTACCGCGCCGCCGGCCGTACGCCGAAGGAGGCCGCGCCCGAGCTGGCCCGCGCGGTGGCCGCGGGGAACGTGCCGCAGCAGCTGCCGGACGACGCGGACTTCGGCTTCACCGGCGAGTCCGGGCGGCTGGCCCGGGCGTACGAAGGCGGCTGGCTCGCCTGCCGGATGACGGCCGAGCGTTGGGGGGACGCGAAGCTGGTCGCCCTCTACCGGGCGGTGGGGGAGCACCGCGAGCGGAAGGGGGCGTCGTCGGTCGAGGCGGCGATGCGGGCGGTGCTGGGTGTCGGGGTCGACGACTTCACGCGGCAGTGGCGGGGGTACGTGCGGGACGCTTTGCGCTGAGCGGTGGGGAGTTGTGCCCCGGTCCCGCCCTTTCGCCGTTTCCTCCGGGGGCAAGCCCCCGGGCCCCCGGAACCGCGCTCCGCGCGGTTGTCCTCAATCGCCGGACGGGCTGAAATTCAGCCCGTCCGGCGATTGAGGACAAGCGGCGGAGCCGCGACAAGCGGGGTTTGGGGCGCAGCCCCAGGAGACGGTGAGAGGGCGGGACCGGGGCACACATCCCCACCGCGCCCGCCGAAGGGCTACGTGCCCGACACCAGCGCCGACGCCCGCTCCGTCGGGGGATCCGGCTCGTCCGCCCGCGGCGCCTCGGTGACCGTCTCGCGCCACAGTCGGGAGCACGAGATGAGGGTCGCCGCCACCAGCAGCGTGTTGCGCAGGGCCAGCGTCGCGACGCCCAGCTTGTCGCTGGCCACCACGTGCGAGAACCAGATGGGGAACTCGAGCTGGGTGAGCGGCGCCGCCACCATCATCAGCAGGACGGGCAGCTCCTGCCGGGTCGCCCGCCTCGTCACGCACACCGCGCCGAGGCCGATCAGCCAGATCACGTACTGCGGGCTGATCACCCGGCTGGTCGTGGTGAACAGCAGCACCGCCGTGAACGCCGCATCCGAGGGCGTGCACGAGGTGAACCGCCGTGCGCGCATCCGCCACAACACCAGCCAGGCGAAGGCCAGCAGGCTCAGGCCGAGCGCGAGGGCGCTCACCGCGTGGACATGCCGGCCGAGGAACTCGACCGAGCCGTAGTGCAGTCGGGCCCGCCCGTGCCAGCCGAAGTGCCGCCCCAGGTGGAAGACCAGCGACCCCAGGGACTCCACCTCCGTGCCCCGGTCGCGCTGGAAGGTCAGGAAGGCGAGCGCCCCCGGCATCGCCGCCGCGAACATCATCGCCAGCACCACCGCCGTCACCAGCGCCGACGTCCAGGCCGTACGGGTACGGGGGCCGCGCTTCACGCCGACCAGCAGCAGGACGGGCCAGACCTTCAGCAGCGCGCCGAACCCGGCGAGCGCTCCCGCCAGCCGGGTGCGCCGGCCGAGCGCCAGCAGCCCCGCGACAGCAACGGCCGTCACCATCACGTCGTACCGGGCGTAGACGATCGGGCCCAGCAGCGGTACGCCGATCACCCAGACCCACACCCCGTACGGATTGCGCCCGCCGCCCCGTACCGCGTACAGCAGCATGCCGAAGACGGCCGCGTCCGCCGCGAAGCAGACGACGAAGAACGCCGAGGCGTAGTCGAGGAACGGCAGCAGTCCCGGGGCGAGCACGGCGAGGGCGGCGGCCGGGGGGTACTGCCAGGTCACGTCGTCGAACGGGAAGATGCCGCCGCGCAGGACGCCGTACCAGCCCTTGTAGATCACCTCGATGTCGACCGAGACGTCCGAGCCCGGCAACACCCACACGCGGAACACGCACAGCAGGAGAACGATCCTGGTGACGACCCACACCACGATCGAGAGCCGCAACCGAGAGAGCGCCTTGGAGTCCGCCGACATTCCGCTCGTCCCTTCCTCAGCGTGTACGTGCCGTCACTGGAAGGCATGATGCCTGCCGGGGCGGCCCGTGCGCGTGACGTCGGCGACGTGGCGTACTGTCGGCGGACGATGCACAAGACCCTGATCGTCACCAATGACTTCCCGCCGCGTCCCGGGGGAATCCAGGCGTTTCTGCACAACATGGCCCTGCGCCTGGACCCGGAGAGCATCGTCGTCTACGCCTCCACATGGAAGCGGAGCCGGGAGGGCGTGGAGGCCACGGCGCGCTTCGACGCCGAGCAGCCGTTCCGCGTGGTGCGCGACCGTACGACCATGCTGCTGCCCACCCCGCGGGTGACCCGGCGGGCCGTCGGGCTGCTGCGCGAACACGGCTGTTCCTCCGTGTGGTTCGGGGCCGCCGCGCCGCTGGGGCTGATGGCCCCGGCGCTGCGCAGGGCGGGGGCGAGCCGGCTGGTCGCCACGACCCACGGGCACGAGGCGGGCTGGGCGCAACTGCCCGCGGCCCGGCAGTTGCTGCGGCGCATCGGCGAGGGCACCGACACGATCACCTATCTGGGCGAGTACACGCGGTCCCGTATCGCGACCGCCCTCACGAGTGAGGCGGCGGCCCGGATGGTCCAACTGCCGCCCGGCGTGGACGAGAAGACGTTCCACCCCGGCTCGGGCGGCGACTCGGTCCGCGCCCGGCTCGGGCTGGCGAACCGTCCGGTCGTGGTCTGCGTCTCGCGGCTCGTGCCGCGCAAGGGGCAGGACACGCTGATCCGGGCCATGCCGGCGGTGCTGGCACGGGTGCCGGACGCGGTGCTGCTCATCGTCGGCGGCGGGCCGTACGAGGCGGATCTGCGGAAGCTGGCCTCCGCCACGGGGGTTGCGGGGTCGGTGCGCTTCACGGGGGCCGTGCCGTGGGAGGAGCTGCCCGCGCACTACGGTGCGGGTGATGTCTTCGCCATGCCGTGCCGGACGCGGCGGGGCGGTCTCGATGTCGAGGGGCTCGGCATCGTCTACCTCGAGGCCTCCGCGACCGGCCTCCCGGTCGTCGCCGGCGACTCCGGCGGCGCGCCGGACGCCGTCCTCGACGGTGAGACCGGCTACGTCGTCCGCGGCGACTCCGCCGGGGAGACCGCGGAGCGGGTGGCCGTGCTGCTGGAGGATGCGGAGTTGCGGGGGCGGATGGGGAAGCGGGGGCGGGAGTGGGTGGAGGAGCGGTGGCGCTGGGACTTGCTGGCTGAGCGGCTCCGGGGGCTGCATCCCCCACCCCCCACCTACCGCTGGTAGATCGCCTCGATCTCGTCCGCGAAGTCCTTCGCGACAACGTTCCGCTTCAGCTTCAGTGACGGCGTCACATGCCCGGACGCCTCCGTGAACTGCCCCGGCAGAATGCGGAACTTCCGCACCGACTCCGCCTGCGACACCGCCGCATTGCCGTCATCGACGGCCTTCTGCACGTCGGCCAACAGATCCGCGTCATCGGCCAGTTCGGCCGGCGTCAGCCCGGCCGGCTTGCCGTGGGAGGCGAGCCAGCGCGGCAGGAAGTCCTCGTCGATCGTGACCAGCGCACCGACGAACGGCCGGGCATCGCCGACGACCATGCACTCGGCGATCAGGGCATGCGCCCGGATCCGGTCCTCGATCACCGCCGGGGCGACGTTCTTGCCGCCCGCGGTGACGATGATCTCCTTCTTCCGGCCGGTGATCGTGAGGTACCCGGCCTCGTCCAGCGTGCCCAGGTCACCGGTGTGGAACCAGCCGTCCGCGAGCGCCTCGGACGTCGCCGCGTCGTTGTTCCAGTAGCCCGAGAACAGGTGCTCGCCGTGCAGCAGCACCTCGCCGTCGTCCGCGATGCGGATCACGGAGCCCGGCAGCGGCTGCCCGACGGTGCCGATCTTCGGGCGGTCCCAGGGGTTGAAGGCGGTCGCGGCGCACGACTCCGTCAGGCCGTACCCCTCCAGGACCGTGAAGCCGATGCCCCGGTAGAAGTGGCCGAGCCGCTCGCCCAGCGGCGCCCCGCCGGAGATCGCGTGCGTGGCCCGGCCGCCGAGCACCGCGCGCAGCTTGCTGTAGACGAGCCGGTCGAAGACCTTGTGCTTGATCTTCAGGCCGAAGGAGGGGCCCTCGGGGGTGTCCATGGCCCGGCTGTAGGCGATCGCGGTGTCCGCCGCCTTGTCGAAGATCTTGCCCTTGCCGTCCGCCTGGGCCTTGGCCCGCGCACCGTTGTAGACCTTCTCGAAGACCCGCGGCACGCCCAGCATCAGCGTGGGCCTAAAGCCGGCGAGGTCGTCGGTGAGGTTCTTGATGTCGCTCACCATGCCCAGCCGGATCGGGGCCAGCAGGGCGCCGATCTCCACGAGCCGGCCGAAGACATGCGCGGCGGGCAGGAAGAGAAGGACGGACGAATCGCCCGTACGGAACAGCGGCTTGAGCCGCTCCACCGCGTTGCCGCACTCCGCGAAGAAGCTGCGATGGGTGAGCACACAGCCCTTGGGACGGCCCGTGGTGCCCGAGGTGTAGACGATCGTCGCGGGCGAGTCCGCGTCGGCGAGCGAGCTGCGCTCGTCCACCTCCTCGTCCGTCACCTCCGCACCGGCATCGCGCAGTTGCCCGACGGCGTCGCCCTCGATGCGCCAGATGTGCTCGAGCGACGGGAGCCGGTCCCGTACGGAATCGACCGCCGCCTCGTGCGCCTCGGTCTCCACCAGGGCGGCCACGGCGCCCGAGTCGCTGAGGATCCACTGGATCTGCTCGGGGGAACTGGTCTCGTAGACGGGCACGGTGACCCCGCCCGCGCTCCAGATGGCGAAGTCCAGCAGCGCCCACTCGTAACGCGTGCGCGACAGCAGCGCGACCCGGTCGCCCGGCTTGATGCCCGACGCCATCAGTCCCTTGGCCGCGGTGCGCACCTCGGCCAGGAAGCCTGTGGCGGTGACGTCCTGCCAGTGACCGTCGACCTTGCGCCCTATCACCGCGACATCGGGGTGGAGCGCGGCGTTCCGGCGGATGAGATCCGTCAGGTTTCCATCCGCGGGGACCTCGTAGAGGGCCGGAAGGCTGAACTCGCGCAAGACTGCTGCTCCTCGTCGGGCGCCGGCGCCGCCGCGTCGTTGAGGGGCGCTGCGTCGGCTGCGGTCCATGATCAGGCAAGGTGAATTGGACGGCCCGGACGTTACCCACCAGTACTGCTTTCGAATAGAGGGTTACGGCCAGATGTTCCGTGTGTCACACGCCACGGGACTGCCCTGGGCACCCTAGCCCCTCCGGTCGGTAACCAGGAAGTAACCGCAGGTCGGGGGCCTTCCGGAGGCCATGGGGCGGCGCCTAGGGTGCTCTCTGTGAGAGTGCATGTGGTCAGCGATGTACACGGCAACGCCGAGGATCTCGCCCGGGCGGGCGACGGCGCCGACGCCCTGGTGTGCCTGGGCGATCTGGTCCTCTTCCTCGACTACGCCGACCACTCGCGCGGCATCTTCCCGGAGCTCTTCGGCGTCGAGAACGCCGACCGCATCGTCGAACTGCGCGCCGGCCGCCGCTTCGCCGAGGCCCGTGAGCTGACCCGCGGCCTCTGGGCGGGCATCGACCGCGAGCCCGCGGTCGAGAACGCGGTCCGCAAGCAGTACGCCGAGCTCTTCGCCGCCTTCCCCACCCCCACCTACGCCACCTACGGGAACGTCGACGTCCCCCACCTCTGGCCCGAGTACGCCCGTCCCGGCGTCACCGTGCTCGACGGCGAGCGGGCCGAGATCGGGGGGCTGGTTTTCGGCTTCGTCGGAGGTGGCCTGAGATCGCCCATGCGCGGCCCGTACGAAATCGACGACGAGACCTACGCCGCCAAGCTCGCCGCCCTCGGCACGGTCGACGTGCTCTGCTCGCACATCCCGCCTGACGTGCCCGAACTCTGCTACGACACCGTCGCCCGCCGCTTCGAGCGCGGCAGCGAGGCCCTGCTCGAGGTCATCCGCGCGACCCGTCCCAAGTACGCGCTCTTCGGCCATGTTCACCAGCCCCTGGCCCGCCGGATGCGCGTCGGCGCGACCGAATGCGTCAACGTCGGCCACTTCGCGTCGACCGGTACCCCCTGGGCCCTGGAGTGGTGACCGGCCGCGCAAGGTAGCCTTCACCGGCAGACACTGGCGGCGGAGCGGTACGGAGGAGCCACGGAGATGGCGGAACACACCAGCTCGAGCATCACGATCGAGGCGACCCCCGCCGAGGTCATGGCGGTGATCGCCGACTTCGACAACTACGCGGAGTGGACCGGCGAGGTCAAGCAGGCCGAGGTCCTCGAGAAGGACGAGCAGGGCCGCGCCTCGAAGGTGCGCCTGGTGCTCGACGCGGGGGCCATCAAGGACGACCACACGCTGGCCTACAGCTGGCCCACGGACGATCAGGTCAGCTGGTCCCTGGTCAAGTCCCAGATGCTGCGCCAGCTCGACGGCTCCTACAGCCTCAGGCCCCTCGAGGGCGGCCGGCACACCGAGGTGACCTACCAGCTCACCGTCGACGTGAAGATCCCCATGCTCGGCATGATCAAGCGCAAGGCGGAGAAGGTCATCATCGACCGCGCCCTGTCCGGGCTCAAGGCGCGCGTCGAGGCCGTCGCGACGTCCTGACACCCTGGCCCATTCACCTGCCTGCCGGAGGCTCTTCTTTGCGTACGGTCCTCGTCACCGGTCCCGGCGGCGCGGGCCGCACCACCGTCGCCGCGGCGACCGCCCTCGCCGCGTCCCGGCAGGGGCGGCGCGTACTGCTGCTCACCGGCGACCGCGGGCCCGCGCCCGACGCGGTGCTCGGCACCCCGCTGCCGCCCGTCGTGGCGGGGACCCCGCCGGCCGACGCGGCGCCCGGCCTCCGGGCGGCCCGCATCGCCCCCGGCGAGCACTTCGCCGCGCTCGCGCGCGACCTCCAGGAGCGCGGGGCCTCCCTCTTCGACCTCCTCGGCGCCACCCCGCTGGACCCCGAGGAACTCACCGAGCCGCCCGGCGCCGAGCCGCTCGCGATCCTGGCCGCCCTGCGCGCCGCCGCGGGCTCGGCGTACGACCTCGTCGTCGTCGACATGCCGCCCGCCCACGAGACCGTCCGGCTGCTCGCCCTGCCCGAACAGCTGCGCCGCTACCTGCGCCGCCTGCTGCCCGCCGAACGGCAGGCCGCCCGCGCGCTGCGCCCGATGCTCGCCCAGCTGGCCGGGGTGCCCATGCCCACGCAGCGGCTCTACGAGACCGCCGAGCGCTGGGACGCCGAACTGGCCGTCGTACAGGGCCTGATCGAGGCGGACACCACCACCGTGCGGCTCGTCGCCGAACCCGGCCCGTCCGCCGTCGACGCGTTGCGCACCGTCCGCGCCGGGCTCGCCCTCCAGGGCTGCCGCGTCGACCGCCTCATAGCCAACAGACAGCTGCCGGACGGCTCCGCCGACCCCTGGCTGGCCGCGCTCGCGGCCGAGCAGCAGACCGCCGCCAAGGCACTGCGCGAGGAGTTCCACGGCATCGACGCCATCGCGCTGCCCCACCTCGGCCGTGCCCCGCGCGGCCTCGCGGACCTGGCGGAGCTCGTACCCCACTGCGGCGACGAGCCCGGCCACGCCCCCGGACCCGAGCCCTGGACCGTCGAGGACCGCCTCGCCGACGACGGCATGCTCGTCTGGCGCATCCCCCTGCCCGGCGCGGACCGCGGCACCCTCCAACTGGTGCGCCGCGGCGACGAACTCGTCCTCTCCGTCGGCCCGTTCCGCCGCGTCCTGTCCCTGCCGTCCGCCCTGCGACGCTGCACCGTCGCCGGTGCCGGACTGCGCGACGCAGCGCTGTGCATACGCTTCGTGCCCGACCCCGCGCTGTGGCCGCGGACGCCCTGAGCTGCGCACCCTTCGTCGGGTACCGTCGAAGACACACCCAGTCCCAGGAGTTCGTGATGAGTGACCGCACCGAGCCCGGGCCGGACGCCTGGGAGCAGGCCTGCGCCGAGGACCTCGCCGCCGAGCGCGCCCGCCGGCGCGAGCAGTACGGGCCGCAGCCCGGCAGCGCCGCCGAGGAGCTCCGCAAGCTGGTCGACGCCGTCGCGGACAAGGTCGCGGACCTCGGGCTGCCGTTCGCGGGTGCGACGGCACAGGGCGCGGTCCAGCAGATCGTCGACCGGGCGAAGGCCGCCATGGAGCCCGTCGTCGAGCGCAACCCCGAGGTCTTCGACCACCTCGCCTCGGCCGGTACCGAGCTGCTCGCCGCCTACCGCGCCGCCGTGCGCGGCGCGGAGGAGCGCTGGACCCGGGGCGATGCCCCGGGGCGCCCCGGGGCATCGCAGGAGGGCGACGACGGCGGCGAGGGCGGCGAGAGCACCGGGACAGAACGCATCGATCTCGACTGATCCCCGTCTCCGGTACGGTTGTCGCGGCGGGGTTCGGGCTAAACAACTGAGGGACACATGGGACTCACCATCGGCGTGGACATCGGCGGCACGAAGATCGCGGCCGGCGTGGTCGACGAAGAGGGTTCGATCCTCGCGACATGCAAGGTGCCGACCCCGGACACCTCCGAAGGCGTCATCGACGCCATCGCCGACGCGGTGCGCACCGTCAGTGCCGACCACGATGTCGAGGCCGTCGGCATCGGCGCCGCGGGCTATGTGGACGACAAGCGGGCCACCGTCCTGTTCGCACCGAACATCAACTGGCGGCACGAGGCGCTCAAGGACAAGGTCGAGCAGCGCGTGGGCCTCCCGGTCGTCGTCGAGAACGACGCCAACGCCGCCGCCTGGGGCGAGTACCGCTTCGGCGCCGGCCAGGGCCACGACGACGTCATCTGCATCACCCTGGGCACCGGCCTCGGCGGCGGCATCATCATCGGCAACAAGCTGCGCCGCGGACGCTTCGGCGTCGCCGCCGAGTTCGGCCACATCCGGGTCGTCCCCGACGGCCTGCTGTGCGGCTGCGGCAGCCAGGGCTGCTGGGAGCAGTACGCCTCCGGCCGGGCGCTCGTCCGCTACGCGAAGCAGCGCGCCAACGCCACCCCCGAGAACGCGGAGATCCTCCTCGGCCTGGGCGACGGCACCGTCGAGGGCATCGAGGGCAAGCACATCAGCGAGGCCGCCCGGCAGGGCGACCCGGTGGCCGTCGACTCCTTCCGAGAGCTGGCCCGCTGGGTCGGCGCGGGCCTGGCCGACCTGGCCTCGCTCTTCGACCCGTCGGCGTTCATCGTCGGCGGCGGCCTCTCGGACGAGGGCGACCTCGTCCTGGACCCGATCCGCAAGTCCTTCCGCCGCTGGCTGGTCGGCGGCGAGTGGCGTCCGCACGCGCAGGTGCTCGCCGCGCAGCTGGGCGGCAAGGCCGGGCTGGTCGGCGCCGCGGACCTCGCGCGCCAGGGCTGAGGGCCCGAGGGAAAAGCCGTGGTCGGCGCGGCGGGGATCGGGAAGGATCGTCCCGTGAACCCCACCGCGCTGACCGACCTCCCCGCGTCCCGCACCGAGGCCGACGGCTCGGCCGTCGTCCGCGTGCTCAGCTACAACGTCCGTTCCCTGCGTGACGACGTGCCCGCACTCGCCCGGGTCATACGGGCCTGTGCCCCCGACGTCGTCTGCGTCCAGGAGGCGCCCCGCTTCTTCCGGTGGCGCAAGGCGGCGGCCCGGCTCGCGCGGATGTCGGAGCTCGTGTACGTCACGGGCGGCGCCACCGCCTCGGGCCCGATGATCCTCTCCTCGCTGCGCGCCCACGTCGAGCGCGCGGAGGACGTACTGCTGCCCCGCACCGCCGGACTGCACCAGCGCGGTCTGGCGACCGCCGTGTTCCGCTTCGGCGGGGCCCGACTGGGCGTCGTCTGCTGCCACTTGAGCGTCAACCAGCAGGAGCGGTACGCCCAGGGGCAGTTGCTGCTGGACAAGGCCGCCTCTCTCGGGGTCCCGCACGCCGTCGTGGGCGGCGACTTCAACGACCGCCCCGACGGCCGGACGTTCGGCCTGCTCGCCGGTGCCCTCCAGGACGGCTGGGCCACCGCGCCGTGGGGCCGCGAGCACACCACGCGCCTCGGTGATCCCCTCCAGCGCATCGACGCGGTCTTCGCGACGGAGGGCGTGGAGGTGCTGGGGTGCGGGGTGCCGATGGGGCTGCCGGGGGTTGCCGAGTCCGACCTGCGGGCGGCCACGGATCACCTTCCGGTGCTGGCGGTGGTGCGGGTGCCGGTGGGTGGGTGAGGGGGGTTTCCTCCCCGCCCCGCCCTTTCTCCGTTTCCGCAGGGGCTGCCGCCCCTGCGCCACCCCGCGGCGGGCGGGGCTCCGCCCCTGCACCCCACCGGGGGCTCCGCCCCCTGGGCCCCGGTGGGGCTTCGTCCCTCCTCGTAACCGAGGTCGCCCCAGGCCACCAGCAGGAGCACGTCCCGGTGCCGGGGCGGGAGCCGGGCCAGCGCGGCGGCCAGGTCCCGGCGAACGCCCTCGGCGCCGGCCCGTTCCGCCGGGCCGTCGTCGTGCTCGACGGGCGCCGGGACGGCGGCGAGCGCCTTGAACCGGCGGGCCTCGGAACGGCGGTGGCGCCGGATCAGATTGGTCGCGATGCCGAACAGCCACGGGCGGGCGTCGTCACGGGACCGTTCCATCGCCGAGGCGTCGGATTCCTCCTGCGGGGGCGGGCGTCTGACGCCGGACATGACCGAGCCCGCCCGGGAAGGTCCCGGACGGGCTCGTGTTGCGCGGGGTGGCGTGCGGTCAGACGACCGCGCCGCGGCCCGGATCGTCGTCGTCCTCCTCGTCCCCGTCCCGCATCCGCAGGACGAGCGTCGCGAAGCCGCCGAGGAAGCCGCCGATGCCCAGGGTGGTGATCCACCACGTCAGTTCCTGCTGGAGCAGGACCGTCACCAGGAGCAGCAGGGGGCCGCCCAGCACCGCCAGCCACGCGAAGCGCGAGGTGACGTCACCGGTCGGGAGCGGCGGCGGCTCCGGGGGGACGAAGTGGCCCTCGTCATCGTCGTCGCCCTTGTTCGCCTTATCCGCCCTATCCGCCTTGTCCGCCGGGGGCTCGGCGGTGGTCCAGTCGCGGGGGCCGACGCCCGGGGCGAAGACGACGAAACTCCCCGGCCGCTCGGCGGGCGGCGCCGACTTCTCCGGAGCCTGCGGAGCCTCCGGTGCCTGCGGGGCGTCCGCCGCGGTGTCGTCACCGGTCGCGGGCCAGCGGCCCTTCTCCGGGTCGGGCTGCTCGCCGTAGGCCGCGACCAGTTCCGCCCACGCCGCGTCCTCGTCGAGCGGCTCCCCGCTCTCGTCGCGGTCGCGGTCGTGCCCGGCGTCGCGTTCAGCCACGGGGCGCCGCCCCGTGCCGGGAGAGCCGGCCGATGAACGCCCAGGTGTCGTCGAAGATCGCCTCGGCGTCGTGGTCCAGGGTCGCCACGTGGTGGCTGCGCTCCAGCAGCCGCTCCGTGACGTCCATGGAGGAGACGCGGGCCAGGATGCGCGCCGAGTCGGCGGGCGGCACCACATGGTCCTGCGGGCTGTGCATCAGCAGCAACGGCTGTGTCACCTGCGGCAGTTCACCGTCCAGCAGCTGGAGGAAGCGGCGGAACGAGTGCGCCGCGTGCAGCGGCACCCGGTCGTACCCGGTCTCCGTCATGCCCTCCATGGCGATGTCGCTGGAGATGCCCTTGGAGGAAGGGATCAGGTGGCGCAGCACGGGCAGCGCCTTCGCCCCGATCCCGTGCACCTTGTTCGCGGGGTTGACCACCGCGACGCCGGCGACGGCCTCGCCGTGCTTGGCCGCCAGCCGCAGCGCGAGCGCGCCGCCCATCGACAGGCCGCACACGAACACCTCGGCGCAGCGCTCCCGCAGGGACCACAGCTCGCGGTCGACCTCCGCGTACCAGTCCTGCCAGCCGGTGATCTGCATGTCCTGCCAGCGCGTGCCGTGACCGGGCAGCAGGGGCAACGAGACGGTGAGACCGCGCTCCGCGAGATAATTGGCCCAGGGCCGGACGGACTGCGGGGAACCGGTGAAGCCGTGGCACACAAGGACGCCGACCTCTCCGCCGTCATGGCGGAACGGCTCGGCACCGGGGAGAAGCGGCACCGGGATCTCCGATCGATGAAACGGGACAACGAGACAAGGGTCTGTCCCTCAGCGTACGCGGAGCGTCGCACGCCGGGTAGGCAGGTTAAGGTCTCCTCGTCACTACAGGAGGTTCTCGGTTGTTCTACGGCGCTATGAAGCTGTCCATCGGCGGGTCGCTGAAGCTTGCCTTCCGGCCGTGGGTGGAGGGCCTGGAGAACATTCCGGCCGAGGGTCCCGCGATCCTGGCGAGCAACCACCTGTCCTTCTCGGACTCGTTCTTCCTCCCGGCAATCCTCGACCGCAAGGTCACGTTCATCGCGAAGCAGGAGTACTTCACCTCCCCCGGAGTCAAGGGGAAGCTGACGGCCGCCTTCTTCAAGGGTGTCGGGCAGCTCCCCGTTGACCGCTCGGGTGCCCGCGGCGCCGGTGAAGCGGCGATCCAGAGCGGCATCGAGGTGCTGGAGCGCGGCGAGCTGTTCGGCATCTACCCCGAGGGCACCCGCTCGCCCGACGGCCGCCTCTACCGCGGCAAGCCGGGCGGCCTGGCCCGCGTGGCGCTGGCCACCGGTGCGCCCGTGATCCCGGTCGCGATGATCGACACGGAGAAGATCCAGCCGCCGGGCAAGGTGATGCCCAAGCTGATGCGCCCGGGTATCCGCATCGGCAAGCCGCTGGACTTCAGCCGCTATCACGGCATGGACGGCGACCGCTTCATCCTCCGCTCGGTCACCGACGAGGTGATGTACGAGATCATGAAGCTCTCCGGCCAGGAGTACGTGGACGTCTACGCCACGGCCGCCAAGCGCCAGATCGCCGAGGAGGCGAAGCGCAAGGCGCAGGAGGAGAAGGACGAGAAGGAGGCCTCGAAGGCCGCCGGTCTCGAGGACGAGGAGAAGAAGCGCTTCACGCTGCGGCACCGCAAGGAACAGTGACCGCGCCGGATACGAGCCGGCTCCGCATGTCGGTGGAGCTGCCTCTGTGGCGTGCGCTCACCGGCTACCGGCTGGTGGCCCTCGGCTATGCGCTCGTGCTGTACGTCCCCGACCACCAGCGCTACGCCCACCCGCTGGGCGCCTCGCTCTATATGGGCGTACTCACTCTGTGGACGCTGCTGACCTGGCGCCGGTTCTCCTCCGCCGAACGCTGTACCTGGCACTTCCCGCTGGCGGACCTCGCCATGGCGCTCGCCGGGATCCTGCTCACCGGCGTACTGGACACCGACGCCCGCATCGCGGACGGCACCCACACCCTGCCCGCGGTCTGGACGGCGGGCGCGGCGCTCGGGTGCGCGCTCAAGGGCGGCTGGCGCTGGGCGACGGTCGCCGCGACGCTGGTGGTCGCCGCCAATGTCGCCGAGCGCGAGGAACTGCCCGTCCGCGACCTGCTGCTGGTGTGGGTCGCCAGCATCGCCATCGGCTATGTCGTCGAGGTGACGCGGATCAGCGAGCGCACGCTCGCCAAGGCCCTGCGGATCGAGGCGGCCACCCGGGAACGCGAGCGGCTCGCCCGCGACATCCACGACGGGGTGCTCCAGGTCCTGGCCATGGTCCAGCGCCGGGGCACGGCGCTCGGCGGGGAGGCCGCCGAGCTGGGCCGGATGGCGGGCGAGCAGGAGATCGCGCTGCGTACGCTCATCGCGGGCGGTCCTTCTCCGGACGCGCCGCCGCCTTCCGCCGACGGCCCCTGTGACCTGCGGGCCCTGCTCGGCCCGTACTCCACCGCCACCGTCTCGCTGGCCGTGCCCGGCACGCCGGTGATGCTGGACGCCGCCGCGGCCGGTGAGCTGGCGGCCGCCGTGGGCGCCGCCCTGGACAACGTCGCCGCGCACGCCGGCGACGGCGCGCGGGCCTGGATCCTGCTGGAGGACGAGCCGGACGAGGTGATCGTCACCGTGCGGGACGACGGCCCGGGCATCCCCGAGGGCCGCCTGGCCGCCGCCGAGCAGGAGGGACGCATGGGCGTCGCCCTGTCGATCCGCGGCCGGCTGCGCGACCTCGGCGGCCGCGCGGAGCTGATCTCGGTGCCCGGCCAGGGCACGGAAGTCGAACTGAGGGTTCCCCGATGAGTGTGAAGGTGATGGTGGTCGACGACCACCCGATGTGGCGGGACGCGGTCGCGCGAGACCTGGCCGCCGCCGGATTCGACGTGGTGGCCACGGCGGGCGACGGCCCCGAGGCGGTGCGCCGCGCCAGGGCGGCGTCCCCCGAGGTACTCGTGCTCGACCTCAACCTGCCGGGCCTGCCCGGGGTGGCCGTCTGCAAGGAACTGGTGGCGGCCGACCCGGCGCTGCGCGTCCTCGTGCTGTCCGCGAGCGGCGAGCACGAGGACGTCCTGGAGGCGGTGAAGTCCGGGGCGACCGGCTATCTGGTCAAGTCGGCCAGTACGGAAGAGCTGTTGGCCGCCGTCCGCAGCACGGCCGCCGGCGACCCCGTCTTCACCCCCGGCCTGGCCGGACTGGTGCTGGGCGAGTACCGCAGGCTCGCCGCCGACCACACGCCCCCCGCCCCCGACCGGCCGGAGCTCCCCCGGCTGACCGACCGCGAGACCGAGGTGCTCCGCCTCGTCGCCAAGGGACTCTCCTACAAGCAGATCGCCGAGCGGCTGGTTATTTCCCACCGAACGGTGCAGAACCATGTTCAGAACACCTTGGGCAAGCTCCAGTTGCACAACCGCGTGGAGCTCGTGCGCTACGCGATAGAGCAAGGTCTCGACGGCGCCTGACCCCTGTCCGGCCGGGCGGCGTCCTTGGCTTACGGGAGGGTGTCATGCGGGTCGGAGTACTGACCGGTGGCGGTGACTGCCCCGGGCTCAACGCCGTCATCCGAGCGGTCGTCCGCAAGGGCGTCCAGGAGTACGACTACGAATTCACCGGCTTCAGGGACGGCTGGCGCGGGCCGCTCCTGGGCACGACGGTACGTCTCGACATCCCCGCGGTGCGGGGGATGCTGCCGCGGGGCGGCACGATGCTCGGTTCGTCGCGCACGAACCCCTTCAAGGAACGCGACGGCGTCCGCCGGATCCTGGACAACCTCGACAAGTGCGAGGTGGACGCCCTGATCGTCATCGGCGGCGAGGACACGCTCGGCGTTGCCGCGCGGCTCTGCGAGGAGCACGGCGTGCGCTGCGTCGGCGTGCCCAAGACCATCGACAACGACCTGTCCGCCACGGACTACACCTTCGGCTTCGACACCGCCGTCGGCATCGCCACCGAGGCCATCGACCGGCTGCACACCACCGCCGAGTCGCACATGCGCGTCCTCGTCGTGGAGGTCATGGGCCGGCACGCGGGCTGGATCGCCCTGCACTCCGGGCTGGCCGGCGGGGCCAACGTCATCCTCATCCCCGAGCAGCGCTTCGACCTCGACGAGGTCTGCGGGTGGGTCACCTCCCGGTTCCGCTCCAGCTACGCGCCGATCGTGGTCGTCGCGGAGGGCGCCATGCCGAAGGACGGCGACGTGGTGCTGAAGGACTCCGCCGCGCGGGACTCCTTCGGCCACGTCCGCCTGTCGGGCGTGGGGGAGTGGCTGGCGAAGGAGATCGAACGCCGCACGGGCAAGGAGGCGCGCACCACGGTGCTGGGCCATGTCCAGCGCGGCGGCACCCCCAGCGCGTTCGACCGCTGGCTCGCGACGCGCTTCGGGCTGCACGCGATCGCCGCGGTGCGGGACGGGGCGTACGGCTGCATGGTCGCCCTGCGGGGGACGGACATCGCCCGGGTGCCGCTCGCTGCCGCGACGGAGCGGTTGAAGACGGTGCCGGCGGAGCGGTACGAGGAGGTGAAGGTCTTCTTCGGCTGAGCCCGGCCGCACCGGTGCGGGGTGGGGATTTTTGCCCCTGCCCCGCCCTTTCACCGTTTCCTCCGGGGCTCCGCCCCGGGCCCCGGAACCGCGCTCCGCGCGGTTGTCCTCAATCGCCGGACGGGCTGGATTTTGTCAGCGCACCGCGACGACCTCCGCCACCAACCCCGCGACGATCGCCGCACCGTTCAGCGTCAGCACCGACTCCGGGTGGAACTGCACACCCGCGAACCCCGCAGGCGACCGCACCGCATGCACATCCCCGCTCACCCCGTCCCGGCTCAGCTCGATCCCGTGCAGCGCCAACTCCTCCGCCACCTCCCCGTCGCACCGCGCCGTGAACGTGTTGTAGAAGCCCACCGTCTCCTCCCTCCCGAAGAAGTCGATCCGCTCCTGCGCCCCCTGGTACGGCACGTCCTTCCGCACGATCTCCATCCCCAGCTCCGCGGCGATCAGTTCGTGCCCCAGGCACACGCCCAGCAGCCCGCCCTCATGGGTGCGCAGCAGCTCCGCCGCGAGCTCGCGCAGCAGCCGCATCTTGGGGTCGGCCAGGTCCGAGGGGTTGCCGGGGCCGGGGCCCAGCACCACGGGACCCCGGTGCGCCAGCGCGGCGTCCCGCAGGCCCGGCTCGTCGTAGCGCCGCACGGTGACCGTCAGTCCCGAGGTGCGCAGCATGTGCGCGAGCATCGCCGTGAAGGTGTCCTCGCCGTCGACGACCAGGGCGTGCCCGTCCAGTGGCGAGGACCCGGCGGGGTCCTGCATCCGCAGCCAGAAGGGGGACAGGTCCGACCGCCGGGCGTCCAGCGCGGCCCGCACCCGCGGATCGTCCGCGAGCCGCACAGGCGGAGCAGGCGATTCCGCAACCCGCGACGGCCGCACCCCGAGCGCGGCCAGCACGCCCGCCGCCTTGGCATGCGTCTCGGCGACCTCGCCGCGCGGATCGGAGTGCCGTACGAGCGTCGCCCCGACCCCGATCCGCAGCCGCCCGAGCCGGTCGATGTCGGCGGTGCGGATCAGGATCGGCGAGTCCAGGGTCTGCGCACCGTGCGCGTCACGGCCGATGAGGGCGAGCGCGCCCGCGTAGTAGCCGCGCCCGCCGCCCTCGTACCGCCCGATGACGCGGCACGCGTTCTGCACCGGCGACCCGGTGACCGTGGCCGCGAACATCGTCTCCTTCAGCACCTCGCGCACGTCCAGCGAGGAGCGCCCCCGCAGCTCGTACTCGGTGTGCGCGAGGTGGGCCATCTCCCGCAGCCGGGGGCCGATCACCGCGCCGCCCCGGTCGCCGACGGTGCACATCATCTTGAGCTCCTCGTCCACGACCATGGACAGCTCGTCGATCTCCTTGCGGTCCTGGAGGAAGGCGAGCAGCCCCTCGGCGGACGGGCCGCCCTCGGCCGGGTAGCGGTAGGTCCCGCTGATCGGGTTCATCACGACCGTCCCGCCGGACATCCGCACATGGACCTCCGGGCTCGCTCCCACCAGCGTCCGCTCGCCGGTGTGCACGACGTAAGTCCAGTACGCACCGCGCTCGCCGGAGAGCAGACGCCGGAAGAGCGCGAGCGCATCGGCGGCCGCAAAGCCGTGGATCTCGCCCTCGAACGTCCGCCGGATGACGAAGTTGGCACCCTCGCCGGTGCCGATCTCGTCCTCGATGACTCGCTCCACGATGGCCGCGTACGCATCGTCGTCCACGTCGAACGCACCGCCCTCGACCCGCACTTCGTGCGCGGGCAGCGCGTCGAGCACCTCGGCGAGCGGCAGTTCGTACGTCTCCTCGGGCCGCAGCACGAGCAGCGGTGTCCCGTCGTCCGGGACGTCGAAGCCCCGCTCGCGGATCTGCCGGAACGGTACGAGCGCCAGCGCGTCCGTCACCGGCCCGCCACCCGGGGGCGGGCCGTCCGGCAGCGGGATGCCGCCGAGCAGCGGGGCCTCGGAGACCGGGCCGAGCAGCAGCTCGACGGTGTCGCCGGGGAGCCCGGGGGTGCGGCGGTGGAGGAGGGCGAACGGCGGGCAGCCGCCGGCGGTCAGCCGGGTGAGGAGAGCGGAAGCGGAGGCGGTGGACATGCGGGTTCCTTCCGTGCGGGGGAGGAACGGCCGGCTGTGTCGCAAGACGCCGAAGGCCGCCCCTCGGGCGGCCTTCGCGATGATCGGGATGTACGCGCGATCAGTGGGCCGCCGTGAGAGCGGTCCACCACCAGTTCCGGTTCATGAGCACGTACATGCGGCGCACCATACCCGATGCCGGACGGGCCTGTCGCCACATTCCGGAAAATGCGTCTCATACTTCGGGCCGTCTGCTGGGCCGGCGGCGCGACCCCGTACTGTTGAGGCGTGACCGTGAACGCTGAAATCCACGCCGGTGGCAACACCTGGCGCTCCCTTCCCGCGGCGCAGCAGCCCGACTGGCCGGACCAAGTGGCTCTGCGCGATGTGATCGCCGAGCTCGAGTCCTATCCGCCCCTCGTCTTCGCCGGCGAGTGCGACCAGTTGCGCGAGCGTCTGGGAGCGGTGGCCCGTGGCGAGGCGTTCCTTCTCCAGGGCGGTGACTGTGCCGAGGCGTTCGACGCCGTCGGCGCCGACCAGATCCGCAACAAGCTGAAGACCCTGCTCCAGATGGGCGCGGTGCTGACCTACGCCGGTTCGGTGCCGGTGGTCAAGGTGGGCCGGATCGCCGGTCAGTACAGCAAGCCGCGTTCGAAGCCGACCGAGACCCGCGACGGCGTGACCCTGCCGACGTACCGCGGCGACTCCGTCAACGGCTTCGCCTTCACCTCCGAGGCCCGTACGCCGGACCCGCAGCGCCTGAAGCGGATGTACAACGCCTCGGCCTCCACGCTGAACCTGGTGCGCGCCTTCACCACCGGCGGCTACGCCGATCTGCGCCAGGTGCACGCCTGGAACCAGGACTTCGTGCGCTCCTCGCCCTCCGGTCAGCGCTACGAGGCGCTGGCGCGGGAGATCGACCGGGCGATGAACTTCATGAACGCCTGCGGGGTGGACCCGGAGGAGTTCAAGACCGTCGAGTTCTTCGCCTCGCACGAGGCGCTCATCCTCGACTACGAATCCGCGCTGACCCGTGTCGACTCGCGTACGGGCAATCTGTACGACGTGTCGGGCCACATGGTGTGGATCGGTGAGCGCACCCGGCAGCTCGACGGCGCGCACATCGAGTTCGCGGCGCGCATCCGCAACCCGCTCGGCGTGAAGCTGGGCCCGACGACCACGTCGGAGGAGGCGCTCACGCTGATCGACCGCCTCGACCCGGAGCGCGAGCCGGGCCGGCTGACCTTCATCACCCGCATGGGCGCCGACAAGGTGCGCGACCGGCTCCCGGAGCTGGTCGAGAAGGTCACGGCGTCCGGTGCGCAGGTGGCGTGGGTGTGCGACCCGATGCACGGCAACACCTTCGAGGCCGCCTCGGGCCACAAGACCCGGCGCTTCGACGACGTGCTGGACGAGGTCAAGGGCTTCTTCGAGGTCCACAAGGGCCTGGGCACCCACCCGGGCGGCATCCACGTCGAGCTGACCGGCGACGACGTCACGGAGTGCGTGGGCGGCGGCGACGAGATCTTCGTCGACGACCTGCACCAGCGCTACGAGACGGCCTGCGACCCGCGGCTCAACCGCAGCCAGTCGCTGGACCTGGCCTTCCTGGTCGCGGAGATGTACCGGGACCAGTGACGGCCACCCCGGCCCGAGCACGCCGTGGGGGGGGGGGGGGGGGGGGGGGGGGGGGGATAGACACGTAGGCTCTCGTTT
>NZ_JBTHHU010000048.1:0-11656 GCF_059089585.1 Streptomyces sp. SX-6 | reverse complement strand
CCCCCCCGCCAAAGGCCTGTGGGGGGGAAGGACTCACTCGCCCCCCCCCCCACGGCGTTGTGATTCCCGCTCCCGGACGGGTAAGGTAAGGGTTACCTTTCTTCCTTCTGGCCGGTGAGGCGGTGAACCGCGTGTACGTCTGCTCGTGCTTCGGCATCACGGAGCAGCAGGTGCGTGAGCACGCGGACCAGGGGGCGTGCACCCCCCGCAAGATAGCCTCGGCCTGCAAGGCCGGCACCGACTGCGGCAGCTGTGTGCGCCGCATCCAGGCCCTCCTCGGCCGGGGCGCCTGCCCCCGCCGCGAACTGGCCGACCGTGGCGAGCCCGGAGTGCTCGCGTCCGCCGCGTAGTCGGCGTGGTCAGCGGCTGCTGCCGTTCTCCTGCTCGATGAACTGGGCCAGATAGAGCGGCTCGCCGAGCTTCTCGATCAGCTCGAGCTGGGTGTCGAGGTAGTCGATGTGGTCCTCCTCGTCGGCGAGGATCGACTCGAAGATATTGGCCGAGGTGATGTCGCCCTTGGCCCGCATGACCTCGACGCCGCGCCGGAGACGGTCGATGGCCTCGACCTCCACCTGCCGGTCGGCCTGGAACATCTCGGTGATCGTCTGGCCGATCCGGACGTGGAAGAGCCGCTGGTAGTTGGGCAGTGCCTCCAGGAAGATGATCCGGTCGGTCAGCACCTCGGCGTGCTTCATCTCGTCGAAGGACTCGGCGCGGGTGTGTGACGCGATCTTGGTCCAGCCGTGGTGCTCCTGCAACTTCGCATGCAGGAAGTACTGGTTGATGGCGGTCAGCTCGCCCGTCAGCTGCTCATTGAGGAACTCGATGATCTCGGGGTCGCCCTGCATCGCAGAGGCTCCTTCCCAGGGAAGTCCGGCAGGTTGCGCGCATCCTTGCACCGGCCTTCGAAACCGTCCAGTAAGTGCACACTTAGTGGAATTTGTCCGGATGATGCCACCCCTGGTCATCAGCACCCCCACGGGTCTGACACCATGGGGTCATGGGTCAGCCTAATAACCCGGAAAGCCGCAAAGGAGAACAACTCCTGCTGCCCCCGGGACAGCGAATTCAGCGCGGCTGGCCGGTGACGCACTACGGCCCGGTACCGAAGTTCCGGGCGGAACGCTGGGAGTTCCGCGTTTTCGGCGCGACCGCCGACGGTGACAAACACTGCTGGACGCACGAGGAGTTCGCGGCGCTGCCGTATGCGACGGTGAACGCCGACCTGCACTGCGTCACGAAGTACAGCGTCCTCGGCATCGAGTGGGGCGGCGTGCTGGCCCGCACCATTGTCGAACTCGCCCCGCCCGCACCGGATGTCACCCATGTGATGGTGTGGGCCGAATACGGCTACAGCGCCAATCTGCGGCTGGCCGACTTCGCCTCCGAGCACTCGATCTTCGCCACCCACAAGGACGGTGAACTCCTCACCGCCGAGCACGGTTTCCCCGTCCGGCTGGCCGTCCCGCACCTGTACGCCTGGAAGGGGCCGAAGTGGGTGCGCGGCGTCGAGTACATGGCCACCGACCGCCGCGGCTTCTGGGAGGAGCGCGGCTACCACAACCTCGGTGACCCCTGGCGTGAACAGCGCTACTCGTACCAGGAGGAGCCCGGCGACGGGCCGGAACTCTAGGGCGTGTCCGGTGGGTCAGCACAGGCCCTGCGGCGCCCGGCACGGCACCTCGCCGCGTTGTCGCATCACCCACGGACACCCAGTCCGAGGGAGATGCTCCGCCTTGCGATGCACCGCACCGGACACCGCGGGGCCCGCACTGACCCACCGGACACGCCCTAGGCCGGCGAAGGGCCGTCCCGCAGTGCCTTCAGGCGGGCCACGTCGGCGGCGTGTCCCTCCTTGCCGCCCGGCGTCTCGATCGTCAGCGGCACCCCCGCCGTCCCGGGGTGGGTGAACAGCTCCGCGAAGGGCTCGGCACCGATGTGGCCGGAACCGATGTTCTCGTGCCGGTCCTTGTGCGCGCCGACGACGTCCTTGGAGTCGTTGGCGTGGATCAGTCCCAGCCGCCCCTCGCCGACGACCTGCACCAGCTCGTCGAGGGTCTGCTTCATCCCGCCGTGCCCCGCCAGGTCGTGGCCCGCCGCGAACACATGGCAGGTGTCCAGGCAGACGCCGAGCCGCGGATGGTGCTCCAGCGCGTCGAAGTACGGCCCGAGATCGGCGATCCACGAGCACAGCGAGGCGCCCTGACCCGCCGTCGGCTCGAGCAGCAGCTGCGGGTCGTCGTCGTGCGTCAGCTCCTCCAGCAGCGGCAGCAGCCGCTCGTGCACCTGGGCCAGCGCCTCGCCGCGGGCACGGCCGCCGGTCGCCGAACCGGTGTGGACGACGACCCCGCGCGCCCCGATCTCCCGGCCCCGGCGCAGCGAGTGCCGCAGCGACTCCACGGACCGGTCGACCGTCGCCCCGGTGTGCGAACCGAAGTTGATCAGGTACGGGGCATGGACGTACACCGGCAGCGAGGCCTCCGCGCAGCCCGCGCGGAACGCCTCGTCCTGGCGCGGGTCGCCGGGCGGGGTCGCCCAGCCGCGCGGGTTGGCGACGAAGACCTGGACGGCCTCGGCACCCATCTCGCGGGCGTACGGCAGGCCGGTTCTGGCCAGGCCTCCGGCCACCGGGATGTGACCGCCGACAGGATTGCGATTGCTCTTGCGCAAGGTGGTGCTCATGCTCCTCAGAGGCCGCCCTTGAGACGGATGGTGATGGTGTCGCCGCGGGCCGCCTTGTCGCCGGCCTTGACCGACTGGCTGTCGACCGAGTCGCGGGGGAAGAGGAACGGCCGGTCCACGCGCACCGCGAAGCCCGCGTCCGTCAGGATCTTCTTGGCGTCCGCCTCGCTCTTGCCGGTGACGTCCGGGACGGCGAGCATCTCCTTGCCCTTGGAGAGCGCCACGGTGATCGTGTCGCCCTTGGCGACCTTGCCTCCCCGGGCCGGCGACTGCTCGGCGACGGAGCCCTTGGGCTGGCCCGAGTAGACCTCGGAGTCCGAGACCTTGAGCTTGAGACCCTGCTGGCCCAGCCGGTCGGTGGCCTCCGCCGGCGAGAGGCCGCTCACGTCCGGCACGTCCAGGGCCTCGCCCTTGCTGACGACCAGCGCGACCGGCGAATCCGGCCGCAGGCCGGTGCCCGCCCGCGGCTCGGTGGACAGCACCGAGCCCTGCGGGGTCTCGTCGCTGAACTGCTTGCCGACGTCGCCGACCGTCAGCCCCGCGTCCTGGAGCTTCTTCTTCGCCTCGTCGAACGGCATGCCCACGACGTTGGGCACCTCGGACCGCTGCGGGCCCCGCGAGACGGTGATCGTCACCCGGCCGGTGTTGCGGATGCGCTCGCCCGGCTTGGGGTCGGTGGCCATGACGTGGCCGCGCTCGACGGTGTCGCTGAACTCCTGCCGGGTCTGCACGCCGAGCCCGGCCTTGCCGAGCTCCTGCTCCGCCTTGTCCTGCGTCATGTCCAGGACGGCCGGGACCGAGGTGAACTGGCCGGAGTTGATGTACCAGACGCCGGTGCCCGCGAGCACCGCCAGCACGGCGGCGACCACCGCCAGCACCGTGCGCCGCCGCAGCCCGCGCAGCGGACCCGGCAGCCGGTCCCAGGCCGTCGCCTGCGCCTGCGGCCGTGCCTGCGGGGGGACGACGGGCGGCTGCTCGAACCGCGCGGTACGGTCCATCGGCACCGCCGCGGGGCGCGGGAGGACGCTCGTACGGTCCTCGGAACCCTGGGGGACCGACGGGTCCGTCGCCCTCGGCGGACGGGCGTCCAGCTGCTCGTCGGAGAGCTGTGCGCGCGCCTCGCGGATCAGCCCCAGCATGCCCACCGCGTCGTCCGGGCGCAGCCGGGGGTCGCGGGCGGTGCAGGTGGTCACCACGTCGTCGAGCTCGGGCGCGAGGCCCGGGACCTCGGCGGACGGGGCCGGCACGTCCTGGTGGAGGTGCTGGTAGAGCACCTGCGCCGGGTTGGTGCCCGCGTGCGGCTTGGTGCCGGTGAGCATCTCGTAGAGGACGACACCACACGCGTAGACATCCGTGCGCGTGTCGACGGTGCCCTGCTCGATCTGCTCGGGGGCGAGGTAGGACACCGTCCCCAGGACCGAGCCGGTGTTGGTCGTGGTGGTGGTGCCCACCGCCCGCACCAGGCCGAAGTCGGCGACCTTGACCCGCCCGTCGTCCCCGATCAGCACGTTCTCGGGCTTCATGTCGCGGTGCACGAGCCCGGCGCGGTGCGCCGCGCCGAGCGCCGCCAGCACGGGCTCGGCGATGTCGAGCGCCGCCCGGGGCTGCAGCGCCCCGCGCTCGCGCAGGACGTCGCGCAGGGTGCAGCCCGGTACGTACTCCATGGCGAGGTAGACGTATCCGCCGTCCGTGCCCTGGTCGAAGACGCTCACCACATTGGGGTGGTCGAGGCGCGCCGCCGACTTGGCCTCGCGGATGAAGCGCTCGACGAACGCGGAGTCCGACGCGAGGGTGGGGTGCATCACCTTCACGGCGAGCACGCGGTCGAGGCGGGTGTCCAGGGCCCGGTAGACCGTGGCCATGCCACCCGCGGCGACCCGCGCCTCGATGCGGTAACGGCCGTCGAGCAGCTGGTCGACGAGGGGGTCCGGCAGGGTCGTGTCCACGGTCCCCGAGTCTACGAGCCCATCGCGACGAGCCGTACGCTCGTACGTCCGGACGGAGCTACCGCAGCGAAACGGTGACCTACGCCGCCCCGAACGCCGGCCGCTCCGGGTCCAGCCGCGCCAGCCCGGTCAGCGGCGACGACGCCTCGGCGAAGTGCCGGCGCGGGATGCGCCCGGCCCGGTGGGCCAGCCGCCCCGCCTCGACCGCGTGCCGCATGGCCTCCGCCATCAGGACCGGCTCCTGCGCCCGCGTCACCGCCGAGGCGAGCATCACCGCCGAGCACCCCAGCTCCATCGCGAGCGCCGCGTCGGAGGCGGTGCCCGCACCGGCGTCGAGGATCACCGGCACGTTCGCCCGCTCCGTGATCAGCTGGAAGTTGTGCGGGTTGCGGATGCCCAGGCCGGAGCCGATGGGGGAGCCCAGCGGCATGATCGCGGCACAGCCGATGTCCTCCAGCCTGCGGGCCAGCACGGGGTCGTCGTTGGTGTAGGGCAGCACCGTGAAGCCGTCGTCCACCAGGATCTCGGCGGCGTCCAGCAGCTCGATGGGGTCGGGCAGCAGGGTGCGCTCGTCGGCGATCACCTCGAGCTTGACCCAGTCCGTACCGAGCGCCTCGCGGGCCAGCCGGGCCGTCAGGACCGCCTCGCCCGCGGTGAAACAGCCCGCCGTGTTCGGCAGCACCCGTACGCCGTGCTTCTCGAGCACGGACAGCACCGAGCCCCGCACGCTCGAGTCCAGCCGGCGCATCGCGACCGTGGTCAGCTCGGTGCCCGAGGCGATCAGCGCGCGCTCCAGCACCTCCAGGCTCGGGGCCCCGCCCGTTCCCATGATCAGACGGGACGTGAAGACGGTGTCGGCAATGGTGAGCAGGTCGTCCGCCATCGTGATCAGCCTCCCTGCACCGCGGTGAGCACCTCGACCCGGTCGCCGTCGCCGAGCGGCGTGAGCTGCCACTGGCCGCGCGGGACGACGGTTTCGTTGACGGCCGCGGCGACGCCGCCGGGCGTGGTGGTGAGCGTGGCCACGAGGCCGCCGAGGGTCGTCCCGCCGGGGACGACATGGCGCTCACCGTTGACGGAAACGTGCACGGTGCCGGTCATGCGGGCTGCTCCTGGAGTGAGCGGGGTGAGCGGGTGAATCGCCGGGGGGAGAAGGGACGGGCCTCTTCGGGCAGGCTGCCGGTGGTCAGCGCCTCGGCGAGCGCGTCCCCGGTCAGCGGGGTGAGCAGGATGCCGTTGCGGTGGTGGCCGGTGGCCAGGTGCAGGCCGGGCAGGGCGGACGGGCCGAGCATCGGGGCGTTGTCGGGGGAGCCCGGGCGCAGTCCGGCGCGGGTCTCCACCAGCGGCAGCTCGGTGATGCCGGGCACCAGTTCGTGCGCGTCGCGCAGCAGTTCGTAGACGCCGCCCGCCGTGACGGTCGTGTCCCAGCCGAGCTCCTCCGTGGTCGCGCCCAGGACCAGCTCGCCGTTCTCACGCGGCACCAGGTAGACGTGCCCGCCGCGCACGACGGCCCGTACGGTCCGGGAGAGGAACGGCCGGTACGGCTCCGGCACACGCAGGCGCAGTATCTGCCCCTTGACCGGCCGCACCGGGGGCAGGACCTCCTCCGGCAGCCCCGCGAGCAGGCCGCTGCCGCTGCCCGCCGCCAGCACGGTCTGGCCGGCCGTGACCCGGCTGCCGTCGGCGAGTTCCGCGCCGATGGCCCGGTCCCCGCTCAGCAGCACCCGCTCCGCGCGGCTGCGGTGGAAGACCACCCCGGCCCGCTCACAGGCCGTCAGCAGCGCCTTCGCCAGCCGCCGGGGATCGGTCTGGTGGTCCCCGTCGACACGCAGCCCGCCCTGTACGCCGGGCGCGAGCATCGGCTCCAGCCGGCGGCACTCGCGTCCCGACAGCCACTGCGAATCCAGCCCCGACCGCAGCTGGAGGGCGTGCAGTTCGCGCAGGTGCGCCCGGTCGTCGGCGTCGAGCGCGACGGCGAGCGTGCCGCATGCGCGGTAGCCGGTGTCCTGGCCGCTCGCCTCCTCCAGCTCGGCCGTGAACTCCGGATAGCGCCGCGCGGAGGCCAGGTTGAGGGCGAGCAGCTCCTGCTCGCCGTAGTGCAGTTCGGTGACGGCGGCCAGCATCCCGGCCGCGACCTGCGCGGCCCCGCCGCCCGGCGCCGGATCGGCGAGCACTGTGGCCAGACCGCGCTGGGCCGCCCGCCACGCCGTGACGAGCCCGATGACTCCGCCGCCGACGACGAGGACGTCATGACTACGTGTACCAGGTGGACTATCCGCATGCATGGGCTTCCAGCCCCTCCCTTCGCCGGCATGACCCGGATCAGGTTCGTACGGTCGGAGGCCGTCCAGCCTCCCTCTCAGCCCGGTGCGTCCGGGCTCCCGCGAGTGCTTGTGCAGCGCCACCCTAGTACGGGCCGGGAACCGACCGGAAGGCGGCGGCACCCGCCGGCAGTGTTCAAACCTCGTGACTTTGTGTCGGAGGTCTCGTCACCCGGTGCTCCGAAAGAGACCGGCCACCGACCTATGGTGATCGTGTGAGTGAGCAGACGAACACCGCCGGTGGCCCTGCCGCCGAGGGCCGGGAAGCGACCAAGGGCGCGGCGCGGAGACGCGTCGTCATCGTCGGCGCCGGGATGGCCGGCGTACAGACCGCCGTCGCACTGCGCGAACAGGGCTGGGAAGGGGCGATCACCCTGCTGGGCGCCGAGCCCCACCCCCCGTACGACAGGCCGCCGTTGTCGAAGGCCGTGCTGCTCGGCAAGGCGGAGGGGTCCGCCTTCGAGGTGGACTTCGCCTCGCTCGGCATCGAGCTCCAGCTCGGCCGCGAGGTCACCGGCCTGCGCGCCGCCGACCACGAACTGGACACGGTGCGCGGCACCGTCCCGTACGACCTGCTGGTCGTCGCCACCGGCGCGGAACCGGTCCGGCTGCCCGGCAGCGAAGGCGTGCCCGGCGTCCATCTGCTGCGCACGCTGGACGACGCCGAGCGGCTGCGCCCGCTGCTGGTCGAGCAGCGCGACATCGTGGCGGTCGGAGCGGGCTGGATCGGCGCGGAGTTCGCGACCGCCGCCCGCGAGGCGGGCTGCAACGTGACCGTCGTGGAGGCCGCCGACCGGCCGCTGGCGGGCGCCATGCCGGCCGAGGTCGCCGCCCACATGGTCGACTGGTACGCCAACAGCGGCGCCCGGCTGCTCACCGGCGCCGCGGTGGCGGCGATCGAACCCGGCGAGGTCGTGCTCGCCGACGGCCGCCGGCTGAAGGCGGACGCGGTCGTCGTCGGCATCGGCGCCCGCCCCGCGACCGGCTGGCTGGCCGGCTCGGGCATCGAGCTCGCGCCGGACCGTTCCGTCGTCACCGACGACCGGCTGCGCACCTCGCTGCCCGACGTCTACGCGGTCGGCGACTGCGCGTCCTTCCCCTCCGCCCGGTACGGGGAGCGGCTGCTGGTGCACCACTGGGACAACGCCCTGCAGGGCCCGCGGACCGTCGCCGCCAACATCGTGCACGGCCCGGACGAGGCGCCGGTCTACGACCCGGTGCCGTACTTCTGGTCCGAGCAGTTCGGCCGGTTCGTGCAGTACGCGGGCCACCACGCCGACGCCGACGAGATCGTCTGGCGCGGCGACCCGTCGAGCGCCGCCTGGACGGTGTGCTGGCTCCGCTCCGGCGTCCTGGTGGCGGTGCTGGCGGTCGGGCGCCCGCGCGACCTGGCACAGGGGCGCAAGCTCATCGAGCGGGGTGCGGCGATCGACCGGGAAAGGGCGGCGGACGCGTCCGTCCCGCTGAAAGCCGCGGCGCTCTGATCCGTTCTGATCCGTATCGCGGCGAGGGTCTCGAGCCCGCTCGGGTCAACCCGGCTACCGGCTGTCAGTGGCGGATGGCAGGCTTGTCCTTGTGACCGAGATTGACGCAAAGATCGAAGCGCTCGTCCCCGCCTGGCTCACTCTCCCCGACATCGCGGAGATGCTCGACGTCGAGGTGACGCGCGTGCGCCAGCTGGTGAAGGAGAACCAGCTGGTGGCCGTGCGCCGTGGCGAGAACAACGCGCTTCACGTGCCTGCCGAGTTCATCAAGGACGGCAAGGTCGTCAAGGGCCTCGCCGGGACCCTGACCCTTCTCAAGGACGACGGCTTCAGTGACGGGGAGATGCTGGAGTGGCTGTTCACGCCGGATGACACCCTCCCCGGCACCCCGGCCCAGGCGCTCCATGAGAACCGCGGGACCGAGGTGAAGCGCCGCGCCCAAGCGCTCGCCGTCTGAACGACCCCTCTGCCCTTCTGCCCTTCTGCAACGACCCTTCTGCAGCGATTCCGTTCTGCAGTGATTCCGTGCGGTGTACGGCCCGGTCCACGGGCCGTACACCGCTGACCCGGGGGGAGACCCGACCGATGTCCGCCACCGCGCGCGAGCGGCTTGCCGATGCCCGGCTGTACCTGTGCACCGACGCGCGCAAGCGCCAGGGCGACCTGCCGGAGTTCCTGGACGCCGTCCTCGGCGCCGGCGTGGACATCGTGCAGCTCCGCGACAAGGGCATGGAGGCGGGGGAGGAGCTGGAGCACCTCGCCGTCTTCGCCGATGCCGCTCGCCGCCACGGCAGGCTGTTCGCGGTCAACGACCGTGCCGACGTCGCCCACGCCGCCGGCTCCGATGTGCTGCACCTGGGCCAGGGCGACCTGCCGGTGCCCGCGGCCCGGGCGATCCTCGGCGAGGACGTGCTGACAGGGCGCTCCACGCATGCCGAGGCGGAGGTGGACGCCGCGGTCGCGGAGGCGGGCGTGGACTACTTCTGCACCGGCCCCTGCTGGCCCACCCCGACCAAGCCCGGGCGGTACGCACCGGGCCTGTCCCTGGTCCGCTACGCCGCCTCCCTGGCGCCCGAGCGCCCGTGGTTCGCGATCGGCGGCATCGACGAGGGGAACCTCGACCAGGTGCTCGAGGCCGGCGCACGGCGGATCGTCGTCGTCCGCGCGATCACCGAGGCGGACGATCCGGGGGCCGCCACGGCCCGGCTCGCGAAGCGGATCCGGTCCTTCGACGTCTGATCCGTCTCACGGTGTGGAAGGCCATGGGCGAAAAAAGGGCATATCACGGAAGCCGGTTGGGCAGCCGCCACGCCGCTGGTTAACTTGACCGGTATGGCCCTCGGCACAGCTTCCACCAGGACTGATCGCGCACGGACAGTGCGCGACCTGCTTGCTTCCGGCGAGCGCTCGTTTTCGTTCGAATTTGCTGCCCCGAAGACCGAGAGGGGCGAACGGACTCTCTGGAACGCGATCCGCCGGATCGAAGCCGTCGCCCCCACCTTCGTGTCCGTGACCTATGGCGCCGGCGGTTCGTCGCGCGAGGGCACCGTGCGGGCGACCGAACGCATCGCGACCGACACCACGCTCACCCCCGTCGCCCACCTCACGGCGGTCAACCACTCGATCGCCGAACTGCGCAACGTCATCGGCCAGTACGCCGACGTCGGCATCCGCAACATGCTCGCGCTGCGCGGCGACCCGCCCGGCGACCCGATGGGCGAGTGGGTGCGCCACCCGCGGGGCCTCGACCACGCGGTCGAACTGGTCCGGCTCATCAAGGAGTCGGGCGACTTCTGCGTGGGCGTGGCGGCGTTCCCCGAGATGCACCCGCGCTCCACCGACTGGGACACCGACGTCCGCCACTTCGTGGCCAAGTGCCGGGCGGGCGCGGACTTCGCGATCACCCAGATGTTCTTCTACCCGGAGGACTACCTGCGGCTGCGCGACCGCGTGGCGGCGGCGGGCTGCGACACCCCGATCATCCCCGAGATCATGCCGGTCACCAACGTCCGCCAGATCGAACGGTTCGCACAGCTCAGCAATGCGGCGTTCCCGTCCGCGCTAGCGGAGCGTATCCGCGCGGTGAAGGACGATCCGGCAGCTGTACGCTCGATCGGGATCGAGTACGCGACGGACCTGTGTGCACGGTTGATGGCCGAGGAGATTCCCGGGCTGCATTTCATTACCCTGAACCACTCCACGGCCACCTTGGAAATCTACGAGAATCTGGGACTGCACCAGCGGTCCTGACGGCCTGCCGGGAACGGTGGCCGAACGAGAGGGGCGCTAATGGGCTGGACGGTCCTCTACATCGCGTTCGGCGTCGTCGCACTGTGGCTGCTCAGCGAGGTGCTGCTGCAGTACAAGGCCCGGCTGCGGTGGCGGCTCCTCGCCTTCGCCGGTTTCCTCGGCGTGGTCGCCGGGGTCGTCATCCCCTCGGTGGCGGTCATCATCGCGGGGGCGTGCGCCTTTGCGGTGGGGCAGGTGTACGTCACGCTCTCCTTCCGGCGCGGGTTCTCGGAGGGCTGGGCGCTGCGGCGCCCGTCCTCCGGCGGTGCTGCCCGGGAGCCGGAGGGGGGCAGGCGCCGCCGTCGCCGCGGCGCCGCCGCGGCCGCCGAACCGGCGCCCTCGCACGCGCCCGTCCAGGACGAGGCGCCGGTCGCCGTCGGCCTGGCCGCCGGAGATACCGAGCTCATGCCCAACGTGCCCAACGTGCCGGAGCAGCCGACCGCGGAGCATGCGGTGGGCGGCTACGCCGCGGTCGACGAGACGAGCGTCTTCGGCGTGCACGAGCACGAGGTGCCCGCCGCTCAATTCGGCTACGAGCAGGCGCAGTACGCGGCGTACTCGGATCCGTACATCGGCAACCGCCAGCAGACGTACGAGTCGTACGAGGCGTACGGGCAGCAGCAGCAACCACAGCAGCAGCAGTACGGCGCGGTGCCGCAGCCCTATGCGGCGGGCGGCGAGGTGTACGCGCCGCAGCCGTACGACATGGACACCCCGCCCGGTGGCGTCTGGGTCCCCCAGCAACGCGACACGGACGCGACTCCGCCGCAGCAGCAGCCCGAGTACGGCCATGGGTACGACGGGCAGCAGTACCACTACTGAGGTGGTGGGGTGGGGGTGGGGGAGTTGTGCCCCGGTCCCGCCCTCTCACCGTCTCCTCCGGGGCTCCGCCCCGGCCCCCGTTCCGGGGGCGGAGCCCCCGGAACCCCGCAAC
>NZ_JBTHHU010000047.1:0-51833 GCF_059089585.1 Streptomyces sp. SX-6 | reverse complement strand
ACGCCACGTTCTGCCCGCAAGCGGGTAAGAACGGCCAGGGCCTCTCCCTCCAGTCCTACAACTACCCGGACCATTTCATCCGTCACTACTACTACGGCGCCTACATCGCCAGCGAGGGCGGACCGAATGCCTGGGACACCCCGACTCTGTGGCGGGATGACGTGAGCTGGGACCTCGCCGGGCCCTGGGCCTAGCGTCCTGCGCCACTAGGCGACAGCCGTCAGGCTCCCGGCCGGCCGGGGGGCGGCAAGGGCGCGGGCCAGCGGGGAGAGGGCCGCGCAGAAAAGGACGGCACCGAGCGGTATCAGATCGAGGCTGACGGCCATGGTGGCAGTGCCGAGCACCACCATGACGGGACGCCAGGGGCTGATACGGCGCTGGACGGCGAGCTGGACCACGATCCAGATCAAGCCGACGTAGAAAAGCATCGGTCCGACGGTGTAGACGGCGGGCATCACGCCGGGGTGGCTCTGGATCTGCTCGAAGAGCCGGTTCATGGCCGGGCGGTCGGCCGAGCGGAAGCCGACGATGAGGTCGATGGTCGCCTGGGCGACGACGGCCAGCGTGCCGGCCAGGCCGAGGAAGGTCGCGGCGCCAGCGCTCAGCCGCCCCGCGCTGGTGGCCGGCTCGGCCAGACGATGCAGGCCCGAGAAAACCGCACCGAAGAGCACCACCCCAGCGATCAGGGCGAGATGGCCGGAGGTCCAGGCGAGGCCCGGACCGTGACCCGGGTCAGAGAGTCGGATGGCCCCGTATGCCAGCATGCACAGTGGTGCGGTGATGAAGGCGGTCCGCGTAAGAGCGGTCCAGCCGGGCCCCCAAGGTCGGTTGGTCATGGCTCGATCCTGCCCGCCGCAACCGCATCCCGGCACCCGGGATCACCCCGAGTGCACCCCGACCTACCCCTGACTATCCATATGGGGACCGCCCACCCTCGATGAACGGGCGTCTCACGAGCCAACGGCGAAGTTGACGAACTCCGCCCATACGGCAACGGTGACTTGGAGCTTCGGGCCTTCCTTGCGCTTGGAGTCCCGGACGTAGACGCCTTCGGGGAGGCAGGCGGCGACTTCGACACAGTCGCCGCCTTCGTCACTGCTGTAGCTGGACTTGCGCCAGGCGAAGGCGACTTCGATGCATGCCCCGCCTTCGTCACTGCTGTAGCTGGACTTGAACCAGTCCGTTATTTCGCAATCTCTGTTCACAGCTCCCCCAGCATCTTTCCCAGCAGACTCACCGTGTCCTCGGGCGTGAGCGCCTGCGAGCGCAGAACGCCGAAGCGCATGTTCAGCTCCGAGACGTCCTTGGCATCGGAGAGCAACACGCTGCCCTTCTGCCCTTCGAAATAGACCAGCCGCTGCTGCTCCGGGGTCTCCACCAGCCACATGGGCCCAGCGAGCCCTGCATGGGTTTCCCGCCGAGTCGGCATGACCTGGATGTCGACGTTGCGCAGCTCGGTCAACTCCAGCAGATGCCGTAGCTGTCCACGCATGACCTCCCTGCCGCCGATCCACCGTTCGAGGACGACCTGTTCAATCACGGCACTGATCAGTGCGGGCGGGTTGCGCCGCAACAACTGCTGGCGCTCCAGGCGATTTGCGACCCGGTTCTCGATCTCGTTGTCGTCGAGCAGCGGTCGGCCGCTCCGGAACACCGCCCGCGCATAGTCCTCGGTCTGGAAAAGGCCTGGCAACACGTGAGTCTCATAGATGCCAAGCGCAGCGCACTCAGCCTCGTATCGGGCGAACTCCTCGAACCAATTGGGGTATTTGACGCCACCAATATGCTTGGCTGCCTCCCGCAGCATCCCGCACGCACCACACAACTCCTCGGCGATGTCGATCAACTTGACCGACGGCTTCCGTCTCCCCTGCTCCACCGAGGACACCGTGTCTACCGAATACCCCGAGGCATCCGCCAGTTGCTCACGGCTGATACCCGCGATCCTGCGCCAGCCCTGCAACACACCACCGAACATCCGCATCGTCGCCGACCTGGATTGCCTGCCACCGGACATATGTTCCCCTCCCCGGCTTTCCCCGACAGTCGCGCCTCACACCCATCGGTCAGCGTATGCAGGCTCACACATCGCGTTCGGCGTAAAGCCGGAAATCCCTCCACGGCGTGGATCTACCCGGGTCGTACCCGAGCGGAGAGTACGACCCCGGTCGCTTCCCGCACCCCACAACACCCGCGCATCGTGTGCATCGTGAGAGACGACAACCCCCCGTACCGCTCCGACTGGATCCCCCGGTCCGGCCACCATCTCTGGCGCTGCGGCGTGTACTTCGACGCGCTGCGTCTGCACGGGGTACGCGGCGCGGCGGTGGCCGAGTGTCTGGCCACGGTCGCGGGGCCCGACGCCGGGCCGGTCGTGTGCGAGCTGACCGGATTCCGGCCGGTGTACTTCCTGTTCCGCCCTGGCGTCGTGCGCGAGCACCAATGGCCCGCTGACGTACAGCAGTTGACGGGTCCGTACGCAATCGCGTACGTCGGCATCCCCGCCCTCACGGGCAACACGTGGCCGCTGTACTGGCACACGCCTCCGACACGCACCGCTCCGTACATCGGGCCGGAGGCGATGCGCCAAGCGCTCGAAACGTGCCCCGTTCCGGCACCTGCGTTGCCGTCTTTATGAGCGGCGTGTCACTGGTGGTCCTTCGCCGGGAGGGCGACCTGGGCGCGGAAACCTTCGCAGAGCTCATGCACATCGTCGTTGGGGCATGCGAGCAGGTCGCGCAGGTAGCTGCGTGCAGTGTCCAGCTGGGTCATCTGGGCTTCGATGGCGGAGATTCGAGCGGTGACGGTGTCGCGCCAGTCGGGGATTTTCGCCTGCCCGGAAAGGACCGCGGCGATCTCGTTGAGGGACATCTGTCCGGTGGTTCGCCACAGACGGATCAGCGCGATCCGGTAGATCTGATCGGCGCTGTAGTAGCGATGGCCGAAGCGTCGGTGGGGCGCGATGAGTCCGCGGCGCTCCCAGTAGTGCAGCGTCGAGATGGGCAGATCGAAATGGTCGGCGACTCGCCGGATCGAAGTCAGATCGTCCATAGGGCCAGTTGAGCTCAACCCCGGTTGAGCGGGCAAGGTCGACCTCACCAACCCCCTCGGGAAAGGATCGACATGCCGGTGAATATTGGTGTCAGTCTTCCGACCTACGTCGAGCGTGGCGATGAGGGCATGAGGGAGATCCCCTTGTTGGCCCGGCATATCGAGCAGGTCGGGCTGGACATGGTGTGGGCAGGCGACCGCCTGTGTGCGCGCACCCCGTTCCTGGAGAGCGTGGTCGCGCTGAGCGCGGCCGCCGCGGTCACCGAGCGCGTGCGGATCGGCTTCGGGGTCATGCAGCTGGCACTGCGGGAACAGGCGTGGGCGGCAAAGCAGTTGTCGTCGTTGCAGTACCTCTCCGGCAACCGCGTGGTCCTCGGGATCGGCGCGGGCGTACACCCGGAGGACTGGCTGGTGGGCGGGGTTCCGTTCTCCGGGCGGGGCCGCCGGACCGAGGTGATGCTGCGAGCGTTGCCCGATCTGTTCGCGGGCCGGCCGACGACATTGCTGACCGTGCCGGGTGAGCCGGTCATGACGCTCGAACCCGCCGTTCCCGCGCCACCGGTGTGGGTGGGCGGCATGTCCGACCGCGCGTTGCGGCGCGTCCTCGACCACGGCGTCGGATGGCTTGCCTCGCTGCTCGAACCCGCACAACTGGGCGAGCGGGCTGCCGAACTGGCGGCGATGGCAGCCGAAGCGGGCACGCAGACACCCGAGGTCGGCACCACGGTGTTCGCCGCGCTGAGCACCGATCCCGAGGAGAGCCGCCAGGGTCACCGGCGCCTGGTTCGTTTTCTGCGCTCGCTGACCGGTGAACAGGGGCTGTCCGAGCAGCAGGCGACCCGCCTGGTGGTCAGCGGACCTCCCGAGAAGCTGGCCGAACGGCTTGACCAATACGTTCAAGCGGGTGCAAGCACGTTCGTCATCAACCTCTCGGGCAACGGCCTGCGCCGACAGTACGACCTGCTCGCTCGTACCCGCGAACTACTGCTCGGCTGAGTCACCGCAAACGAGCCGCGCCCGTGATCAGTGGACGTAGTTCTTCAGCCGCTCTGTTTCCAGGGTGATGCCGACCGGGTCGGGGATCTTGACCGTTTCTCCGTACGGGTGCGAGGCGCGGCTCAGGTACTTGCCGTTCCGGGGCTCGCTGTAGACGGTGACCATGCACTCGTCACGATCGACGAGGAGATACACCGGGATGGCGACAGCAGCATAGCCGTCACGCTTGTCCTTGCGGTCGCGGCGGTCGATGCCGTTGTCGTGCGAGGTCACCTCCACAGCCATCAGGACGCCATCGGGCTCAGCCCACTCCCCTTGCCCGACAAAGTGCTCCTCGGGTACGAGCGCTCCATCCGGACGGGCCCGGCCCTTGCAGTGGCTTTCGACCTTCAGCCCTTGATACGGATACAGCGCGAGCTCTGAACGTTGCTGCATGCACTGCTTGATGAGCCACATGACAATCGCTCCGTGATCCCCATCCAGCACCGGCTTGACCTCAAGCTTTCCGTTGATGAATTCCAGCCACACGGTCTCCGGTGCGGTGCGGGCAATCTGCTCGAACTCTTCGACGCTCATCTGGAACAGGCGGGGATCACTGGGTGTCATGGTTTCACCTCCTCGGCTCCCTCAACTAGCCGTGCTTCAGAGGCAATCCTGCCGCTCGCCGCAGCTCCTCGCAGCGACGGATCACGTTCTCGTCGGGCGAAGGCGGTCCTGGGCGGAACGTGTCCGAGAGTGACAGCTCTTGTTCGCATCGCTTGCAGAATCCCCTGGGCATGGCCGCCGAACTGCCAGGCCGTTCACAGCGGTAGCACTCGATGAGCCGCTGGACGACGATCTCCGATTCGCGCACGGGCGGCATCTTGTCCTCAAGTCGGCTGCGTACGAACGCTGCTGGGCTGTGCACCTGCGGCGGCAGTCCCGCCGTGAGCGTCGCGCGCATGCGCTCGGCGCTGGCGTCGCGTTCCAGCCATTGCCTGGCCAGCGGCTCCAGGGCCTTGCAGTCGGCGGCCGACAGGGTCAGGCGGGGGTCGGTGCAGCCCAGCGAGGCGAGGGTCCGATGGGCGAGCGAGGGCTGCGGGTCGGGCTCGGGTACGGGCTGGTCGCCGCGCTCGAAGCGCTGCCACCACTCCTCGTCGCGGGCGGTACGGGAGAAGTACGTACGGGTCACCCACCGGGCGCCGTCCTCGTTGATCACGTTCACCCGGGTACGGCGCAAGTGGCCTGCGGCGACAAGGTTGTTGAGGGCGGTGCGGCAGGCTGCCTGGCCGTAGTCCGGCAGCACAGCAGCCAGCGTCTTCGCGTCCATCGCGGCGCCTTCCGGCAGCCGGTCGACGAAGGCGGCGATGGATGCCTCGCGCCGGGGGAGGTGCCCGAAATCGTGTGCGGTACGCGGCAGCTCGTCAGGCGCACGGCGCTTGCCGAAACCCGGGTTGGCCATGGGATGAGCTGCGGGAGCAGGCAGGACGGCGGTAGCCTTGGCGTCAGCCACGGATCGACTCACTTCGATCTTGTAGGTCAGACCCCGGTTTGGTGTTCTAGCACCGCCGGGGTCGTTTGCTGTTCCGGACGCTAAAGGGCCAGTACGGGCCGTCGCAACCTGATCGCGAATAGTCATATCGGTTGTGATGTACGAGACTTGGAGGAACGGCCAAGGCGGGTGGGTGGGCGGGAAAAGACCCTCCACCCATTCCTTGAAAAGAGCGCTCGGACATCGAGTCTCGAAGCTCAAGGTCGCAACACCAGTGCCCCACCTGCAGAGTTGAACACCTCCGCCCCTGGGCCGAGGGAACTTCGAGCTTCGGGTCGTCCATGCGCTTCGAGCCCCGGACCGGCCGGAAAGAACCCCGTGGGGTGCACGGGCCTGTGCGGGGGCACAGGGGCGGCTGTAGCGTGCTCAGCGTTTCACACCGGCATGGCACCGTTCCTTAGCAGGAAAGGACAGTCGAGTCGATGAAAATGCTGAGAACACAGGGGAGTTCGAGAAGGCGGCACAGACGCCTCGGCCGGCTGGTCGGCACCGTGGTGGCGATCGTCACGGCCCTGGCGGTCGTGGGCGCCGCGCCGGGCCCCGCGGCCGCAGGGAACAAGACCCGTACCGTCGCCTTCGGTTCCTCCATAGCCGCCGCCCGCAATTACGACGGCCGCCTGGAACTCTTCGGTACCAACAGCGGGGACGCGGTCTTCCACCGCTTCCAGGGCCGCCCCGGGGCCGACTGGTCGCAGTGGTACCAGTTCGACGGCGGACTGCGCGCCGTGGCCGCCGAGACCAACGCCGACGGGCGCATGGAGCTGTTCGGCGTCAACGGCGCCGGGTACGTCTACCACCGCTGGCAGACCTTCACCGCGGGCAAGCCCTGGTCGGACTGGGAGCAGTTGGACGGCTCCCTGACCTCGATCGCCGCCGCCCGCAACGCGGACGGCCGACTGGAGATCTTCGGCACGAACAGCGATGGCAGGGTGTTCCACAAGTGGCAGACCGTCCTCGGCGGACTGTGGTCGCCCTGGGAACAGCTGGACGGCCTGGCCACCCAGATCGCCGCAGAGACCAACGCCGACGGCCGCATCGAGATCTTCGGCGTCGACAGCAACGGCGGGGTGTCCCACAAGTGGCAGACCGTCCTGGGCGGACTGTGGTCGCCCTGGGAGCCGATGGGCAGCACCCTGACCTCGATCGCCGCCGCCCGCAACGCCAACGGCCGACTGGAGATCTTCGGCACGAACAGCGCCAACCAGATCTTCCACCGCGCGCAGGCCGGGATCGGCGGCCCATGGGCCGGGTGGGAACAGCTGGACGGCCAGCTCACCCAGGTCGCGGCCGAGACCAACGCCGACGGCCGCGTCGAACTCTTCGGCGTCACCAGCAGCGGCTCCCCGTATCACCGCTGGCAGACAGCCATCGGCGGCCCGTGGTCGGGCTGGGAGCAGTTCGACGGACTGCTGCGGCCCTGACACCGGTGACAGCACGTGCGTGCCGTCGGGGCTTTCCGTCCCGACGGCACGCGTCCAGCGGCGTCTACCTCAGATGCCGGACGAAGAACCTGACCGCGCTGTCGGCCTCGAACCTGGGCAGGTCCATATGCCTGCCCGCATTCGCGTGCAACGTCTTCTCCTTCGAGGCGAAGGCGTCGAACAACGCGAGACCGGATTCGCGCGGGATGTGCTCGTCGTCCCACTGGAGCGCGAACTCGACCGGGATGGTGATCTGCCGTGCCGTCTCGGCCAGGCGATCGGGCCAGTGCTGGCCGAAGACCGCGGCGGTGATCCTGGGTTCGGCCGCCACCAACGGCACGCCGATCGCGGTGCCCAGGTTCAGGCCGAAGTAACCGACCGGCCCTTCGGCACCGATCTCCGGCAACTGCTGGAGCGCGTCCAGGGCCGCCTGCCACTCCGGCACGGCGCGCTCCGCCAGTTCGGCGTTGTACCGGACGACGATCGGGCCGAGCGGTTCGCGCGCCTGCTGCGCCTGCCGCAGTGCGGCGACCTCCTGCTCGTCGTACGCCGTGCGCGGCCGGTCGCCGTGACCGGGTGCGTCGATGACGACGACGTGGAAACCGCCGTCGTGCACGAGGCGTTGGGCCCGGCCCACCATTCCGGGCCACTTCTTGTGCGTACCGCCGCCGTGGCCCATCAGTACCAGGGGCGCGCGCTCGGCGCCGGAAGCCGGCGACCAGAGCACGCCGGGGACCTCACCCACGGTGAAGTCGCGTTCGCGGATACCGTTCGCCGATGTCTCCGCAGTGAAATGCACAGAATTCATAGGAATTGCCTCTCGGGAGTGCCTTGTTGTCGAGGCGCTCCCGGCGACACCTATGTCAATCGCCCGACCGTGGCGGAGAGGGGAGCACCCATACGGATACAGCGTTCACGGGTCTCACCTCCTGGTTCGGCTTCACGGTCGCCCGCACACTATCAGGCGCTCAGGGGCCGGCGGACGCCCGTCTCCGCGGACCGCCTGATCACGTCCAGGAGCCGGTGCAGCCGCACGCCCGTGGCGAAGTCGGGGACGGTGCGGGAGCCGGTACGCAGGTCCGACGCCAGACCGGCGTACAGCCCGGCCACGTTGAAGCCCTCGGCGGCGGGGGCGAGGCCGGACTCGTTCACGGGTAGGGGGAGCTCGCGGAAGGCGCCGCCCGGAGACTGCGCGCCGAGGAGGCGCAGGTCGTCGATCTGGATGCCCGCCGGGCCGAGCTCGGCGGGCTGGTCGCCCGCGCCTCCGGAGAGGATGACCAGGTCGCCTCGCGTACCGGAAATCTCGATCCTCGTACGGGGGTTGGTGACCTTGGCGTCGTGGATGTGGGCCGACACCGGTGCGCCGGTGTCGGCGAGCGTCGCGTGGAGGACGAGGTGGTCGGGGCTGGTCGCCTCGAACTTCGCGCCGGTTTCGGCGATGACGTAGTCGGGGTGCCGGACGGACAGACCGGCCGACACGTCGGCGATGTCGCCGAGGAGGTGCTGGAGCGCGTCGAGGGTGTGGCCACCGGCCACCTCGAGCATGCCCGCGCCGTTGTCCCGGTCGAGGGTGTAGGACGCCCAGCCGGGTATCCGGCCCCCAACTCCCTTGCCGCGCGCGGCGTACACCGTCGCGGAGACGACGTCCCCCACGTACCCGTCGGCGATCAGCTCGCGGGCGTGGGCGACGGCGGGGGCGTAGCGAGCCTGGAGACCGAGCGCGTGGTGGACGCCGGCCGCGTCGGCCGCCTTCGCCAGCGCCGCGGCTTCGCCGGTGGTCCGGGCCAGCGGCCACTCGCAGTACACGTGCTTGCCGGCGGCCAGCGCCGCCCCGACCAGCTCGGCGTGGGCCGGCACCTTGACGGTGACGACCACCAGGTCCACGTCGGGGTGCTCGGCGAGCTGCCGCGGATCGGTGAACGCGTGCTGGGCGCCGAAGCGTTGGGCGGCTGCCCGGGCGCTCTCCTCGCGGCTGGTGGCCACCGCCGTGAGGGTGTAGTCCGGCAGGGTCGACAGTGCCGGTACGTGCGCCCGGACCGCCCAGCCGCGGTCGGGGTTCGCGCCGATGATGCCTACGCGGATCTTCTTCGTGTTCGTGTCCATGTGTCCCGCCCCTTGTCGACCGTAACCGGACAGCAGCTGTCCGGTTGGCTGATGTCCGGGACCCTAGGCCAACCGGACAGATCTTGTCCACTTATTGCTAGGGTCGGTTCCATGAGTTCCACGAGTTCCACGAGTTCCACGAACGGAGATGCAGTCGACCAGCTCCTGGCCGACGCCTCGGGGCGACGACCCCGGGCGGATGCGCGGCGCAACGTCGAGCGCCTGGTCACGGCGGCCCGGGCCGCCGTGGCGGAGGTGGGCGTCGGGGCGGCGTCCGCGCATGAGATCGCACGGCGGGCCGGCGTGGGCGTGGGCACCTTCTACCGGCGCATCTCCTCGCGCGAGGCGCTGCTGGAGGCCGTGCTCAGGGAGGTGCTCGACGAGATCGCCGAGGCGGCCGATCGAGCCTTGGAGGATCCCGACCCCTGGGGCGGTTTCCGTGAATTCGCCGCCGCCTATGTGCGGTTGCGTACCGAAAGCTGCGGTATCAGCGAGGCGTTGGGAGGCCAGTGCGGCCTCGCCGTCGACCAGCCGGTGGCCGCGCTCCGGGAGCGCATCCGCAGACTGGTCGAACGGGCCCAGGCCGCCGGTGCCATGCGGGCCGACGTCGCATGGCAGGACATACCGTTCCTGCTCGCCGCCGTGGCGACGGTCGACCGCACCCTCAACTTGCAGGCGGACGACCGGCAATGGGAACGCAACCTGCGGATCGTCCTCGACGGGCTACGGGGTCAGACGGCATCCCACTGAGCGTCCGCGTACAGCCGCTCCAACACCCCCAGCAGCTCCGCCCCCTGCGGCAGCGGCGTCTCGTCGATGCGCGCGATCGGCGCGATGCCCAGGGAGTTGGAGACGAACGCGCCGTCGAAGCGCGTCACGTCGTCGAGCCGTACCGGCCGCTCCTGCCACGGCACTCCCGCCCGCTCCAACTCCCGCCGGAGCAGCAGCATCGTGATGCCGGGCAGGACGGGGGCCTCGGGCCAGACCACCGTGCCGCCTTCGACGAAGCCGACGTTGGTGATGGCGCCCTCGACCACCATGCCGTCGGCGTCCACGAGCAGCGCCTCGTCGAACCCCTCGGCCTGTACGCGCCGCAGGTAGTGGCTCTGCCCGAACACGCCCACGTGCTTGAGGTGCGCGAAGGGCCGCACGTAGCGGACGCTGCGCAGGGCCTGCGCGGTGTCCGGCTCAGGGACGGGGGGCCGTACGACGACCATCGGCACCGGGCGGTTGTCCGGCGCCGGTGCGTACACGTACACGCGCAGCGACGCGTCGCGGACGCCCGCGCCGTCCAGGGCCTGCCGTATGCGGTCGCGGACGAGCGCTCCGTCCATGCCCTCGTCTTCGCCGAACAACTCCCGCGTGGCCGCGTCCAGTCGAGCCAGGTGGAGGTCGAGACCGCGCACGCGGCCGTCCCTGATCTGCATGGCGGTCATATGGCCGTAACCGCCCATCATCGCCAGGAACATCGGGTCGGCGTCGACGGTGTGCCCGTCGACCTGGATGTGCGGCGAGGAAAGATCGTTCATGCGCGCCACTCTAGGAGGACGAGCCTCAGACCGACCGCAGTCCCATCGGGCCGCCGATCTCCGCTGCCATGACCTTCCCGGCCTCCTCGGCGAGTTGGTCCTCCGGCGTGACGGCGTCCGTGTCGAGGCCGTCCAGCTCGTCCAGCGGCTGGTCCAGGCGGACGTGCGCGACCAGCGACTGGAGCGCGCGCAGGGCGGCGGAGGCGGTGGGGCCCCAGTTCGTCAGGTAGGAGAACTGCCACCACCACAGGGCCTCGCTGACCCGGCCGTCGCGGTAGTGCGCCATGCCGTGCCGCAGGTCGGTGATGACGTCGGCGAGGTCGTCGGAGATCCGGCAGGCGACGGGCGCGCTGCGCGGCACGTACGGGTCGAAGACCTCGGAGTAGACGTCGACCGGGTCCAGCATCGTGGCGAACCGCTCGCGCAGCTCGTCGACGTCCGGCTCGGGGCCGACGTCCGGCTCGTACCGCTCGTCCGGCACGAAGTCCTCGTGTGCGCCCAGCCGACCGCCGGTCAGCAGGAGCTGGGAGACCTCCAGCAGCAGGAAGGGAACGGCGCTGTCGGGCTCGTCACCACGGGACACCTCGGCGACGGCGACGATGAAGCTCTCGATCGAGTCGGCGACCGAAACGGCGAAATCGTCCGGATCGCGCTTGGCGTCATGAAGCGTTGCGTCAGACATCGAGGAGTCGTCTCCCTTCGAAGGCACGCCCGAGCGTGACCTCGTCGGCGTATTCCAAGTCTCCGCCCACAGGCAGCCCACTGGCCAGCCTGGTTACTTTGAGTCCCATGTGCTTCACCATGCGCGCCAGGTAGGTGGCCGTGGCCTCGCCCTCGAGGTTCGGGTCCGTGGCCAGGATCAGCTCGGTGACCGAGCCGTCCGCGAGCCGGGCCAGCAGCTCGCGGATCCGCAGGTCGTCCGGACCGACGCCCTCGATGGGGCTGATCGCCCCGCCGAGCACGTGGTAGCGGCCCCGGAACTCCCGCGTCCGCTCGATCGCGACGACGTCCTTGGACTCCTCCACGACGCAGATCACCGCGGGGTCGCGGCGCGGGTCCTGGCAGACCCGGCACCGCTCCTCCTGCGCCACATTGCCGCAGAGGGCACAGAACCGGACCTTCGCCTTGACCTCGAGCAGCGCGTGCGCGAGCCGGCGGACGTCGGCCGGCTCCGACTGGAGGACGTGGAAGGCGATCCGCTGGGCGCTCTTGGGACCGACGCCGGGCAGCCTGCCCAGCTCGTCGATGAGGTCCTGGACCACGCCTTCATACACGGATCGGGTTCTCCTTCTGCGGTTGTCGGCTTGTTACGGGTTACGCCTGGTTACGTCAGAACGGCAGGCCGGGGATGCCGCTGCCGCCGCCACCCAGGCCCTGGGCCAGCGGGCCGAGCTTCTGCTGCTGGAGCTGCTGGGCGGTCGCGTTGGCGTCGCGCACGGCGGCCACGACGAGGTCCGCGAGGGTCTCGGTGTCCTCCGGGTCCACGGCCTTGGGGTCGATGACCAGGGCCTGGAGCTCACCGGCACCGGTGACCGTGGCCTTCACCAGGCCACCGCCCGCCGAGCCCTCGACCGGGGTGCGCGCCAGCTCCTCCTGGGCCGCGGCGAGTTCCTGCTGCATCTTCTGGGCCTGCTGCAGCAGCTGCTGCATGTTGGGCTGCCCACCACCGGAAATCACGGGTTCGCTCCTGTGCTGTCGGCGACAACGGGTCGGTCAGCCCGAGCCTACGTGGTCCCCGGGCAGTGCGCCCCATGCCGGTGAAAGAAGCGCAGAAGCGCTTGCGGGGGCGGGCAGGAGCGCAGGACTCCGCCCGCCGGCGCACTACTCGTTGGTGATCTCTTCGATGACCGTGGCGCCCAGCTCGCGGACGATCAGGTCGTGGCCGCTCAGGGCGGTGTCGACGAGATCCGGGTCGTCCTCGGCGGGCACGTCGTCCTCGGGGGCGACCGGCGGCGGGGGCGGAGGCTCGGGCTCGCGGTACGCGGGCGCGGGCTGCGGCGCGGGTGCCGCCTGGGCGGCGGGCGCCTGCTGCTGTGCTTGCGGGGCGGGTGCGGGCGGAGCGGCCTGCGGCACCGGCGGACGGTACGCCGGGGCGGCCGGGGCGGCGGCGAAGCCGCCCGGCGCGGGGGCACCGCCGCTGGTGTCGACGACCAGCTCGACCTTCCACTGCACGCCGAGTGCGTCGCTCAGCGCCTGGCGCAGGACGTCCTCGCTGCCGCTGTTGGCGAAGCTGTCGCGCGCACCGGGGTTGGAGAAGCCGACCTGGAGGGTGGTGCCGTCGAAGCCGGTGACCTGGGCGTTCTGGCTGAGCAGGATCCAGGTGAAGCGGCGCCGGTTCTTGACCGCGTCCAGGATCTGCGGCCACATCTGCCGCGCCTGAGTCGCGTCGCCGCCGCGGACCTGCGGTGTCGCCTGCGGCTGTGCTTGCGGGGCGGGGGCGGGCGCCTGCGCGGGGGTGGCGGCGGACGGCCACGCACCGGCCTGCGGCGCGGCGCCCTGACCGGGGGCGGCGGCGGAGGGCCACGCACCGGCGGGCGGCGCACCCTGGCCGGGGGCGGCGGCCGAAGGCCATGCGCCGGGCTGCGGGGCAGGAGCGGCACCCTGACCGGGGGCAGCCGCAGAGGGCCACGCACCGGGCGCGGCCGCGGGCGGCGAGGGCTGCGGCGCGGGAGCGGGCGGCGCGGCCGGAGGCTGCGCCGGAGCGGCGCCCTGGTCGGGGGCGGCCGCCGAAGGCCACGCGCCGGACGTGGCCGCGGGCTGGGCAGGCTGCGGCGCGGGAGCGGGCACGGCCGGAGCCGGTGAAGGCACTGGCGCCGGGGCCGGGGCCGGGGCCTGTGCACCGGTGACCGCCGCACGCGCGGCGGCCGGGCCGGAGAGACCGGGGGTCGCCGCAGGGGCATGCCCCTGCGGCCCCGGCACGTACCCCGCCGCCACGCCACCGCGCTCGAGCCTGTCGAGCCGGGCCCGCACGGAACGTTCGTCGTCGAAAGCCGCGGGCAGCAGCACCCGCGCACAGATCAGCTCGAGCTGCAGCCGCGGGGAGGTGGCCCCGCGCATCTCGGTCAGCCCCTCGTTGACCAGGTCGGCGGCACGGCTCAGCTCGCCGGCGCCGAACACGGACGCCTGGGCCTGCATGCGCTCCACGACATCGGCCGGGGCGTCGATCAGCCCCTTCTCCGCGGCATCCGGCACCGCGGCGAGGATCACGAGGTCGCGCAGCCGCTCCAGCAGGTCCGCGACGAACCGGCGGGGATCGTTGCCGCCCTCGATGACCCGGTCGACGACCTCGAACGCCGCGGCGCCGTCGCCCGAGGCAAAGGCCTCCACGACACCGTCGAGCAGCGAGCCCTCCGTGTACCCGAGGAGCGACGTGGCCATGGCATACGTCACACCCTTCTCGTCCGCACCGGCGAGGAGCTGGTCCATCACGGACATCGAGTCACGCACGGACCCGGCGCCCGCCCGCACGACCAGCGGCAGCACACCCTCCTCGACCGGGATCGCCTCGCGCTCGCACACCTCGCCCAGGTAGTCGCGCAGCGTGCCCGGCGGCACGAGCCGGAACGGATAGTGGTGCGTACGCGACCGGATCGTGCCGATGACCTTCTCCGGCTCGGTGGTCGCGAAGATGAACTTGAGGTGCTCCGGCGGCTCCTCGACCACCTTCAGCAGGGCGTTGAAGCCCGCCGAGGTGACCATGTGCGCCTCGTCGATGATGTAGATCTTGTACCGGCTGGCGGCGGGGCCGAAGAACGCCTTCTCTCTCAGCTCACGCGCATCGTCCACACCACCGTGCGACGCGGCGTCGATCTCGATCACATCGATCGACCCGCGCCCGTTGCGCGCGAGGTCCTGGCACGACTGGCACTCCCCGCACGGCGTCGGCGTCGGCCCCTGCTCGCAGTTCAGACAGCGCGCGAGGATGCGCGCACTGGTCGTCTTGCCGCAGCCGCGCGGCCCGCTGAACAGATAGGCGTGATTGACCCGGTTGTTCCGCAGCGCCTGCTGCAACGGGGTGGTGACATGCTCCTGCCCGATGACCTCGGCGAAGGACTCGGGGCGGTAGCGGCGGTAGAGCGCGAGGGACGACACACCTACGACGATATCGGGCCCCACTGACAAGTGGCCTCGCTCACAGAACCCCGCAGACTCGGAAGCCCCCACAACGCAAGGGCCCCTCACGCACCCGCCAGAGCCCACCTACCCTTGCTGCCTTCCGGCCCTGGGGGAGTTCGGTGAGATAGCGCCACGTGAGGGGCTTGCCTCCACAGTAGCGGATCGCACGGAGTGCTCAGCACCCTCCGTCCGAAGTGATCTAGGTCGCGCGGAACGGGTTCGCGAGCACTCCTTCGCGTCTTGTATTGTTTGCGGCGGAGGATTCGCCTAGTGGCCTAGGGCGCACGCTTGGAAAGCGTGTTGGGGGCAACCCCTCACGAGTTCGAATCTCGTATCCTCCGCCAGTGCCTCACCGGGCACGATGTCGAAGGGTCCCGCTGCTTGCAGCGGGGCCCTTCTTCGTTGTCCGTCTCAGTGTGGTGTTTCCATCCGGAGCGGGATCACCTCACAGGTTCGACAGGTGCGCCGAGGAACGCGGCGAGCGCGGCGTCCGCTGTGGCGAGTCCCAGGGGGCCGGCGCTCAGGGAGTCGTGGACGAACTCCACCGAAGCGTCCTTGATGCCGCAGAACTCGGATATTCCGACGCGGAGCTGGCGGTCGACCAGAGCGTCCCAGCCGAGCTCGGCGAACTGTTCGCGCGGGTAACTGGACAGCCCGAGCCAGAGCATCCGCTTGGTGCCCAGGCGGGGGCGGCTGCGGCCGTACGCGAAACCGTAGTTCCAGACCCGGTCGATCCAGCCCTTGAGGATGGCCGGGAGCCCGAACCACCAGACCGGGAAGACCACGATGATGGCGTCGGCAGCGTCGATCCGGTCCATGTGGGCCCGGACCTCGGGCGAGTACTCCTTGTCACGATCCGCCCAGTCCGGCTCGTCCTCGGGGCCGGTGCGGGGATCGAAACCCTCGGCGTACAGGTCGAGCAGGTCGACGGTGTACCCGCCGGCCGCCAGACGTTCGCGGGTGCGGTGGGCGATCTGCGCGGTGAGGGAGTCGCCGCGCGGGTGGGCGAGGACCAGCAAGGCGCTCTGTGCCACGGCCGTCAGCCGTCCAGCCGGACGAGCATCTTGCCGGTGTTGGCGCCGCGCATCACGCCGAGGAAGGCGGCCGGGGCCTGGTCGATGCCCTCGAAGACGGTCTCTTCGGTGCGCAACGTGCCGTCGGCGAGCCAGCCCGCAGCACGCCCGGTCCACTCCGGGAACAGGTCGAAGTGGTTGCTGACGAACATGCCCCGCAGGGTCAGCTCCTTGGAGACCGCCACGAACAGGTTGCCGGGGCCGGGGGCCGGTGCGGTGGCGTTGTAGCCGCTGATCGCGCCGACCAGCGCGATCCGGCCGCCGCTGCGCATCGCGCCGATCGCCGCCTGCAGGTGGTCGCCGCCGACGCTGTCGAGGTACACGTCGACGCCGTCCGGCGCGGCCTCGGCCAGTTGCTCGTCCAGCGAGCCCGCGCGGTAGTCGATGGCGGCGTCGTACCCGAAGTCCGTCACCAGCTTCTTCGCCTTCTCCGGACCACCGGCCGAGCCGATCACCCGGGACGCCCCGAGCTTGCGGGCCAGCTGACCCGCGACGCTGCCCACGGCGCCGGCCGCGGCGGAGACGAACACCACGTCGCCCTCGCGCACCGGGGCGGTCACGGTCAGCGCCGCGTAGGCGCTCAGACCGGTGGTGCCCAGCACACCCAGGTACGCCTGCGCCGGGGCGAGGCCGGTGTCGACGACGGTCGCGGCGGCGGCGTCCAGTACGGCGTACTCACGCCAGCCCAGCCAGTGGGAAACGGTCGCGCCGACCGGCACGGTGCCGGACCGCGAGGCGACCACTACGCCGACCGCACTGCCCTCCAGCGCGGCGCCGAGCCGGAACGGCGGGAGGTACGACGGCACGTCGTCCATCCGGCCGCGCATGTACGGGTCCACCGACATCCAGGTGTTGCGGACGACGATCTCGCCCTCGGCCGGCTCCGGCAGTTCGGTGCGGACCAGCTCGAAGGCGTCCGCGGTGGGCTCGCCGACCGGGCGCGCGGCGAGCCGGATCTCGCCGGAGACGATGGTGGTCAGGTCGGTCGGGTCGGTCGGGTTCGACATGGCGGGCTTCCTCTTTCGTTCGGTGGGGCCGTTCTCGTTCACGGGGATGACTCTGCCGAGGGCCGCGCACGATCGGCTGACGGTCCACGCACGGGCACGCACGATGGCCGTCTCCGGGCGGCACTAACGTGACGTCATGCGTTTCGAAGTGCTGGGTCCGCTGCAGGTTCGTACCGACGAGGGGGCCTTGGTCACCGTCCGCGAGCCGAAGGTCCGCGCCCTGCTGGCCGATCTGCTGGCGCACCACGGGCAGCCGGTCCCGACGGACCGCCTGGTCGACGACCTGTGGGGCGAGGCGGTCCCCAAAAACGCGGCCAACACGCTTCAGACCAAGGTCTCGCAGCTGCGCCGGACGCTGGAGCTGGCCGAGCCCGGGGGCCGGGGGCTGGTCGTCCACCGGCCGGCCGGCTACCTGCTGCAGGTGCCGGATGACGCGGTGGACTCCGGCCGGTTCGCCGCGCTGACGGCGCAGGCACGCCGGACCGAGGACCCGCGCGGCCGGGTGCCGTTGCTGTCGGACGCCCTGGCGCTTTGGCGTGGGCCGGCCTTCACCGAGTTCCGCGACGACGCCTTCGCCCGGGCGGCCGGCACCAGGCTGGACGAACAGCGGCTGACCGCGTTGGAGGAACTGGCCGGGATACGTCTGGAACTCGGCGAACACCACTCGCTCGCCGACGAGTTGGGCGACCTCGTACGGCAGCACCCGCTGCGCGACCGGCTGCGGGCCGTGCACATGCGGTCGCTCTACCGCTCCGGCCGACAGGCGGAGGCGCTGGACAGCTACCGCGAGTTGACGGAGCATCTGGCCGAGGAACTGGGGCTCGACCCCGGCCCCGAGCTGGTCGCCCTTCACCGGGCGATACTTCGGCAGGACCCGGCGCTGGCGCCCGCCCCGGCACCCTCGGCCCCGCCCCCGGCCGCCGCCACCGCTCCGCCCCGCACCAGCCTCCCGGCCACGTCGACCGAGCTGGTCGGGCGGCGCCAGGACGTCGCCCGGGTCCGCGCCCTGCTCGAATCGGGCCGGCTGGTCACCCTCACCGGGCCGGGCGGCGTCGGCAAGACCCGGCTCGCCCTGGAAGCCGCCGCGTCGGCGGCCGACGCCTTCCCCGACGGGGTCCGGCTGGTCGAACTCGCCGCCGAGCCCGCCGAGACCGCCGAGACCGGCGGTACCGGCGACGGCACCGGCGGGGTGACCTCGGCGGTGGCCACCGCGCTGGGCATCCGCGATCACGCCGCCGACGGCCTGCCCGCCGCGCGGGCGGCGGACCGGCTCGCCCACGCGCTCGGCCCACGGCGCCTGCTGCTCGTCCTGGACAACTGCGAGCACCTGATCCAGCCGGTCGCCGCACTGGCCGGGCAACTGCTGCGCCACGCACCCGGCCTGCGCATCCTGGCCACCAGCCGGGAGCCACTGGCGATCTCCGGCGAGACACTGCACGCGGTCGAGCCGCTGCGCGAGTCCGACGCCGTGCGGCTCTTCGCCGCGCGGGCAGCAGCGGCCTCTCCGGGATTCGCCCTCGGCCCCGCCAACGCCGACGCCGTGGCACTCGTCTGCGAACGCCTCGACGGGATCCCGCTGGCACTGGAGCTCGCCGCCGCCCGGGTACGGGCCCTGGGCGTCCACGAGCTCGCCGAGCGCCTGAGCGACCGCTTCCGCCTGCTGAACGCGGGGCGCCGGGACGCGCCCGCCCGGCAGCGGACCCTGCGCGCGGTGATCGACTGGAGCTGGGGGCTGCTGACCGGCCCCGAACGCGCCGTTCTGCGCCGGCTGGCCGTCTTCGCCGGCGGATGCACCCTGGACGCCGCCGAGGAGGTCTGCGCCGGACCGGACGTACCCGCCGACGCTGTCCTCGACGTGGTCACCCGCCTGGTGGACCGCTCGCTGGTCACCGTGCTGGACGGCGAGGACGGCCCCCGGTACCGGATGCTGGAGTCGGTGGCCGCCTACAGCCTCGAACGGCTCGACGAAGCAGGCGAGTTGCGGCCGACCCGTCGGCGCCACCGGGCCCACTACACCGAACTGGCCGAACGGGCGGAGCCATGGCTGTACGGCCCCGACCAGCGCCGGTGGCTGCGGCGGCTCGACAGCGACAGCGCCAACCTGCGCTGCGCACTCGCCGACGCCGCAGCCGATGGCGATGTCGACCTGGCGGTGCGCCAGGTCAACGCGCTGGCCTGGTACTGGTTCCTGCGTGGCCGCCTCGGCGAGGCCCGGCGCTCGTTCGACCTGGCGCTGGGCTCCGGCCACCTCGGCGACGACGGGCCGGCCTCCGGCCGGGGCTCCGATTCCGCCCGGAGCAGCGCGCTGGCGAGGCAGGCCGCGTTCGCGCTGCTGGCGGGCGACGGCACACAACCGGAGCAGCCGGTCGACGACGCCGACGCCAGGGCCCGGTGGTTCCTGGCCCTCGCCCGTTGCGGCTTCGGCGGCTCGCCCGAGAATGACCGAACCGCCGGCCTGCTGGTCGAGTTCCGCGCCCGCGACGACCGCTGGGGCATGGCCGCGACGCAGAGCACCCGCGCCACCCAGGCCATGTACCGGGGCGACCTCGCCGACCTCAGGCGGCACGCCGTCGACAGTGCGGCCCGCTTCGCCGAGCTCGGCGACCGGTGGGGCCAACTGCAGGCCGCCGAACAGCTGGGTGTGCTGGCCGAGATCGCCGGTGACTACGACGAGGCCGTTCGCCTGCATCGCGACGGCGTGCGCATCGCGGAGGAACTCCAGCTCTGGACGGATGTCTCGTTCCGGCTGTCCAGGCTGGGCAGGATCGCGCTGCTCACCGGCGCGTACACGTCCGCCGCCGAGCTCCACGAGCGGGCCCGGCGACTGGCCGCCGAGCAATCCCACAGACCTGCCGAACAGTTCGCCGCGACCGGGCTCGCCCTCGGGGCCCGCAGGCAGGGCGACCTCGACGCCGCCGAAGCGCATCTGCGTCCTTGGCTGGACTGGAACCGCAGGCTGGGAGTGGATTCCGGAACGGCCCTGATCCTCTCGGAGCTCGGCTTCGTCGCCGAGCAGCACGGCGATGCCCTCCAGGCGCAGGCGCTGCACCTAGAGGGTCTGACCGCGGCACGCAGAACAGGCGACCCCCGGGCGGTCGCGCTCGCGCTCGAAGGGCTGGCCGGCGCGCAGGCGCTCGCGAGGCGGCCCGGCCACGCCGCCCGGCTGCTCGGCACAGCCGCCGCCGTCCGGGAGTCGGTCGGCGCACCGCTTCCCCGGGCCGAACGCGGCGACGTCGACCGCGTCACCGCGCGCGCGACCGGGGCCCTGGGCGAGGACGCCTTCGCCACCGCTTTTCAGCAGGGCCGCGACCTGGAACCCGACGACCATCTGCGGCACTTGCCCCCACTTCCCGCGGGTGACCCGGGCGCCGGGACGACACACCGACCTGATCACCGGCCCATTCCTGTCACATCCGCGTGCGCCGATCCGTCAGTGCTGTGAAGACGCCGACCAGGCCGAAGCGAAAGAGAGCAGCCATGACGAAGACATCCATCTCCCGGATGCCCAACCCGGCCGAGTTCGTGCCCGAGTTGAACGACATCAGCGCCGCACTCTTCCGGGCCACGGGCAACCACTCGGTGCCGCGCACCACGATCAATCTCGTCCACCTGCGCGCCGGGCAGATCGCCGGCAACACCTACCTGACGGTCCTGAACACCGGCTTCCTGCGCAAGGCCGGGGAGTCCGAGGAGCGCATCACCGCCGTCTCCTCCTGGCAGGACGCCCCGTACTTCACCGACACCGAGCGCGCCGCCCTCGCCCTGGCGGAGGCCACCCTCCAGCCCGCCCCGCACGGCAAGGAGCGCGTCTCCGACGAGCTGTACGCCGAGGCGGCGAAGCACTACGACGAGAAGGCGCTGGCCACCCTGACCATCGCGATCGGCCAGATCAACTTCTTCATCGCCATAGCCGTCATCGGCAAGCCGCAGCCGGTCAGCTCCCTCACGGACGAGCAGTGGGACTGACCTGTCCGCCGACGCGGGGCCAGGTGTGGTGGTGCCGGTCGATCACGTAGTGGTGACCGTGGCGCCAGCCGTCGCCGGAGGGGCGGGCACCGGCGAGGTGGGGGTGGCCGGGCGGCAGGTCGGCGTGGACGTGGTCGAGCCGGGCGGGGTCGCCGGCGGGCCAGATCGCGGTGGCCGTGGCGGTGGCGGCAAGGGCGATGACGGCCAGGACCACGGCGGTGATCGGCATCCCGGCACCGGCGGCGAGCCACCCCGCGAGGGGATAGGTCAGCAGCCAGCAGCTGTGGGAGAGCGAGAACTGGGCGGCGAAGGCGGCTGGCAGGTCCGCGTCGGCGGCGGAGCGGCGGATCACCCGCCCGCCGGGGGTGAGGACCGCCGAGCAGGCGGCGCCGATCGCGGCCCAGGCCGCGAGAAGCGCGGCCCACGACCAGGCGCCCGGTGCGATGGCGGTGAGCACGGCGACGGCGGCCAGCATCGCCGGCAGGGCGTAGGCGGCGGTGAGCATCACGGCGCGGTCGCCGACCCGCCGCAGCAGGCGGGGCAGCAGCAGGGCGGTGAGCATGGATCCCGCACCGTAGGCGCCCAGGGCGAGGGAGACGGCACCGGCAGGCTGGCGGAAGTGCTCGCGGACCACGACGACGGTGTTGACGAAGACGATGGCACCGGCGGCGGCGACCGCGAGGTCCAGGGCGAGCAGGGACCGCAGGCGGGGAGTGGCCCAGAACAGACGGGTGCCGAAGGTGGCCTTGGCGTAGACGCCGCCGGTCCGCTCGGCGGGAGCGGGCTTGGGCAGAACCACGGAGACGACCAGAGCGGCGGAGGCGAGGAAGCCGGCCGTGGTGCCGGCGAACAGCCAGTTGTAAGAGACCAGCGTCAGCAGACCGGCGGCCAGCGCGGGGCTGAACAGGCTCTCCAGGTCGTAGGCGATCCGGGACATCGACAGCGCCTGGGTGTAGTCGCGTTCGGCGGGCAGCACCTCGGGGATGGTGGCCTGGAAGGTCGGGGTGAACGCGGCCGACGCCGCCTGCAGCAGGAAGATCAGGACGTAGATCTGCCAGACCTGGGTGACGAACGGCAGGGCGAGCGCGACACCGGCCCGGGTGAGGTCCGTCCCCACCATCAGGGCCCTGCGCGGTATTCGGTCGGCGACGGCACCGACGAACGGGGCGATGCCGACATAGGCGGCCATCTTGATCGCCAGCGCGGTGCCCAGAACCGCGGAAGCGTTGTTACCGGCGAGGTCGTACGCCAGCAGGCTCAGCGCCACTGTGGCCAGCCCGGTGCCCACCAGGGCGACGACCTGGGCGGTGAACAGGTGACGGTAGGTGCGGTTGCGCAGTACGGACAGCATGGGCCCCGTCCCGGATCGATCGGCGGCTTGGCTCTACCCCTCCACCATAAACAACAAGTGCATACGTATGCACATATTGATTCGGGAACGGTCCGGCAGCAGCACGCGGTGCCTGTGATCAGTCGTGGGGCGGCAGGGCGCCGATCTGGTGGTCGGCGACGCTCAACGCCTCGTCCACGAGACGGCGCAGATGGCCATGGCGCAGGAAGTAGACGATGCGACGGCCCTCCTTGCGCGTACCGACCAGACCGGCCAGACGCAGCTTGGCCAGGTGCTGGCTCACGGAGGGCCGGGCGGCACCGCACGCCTCGGTGAGGGTGGTCACGTCCGCCTCGCCCTGCCCGAGCCGCTGCATCAGGGCCAGGCGAGTGCGGTCCGCGAGCAGAGCCAGGACCGAAGCGGCGATATCCAGCCGCTCCCCCTCGTCCCGCTCTTGCACATCATGCGTATCTGCCAGGTGCGGGCTTACGGTCATAGCGCCCATCGTAGGACGACAGGTGCACGCGTGCGTTCCCTCGCACTCAGTCCTGCGCGCTCAGTCCTGCGCGCTCAGTCCTGGGTCGTCGGCTGCTTCGGCAGAAGGAAGACGACAACGCCCGCGATGACAGCGATGACGAACACCCCGAAGGACGCGACGGCAAAGGCGTGGCCGGCGGCGGCAACCCTGCCGGCTGCCTCCGGATGGAACGAGCCGAAGAAGACCGCTCCGACAACGGCGACGCCCAGCGCTCCGCCGCACTGCTGGGCCGTGGACAGGACCCCTGACGCGACACCGGCCGACTCCGGCCTGACGCGGCTCAGCACCGTGTTGAGCGCCTGCGTGATGACCAGCCCGCCACCGACGCTCTGCAGGATGAGGGTGGGGATCACGAGCAGCGGAGTGATCCGCGGGCCGGACACCAGCAGGAGGCCGGTCGCCAGATAGCCGCTCGCCAGCAGGACCGCCCCGGCCTCGAGGACACGTCGTCCGTATTTCGGGATGATCCGGCTCGCCACCAGGCTGAACACGAAGAACGCCGTGGCCGCCGGCGCCTGGACCAGGCCCGCGCCGAGCGCCGACATGCCGAGGCCTTGCTGCATCGTCACCGACAAGGCCAGGTAGTACGAGTAGATCAGCGCGTACAGGGCGAGGACGAGCACGATCCCGAGCGAGAACGAGCGCTGCCTGAACAGCGTCAGCGGTACCAGCGGCTCCCCGCCCCGCCGCTCCAGGCCTCGCTCGATCGCGACGAACAGGCCGAACGCGGCCGCGCTGCCCGCGAAGCAGGCCCAGACCCACCACGGCCAGCCGGCGTCCTGCCCCTGGATCAGCGGGAGCACCAGGAGGAAGAGGGCCGCGCTGAGCACCAGGACGCCGGGCATGTCCAGCTTGCGGGTGGCGGCTGGGCCTGCCTTCGGCACGTAGCGCACGGCGAGCAGGAACAGGGCGACTCCGATCGGAATGTTCACCCAGAACACCAGGCGCCAGCCGGAGTCGAACAAGCCAGCACCGATCAGCAGTCCGCCGATGACCTGTCCGCCGATGGTGGCCATACCCATGACGATGCCGAGCACGCCGTACACGCTGTGCCGCCTCGCCGCCGGTACCAACACCGTGACGTACGCGAACACTTGGGGAACCATCAAGGCGGCACCCAGGCCCTGGACGACACGCGCGGCGATGAGGCTGCCCGCGTTCGGCGACAGCGCGCAGGCGACCGACGACAGCGTGAACAGGGCTGTTCCGAGAAGGAAGATCCGCTTGCGGCCGTACAGGTCGGCCAGGCGGGTAGCGGTGATGATGAAGACCGCGTAACTCAGCTGGTAACCCGCCAGAACCCACTGGACGTCGCCGGCGGACGCGTGCAGGTCCGCCACGATCGAGGGGCCGGCGACCACGACGATGAAGGAGTCGAGGACCGCCATGAACAGGGCGGCCAGGACCACCGACATCGTCATCCACGGAATGGCGTCAGCTTTCGCGGCCGCTACCGGCGATCGGCTGACGTCAGTCAACGGTGAGCACCAACTTCCCCGTGGTCCTCCCGATTTCACCGAGCTCGTGGGCCTTGGCGGCGTCGGCCAGCGGGAAGACGGCGTCGACGTGCGCCGCCAGCTTGCCGGTCTCGACCAGCTCCGTGATGGCCAGCAGCGCCCGCCGGTCGGGCTCGACCATCATGAAGCCCGAGCGGACGGAACGCGCGGCCGCGGCCGAGGCGAGCTCCTCGGTCTCCTGGCTCGGGAGGGTGATCAACGTGCCGCCGTTCCGCAGCACCGACAGCGAGCGCTCCTGGTAGTCCCCGGCGATCGGGTCGATCACCACATCCACGTCGGAGACCACCGAGGCGAAGTCGACCGCCGTGTAGTCGATCACCTCGTCCGCGCCCAGCCCCCGCACGAACTCGTGCTTGCCCGCGCTGGCCGTGCCGATGACGTACGCGCCGTACGCCTTGGCGATCTGCACCGCCAGGTGCCCCACGCCACCTGCCGCGGCGTGCACCAGGACCCGCTGCCCCTCCCGCAGGGCCGCCATGTCCACCAGGGCCTGCCAGGCCGTGAGCGCGGCGAGCGGCAGGGCCGCCGCCCGCACATGGTCGAGTCCGGCCGGCTTGGGGGCGAAGTGGCGTGCCGGAGCGGCCACATACTGCGCGTAGCCGCCGACCATCCGCGGGAAGCCCGGCATGCCGTACACCTCGTCACCCGGCCGGAAGAGCGTCACGCCGAGGCCGACGGCCTCCACCACGCCCGAGACGTCCCACCCCACGATGCCGTCGCCGGGGACGAGCAGGACACTGCCCGACCGGGTCTTCCAGTCCACCGGGTTGACGCCGGCCGCGTGCACCCGGACCAGGATCTCCCCCGGAACGGGTACCGGCCGCTCCCGTTCCACGACCTTCAGGACCTCCGGCCCGCCCGGCTCCTCGAAGGCCACGGCCGTCATCTTCTCCGTCTTGTCCGTCTTATCCGTCATCCGGATCCACTCCCCGTCTCGATCACCGCATCTCGTTTGCGGTCGATCAACAGCCTGGCTCCGCCCGGCAACCGAAACGAGTGGCCAGATTGCCAACAAGTGAGAGAATCTGGCCATGCAGCAGGCCAAGCACCGCGTCGTCGTCCTCGCCCTCCCCGGCGTCGTCCCCTTCGAGCTCGGCATCCCCGGCAAGGCCTTCGGGCTCGCCCGCAGCCCGGACGGCGGCCGGCTCTACGAGGTGCTCACCTGCACCCCGGACGGCCGGCCGGTGCGCACCAGCGAGGACTTCTCGATCGCCGTCGAGCACGACGCGAGCGTGATCGCCACCGCAGACACCCTGATCGTGGCGGCCATCGACGACCCGATCAGCGGCAGCGACCCGCTCCCCGAGCCGGTCGCCGCCGCTCTGGACCGGCTCCGGCCCGGTGCCCGCCTGGTGTCGATCTGCACGGCGTCCTTCGTCCTCGCCGCCGCCGGGCTGCTCGACGGCCGGCCCGCCACCACGCACTGGGGACACACCGAGCGCTTCCGCGAGCTGTACCCGCGGACCCCGCTCGATCCCGACGTGCTCTACGTGGACGACGACGACGTACTCACCTCGGCCGGCGCCGCCGCCGGGATGGACCTCTGCCTGTACCTGATCCGCCGCGACCACGGGAGCGAGATCGCCAACCAGGTCGCCCGAGTGTGCGTCGTCCCGCCATGGCGCGACGGCGGACAGGCCCAGTACATCGCCCGGCCCGTCCCCGAGGTGACCGGCAGCGACACCGCCGGGGCCCGCGAGTGGGCCCTCCGGCAGCTCCATCAGCCCATCAAACTCGCCCAGTTGGCCGACCGGGCGGGCATGAGCGTGCGCACCTTCAGCCGTCGCTTCCTCGCCGAGACCGGCCAGACCCCCGGCCAGTGGCTCACCGTCCAGCGGCTCCAACTCGCCCGCAGGCTGCTGGAGTCCAGCGATCTGCCGGTGGACCGGGTCGCCGAGCAGGCCGGGTTCGGCAGCGCCTCCTCGCTGCGCCAGCACCTGGCCGCCGCGATCGGCGTCTCACCCGCCGCGTACCGCCGTACCTTCCAGGGCCGGGGCCACGATCCGGCCGGCCGTCAGCCGGTCGACGCCGCCAACTGACCCTGACTCCCCGGCTGTTGGATCAACCACCATGCTTCTGGCCGGCGACGCGGGAAACCCACTCCGACGCCTCCCGGAACCAGAGCTCGGAATTCCGGTGGAGGTTGATTGCGTGACCGGCGTGAGGCAGCACGAACGTTTTCAGCTCGGCGGCACTGCCATAAAACCCTTTTTCGAAATTCTGCACGTTCGCGGAGCTGTCGCACTTGAGTTGCCCGCCGCACAGGAGTTCGTCGTTCTCCCCCACAGCCAAGAGGACCGGGACCTTGACTCCCCGGGTGGTTTCCGGACTGCTCTGGACGGCTGCGATATCACGGCCTTCCGCCGACGTCTCGGTCGACTTTGTGGACTCGTCCGCCTTCTGGGTCTCAGGGGCGGCATCCGCCTTGTTGTAGAACAGGTCGCTGCGAGCTCCCGGCTGTGTCGTCAGGTAATCCTGAGGGGGGTTGAAGTGCGAGGTCACGGGATCCTGCGCGGCCGGATAGAGGCTCTTGCCGAAATCCCCGATCCGGGGCCCGATGGCGTGCAGGAACTCGGAGGCGATGACCCCGTCGACGTCCTCCTCCCGGTCCGCCTCCGCCATGGCCACACTCGACCCGAACGAGTGCCCGACGCTGATGACGTGCGAGTAGGCTCTGCCGCCGACCTTCCCGGCCCGAACGGACTTGACCACCTCGTGGAGCGCGTCCACGTTGGTCTTCAGCCCCACGCTTTCGGCAGAGGGATGTCCGCTGCTTCCCGTCCCGATTCGGTCGAGTGCCAATGTGGCGTATCCACTCGCAGTCGCCTCCTCCACGTAGGACGACTTTCCCGGAGCCGAGCGCAGGGTCCAATAATTTCGATCGTAAGTGACTCCGCTGAGGAGAATCTGCAGTGTGCGCGCTCCACCCTTGGGAGTGCAGAGAGTTCCTCCAATTGTCTGGGCACCCATGTCGGGCAGCGTCACAGAAATGCCCACATCGCCGCATGAGGCGGCTTCGCGCTTGTTCTCGGCAAACGCCAGGCCGCCGCCGCTCGATCCAACGACCAGAAGAGCGGCCGAGGCAACGACAGCACCCTTCATCGTCACGCGCCACTTCTGGAGCGGATTGTCCGCAGGTGAGGAGAATATGGTCACCGTAGATCCTTCCTAGGATTTGGCAGCTGAGGCCGGATCCGCACACCACCGGCCTTCCGCGCCCCCGCCATGCCCACTACCGGGCATGCTGAGCCAGCTCCGGGTGTTTGCGCAGTTCAGTGGCTGTTTCTGCCGCTCGGACGAGGCCAACTACCGTGGCCTGTACCGGTAGTCACACCGATGAGCGACAAGGCCCGTGCCACTCAGGGCCCAACGCGCAGGCGGCGCCGCCTACATGGCGGCAGCCCTCTCGCATGGAACAAGCCAGATGGCGCATCTTGCCCTGCCGCTACGACACGCTGCCACAACCGACTCCCGTTCGGCCAGCGGCATTTGCCGACACACCTCCGGCCTCGCGGTGCCGACGCAAGTACCGCCCTCGTGACGTGGATCACTGCTCCGTCGTTCCGCATCCTTCACCCGACCCCTCGGAACGGGCTGGTGAGAGATCCAAACCAACTGGTTGGTGCGCGTTCCCTCCATCCGGCGTCGCATGGGTCATCGAGACGAGAAGGCGTTGACCTTCCCTAACGGCGGACGTTAGATGATCTCCGCAGTCGATCGCCCGTTCGAGGCGAGAGGTCGGGATGCGCATCCAACTCGCCAGTCATCCCTGGAGAGTTGGGCACCCCGCCCTCAAGGCTGCTAAGTCGGACAAAGGAGGGAGGTGAAGAATATGCAGCTCCGTTCCACGGTTACCGCCGAGCACCGGAACCAGACCCAGCAGGTGGCGCTCTCCGACGCCAACCGCACCGAGGCCGTTCTGGTCCCCGGCGCATCCTGCTGCACCGCCGCCATCGCGCGCCGGTAATTCAGGAAGCATGGACACCGAATTCCATGCATGAGTTGGGGCGGTCGGTCCCGAACGGGCCCGGCCGCCCCAGCCTCAGTGCCGCTACCACAAGTGAGGAATCTGCACTGTCATGACGGAGAGTCAGCCGATAGCGCTGGACGAAGCTCGGCAGGCGCTGGTCACCACCGAATGCCGCAGTCTGGCCACCAGTTTCGGGGCGCTGGGCCTCCGGACGCACGAGGCACGGTTCGACAATCTGGGGCAGGCTCCCCTTCCGCGCGTCGCCGAAGAGTTCCTGCTGGCCAGCCGTAATCGACGCTACGACCGGGACACGCAACTGTCCGTTGCGCATTACTTCACCGATCCGGTAGCGGTTGCCCTCTCCCAGGTGGGCAAGGAGGCACCCGAGGCGCCACGCGTCGCGCTGCCGCAAGGGCGCGAACCGGAAGCCACCCTCGGGGATGCCGTCGCCGGCCGCCGCAGCATCCGTGACTTCGCGGACACCCCCGTCGACCTCGACGATCTCGCCACCGTGCTGCGCTACGCCAACTCCGAGACCGCCGAGGTCGACGCCGATCTGGAGTCCGGTAACCAGGCGACGCTCCGGCTGCGTACGGTGCCCAGCGGTGGCGGCCTGTACCCCGTGGAAGTGTGGCTCGGAGCACGGTCCGTGCCGGATCTGGCGCCCGGTGTCTACCGGTATCTGCCGCATGAGGACGCGCTCGCCGCGCACAGTGGCCCGGACGCGCTGGCCGCCGCGACGGCGGCGGGCATGGCGGGCGGTGGCGTCGACATGCACCGCGCCGGCGCCTTTCTCCTGCTCGTCGCCCAGCCCTGGCGGTCCATGCGCAAATACGGCCCCCGTGGCATGCGATTCGTCTTCCATGAGGCCGGAGGCATCAGCCAGAACATCCACCTGGCAGCCACCGGACTCGGCCTGGGAAGTCTCGACAGTTCCAGCTTCTACGACGACGACATGGACAGCGCATTGGGCCTCGACGGACTTTTCCGCACGGCTGTCCACCTCATCGCGGTAGGACATGCGCTTCACTGAGGCCGTATCCGAGGCACGCCCTCGGATGCTCGAACGAGGATCCTTTTATGCCTGCTGAACACAAGAACTCCAATGAGCCCCGCCTCAAGCGGTCTTACTCCGTGATCGGTCACAGCCCGGATGTGGTGGAAATCCGGACCGGTGTCTGGAACCACCGTTCCTTCACCCTCACCGATGACCGCGGCACCGGAAAGCTCCTGTCCGTCGTCCAAGGTCTCGACGGTTCGGTGTCGAACCGGGAACTGGCGGCTCGTCTGGGGGTGCCGCGGGCCGAAGTCGAGGCCGTCGTCGACCATTTGGCCACGCTGGACGCCCTGGAGTGGGAACCGCGCAGTGCGCTGGACGCCTACCTCGACACACTGGGCCCGCTCCGTGTCGCCGACCACGGTGCGCCGGCGTACGAGCGGGTGTCCGTACTCGGCGACCCCGTCCTGGCCGATCAACTGGCGGCAGCGGTCTCGGACGCCGGGAACGTCAAGGCCGAGGTACTGGCTCCGCAGAGCCCTGTTGTCCGTGCGCTGGCCGAGGCCGGTCCCGAGGCCCTCCACGACGGCCTCAAACTGGCCGAGCTGACACAGCGGGTGGAAGAACTGCGCGGGTCCGTTCTGCTGACCGTCGACGCGGTGGTGAACCCGTTCAAGAGCCAGATGATCAACCGTGTCGTCCAGCAACTCGGCATCCCCTGGCTGCCCGCCGCGGTCGACGGCCCGTTCCTCTTCGTCGGTCCGACCGTGGTGCCCGGACGCTCGGCGTGCTACGAGTGCTTCGAGACCCGCGTCGCGATGAACATACGCGAGAGCGCCTCCTACCAGCGCTACAAGCAGGCACTGGCGGCCGGCCAGGTCAAGACCGGTGAGCCGGCGATGCTCAGCGCACTGCGCACGACACTCGTCGGCCACACGGCCCTGGAAGCCGTCAACTTCCTCGCCGCCGGAAGCACGTTCAGCGTGGGCAAGGTCCTGGGCATCTACGTCCCCACGATGGAAATCGCCTGGAGCGACGTACTGCAGCTGCCCGGCTGCCGCGGCTGCTCCCCGCTGGCCGGGCGCGACGACAGCAACCTGTACTTCGACGCCAGGACGTGGGTCAATGAGTGAGACGACCGGCTTTCACGGAACTGCCGTACGGGTCCTGGGAGATGAGGACGCCCGGGCCGAGGTGATCCACCGCCGGATGCAGAGCGCTCTGTGCGGGATCATGACGTCCTCCGGAAGCCTCAACAAGGCGCCTTCCTACCCCCGGCTGTTCGTGGAGGGGGCTGAACTCACGGGCGTCCACCAATGGTTCGACCGTGAGGCGGCGAAGCCCGGCGCCTACCACATCGGCGGGTACGGCACGGTGCCGTTCGAGGCGCGGATCAGGATTCTCGGCGAGACCCTGGAGCGATACGCGGGGTTCACCGCCTGTGTCGAGGGACGGTTCCCGGTCGTCCATGCCTCCTACCAGGATCTGGTCTCCCGGGGCGAATCCGTGGTCGACCAAGATGTCTTCCGGCTGTTCCTGCCCGAACAGCTGGCCGCCGAAGGGTTCCCCTTCCAGGCTTTCGATCCCGCCGTGCCCACGGGGTGGGTGAAGGTCCCCTCATTGCTCGACGAGAGGGACGACTACGTACCCGCTCATCACTTCCTGCTCGGGCATCTGCCGGGCCCGGAGGAGCCGTGGACCCTGCCCGCGGTGACCACCGGCACTGCCGCCCACACCGCGCCGGAGCCGGCGTTCCTGTCCGCGCTGCACGAAATCGTCCAGGTGGATGCCGCGGTGGGCCACTGGCACAGCGCGACGGAGAGTGTGCTGATCGAACCCGATGCGCGCACCGCTCTGTTGCAGGACCTGATCACCCAGAGGCTCGGCGGCGGTATCGAGCCGGAATTCCACCTGCTGCCCAGCCCCGACCTGCCGGGCTTCAACGTGGCGTGCATCCTGCGCAAGCCCGCCGGGGTCATCCCGGCGGTGAGCGTGGGCCTCGGCAGCGGCCCCTCGCTGGTGCGCTCGATGTACAGGGCGCTCCTGGAGACTGTCGGTGTCCAGACCCTCGCGGGCTGGTCTGCGGTGGAGGACCAGCTCGGCACGGGTGCACAAGTGCCGCTGCGGGAACGGCTGGACGCCATTTTCGACCTCGATCAGAACGTCGCCTACTACGCGGGCACCGAGGGAGCCGAGACGGTCGAGGAGCGGTTCGCGCGGCACACCACCGCCCGCGCCGGTGACCTGCCCCCGGACGACGACCGTCCCGCACGCGACGTGGCGCGCACCTTGGTCGGTGCTTTCCGGGAGAGCGGCAAGCGGCTCTACGGTGCCGACTTCACCTCGGTGGACATCCGTGAGCTCGGCTTCTCCGTGATGCGTGTCTGGTCCCCGGACACGCTGAGCCTTCCGTTGCCGAGCGCCCCGCCAGGTGCCCATCCCCGGTTCGCCGCGTACGGCGGCTTCACCAACCGGCTTCCGCACCCCTACCCGTGAGCCATGCACCACTATCTGGTCGTCGCGCTGGCGGTGTGGGCACTGGCCCCGATGCCGCTGGCCACCCGAGTACACGGCCGCTGGCTGGAGGACCGCTGGCCTGCGCTGTCCACTCTCCATGTCTATCTGGTGATCCTGGGCCTTCTCGTCATCGTCGGCACGGTGTTGTTCGGCATCGGCGTCTTCCACGACGGTTCATGGCCGGGGCTGGCCGCGGGAGTTCCGCTGGGACTCGCCCTGGGACAGGTCGCCCTGTACGCGGACCGGAAGATCAGCCGCGCGTTCGTCGCACGAGCACGCGCTGCTGCGGCTCGGCCGGTGCCGAGGCAGCCGGGCCCGGCACCGGCCCGCGGCAATGCCGCCCGGCCGGTGGGGCTCGCTGCCCGAGCCTCCCGGCCGGTGGGGCTCGCCGCCCGTGGCGCGGCGGCCCAGAGCGTCCGTCCGAGCACCACCGCGTCGACGGAGACGCGGGGCAACCGCTGGACGGCACGCGAGCGGGACCGGGAGACCCGTGTCGGCCTGGAAGTCCTCCTGGCCGGCGCGGTGTTGGAAGAGGTCGTCTTCCGGGGTGTGCTCGGCCGTATGGCTCTGGAGGCCCCGGCAGTCGCGGGCACGGTACTCGGCGTGCTCGCCGTGGCCGCCTTCTGCCTCTCCCATTTGCCGTTCGGCTGGCCCCAGGTGCTCGCCAAGCTGCCGCTGTCCCTCCTCGCCATGGCGACGGTGCTGATCACCGGTGGCATCGCCGCCGCCGTGGTGGGCCACGTCCTGTTCAACTGGAACTACTGGCGCTACCAACGTGCCCTCGGCACCACGGGAAGAGGGTGAGGTGGTCGTGACCGTCCTCCCCTGGGCCGTGCGTGCCGGGACGGCCGTGGCAGCCGTCGTCGTGTGCGGCAGGTTCCTGCCGCAAGGTGGTGGCCGCCCGTGGCGGCGTCCGCTGCTCCTGTTCCTGCCGCTGCCCGTGGTGCTCCTCGTGACGTGGTCGGTGCCCTCGCTCGGGGGTACGGACGAGCTCGCGCTGATTCCTCCCGGCGCTCTGCTCGGGGTCGGGGAGGCGGCGCTGGCCGGCCTGCTGAGCACGGTGAGCGTGAGCGTTCTCGAGCGCGTGCAGGTTTCGCAGCGCATCTGGCTCCCCCTGGCCGACGGCCCGGTCCTCTCCGCGTTCCGGCCCTCGCCAGGTGCCACCCGAGCGACATGGCTGACCGCGGCCGTGAGTGCCGTGGTGACCGAGGCAGTACGCGCCACGCTCGTGGACAGTGCTCGCGCGGCCGGCTGGGGCGCCCTTGCCGCAGTCGTCCTGGGCGCGGTCACGTCTCTCGCTCTCCTCCCCCTTCGCTCACGCAGGGCCGCAGCCGACGCCGTGGTTCTGGCCTTGGTGCTCGGTGTCGCGCACTCCTGGCTCTACTGGTCCTCCGCCGCGCTACCGCCGCTCATCGCGGCCCACTTCGCCTTTCTCCTGGTCACGCTGGCGTGAGCACACAACCTATGAATGTGGAGAATCCATGAAATTCGGCATCTCACTGCTTCCGGACTGCCGGCCCGAACAGACCTCTCCGACCCGCTACTACCAGGACGTACTGGAGGTATCCCGGCTCGCGGACGAACTCGGCTTCGACTACGTCAAGATGACCGAGCACTACCTGAAGGACTACGGAGGCTACTGTCCGAACCCGCTGACCTTCCTCACCGCCGTGGCGGCGCAGACGCGGCGGATCCGGCTCATGACGGGCGGCATCCAGGCCTCCTTCCACCACCCGATACAACTGGCCGCCCACGCGGCGATGGTGGACGCGATCAGCGACGGCCGACTGGACGTCGGGTTCGCCCGGGCCTGGCTCCCGTACGAGTTCGACGCCCTCGGCATCCCCCTGGACGAGAGCCGTGAACGCTTCACCGCGACCATCGAGGCCGTCCTGCGGTTGTGGACCCAGAAGGAGGCGTCCGAGGACACGCCCTTCTTCCGCTACCAGGACGCGCACTCGCTTCCCGCCGTCACCCAGCACCCGCACCCTCCTGTATGGGTGGCGGCGGTGCGCTCACGCCAGAGCTTCGCCTGGATCGGGGAGAAGGGTTTCGGACTGCTCATCGCCTCACCGCCGCGCAAGGGCGAACTGCCGCACATGCAGGACATGTTGCGGGTGTACATCGAGACCCATCAGGAATACCACCCCGGCCGGCAGCCGCGCATCGCGCTGTCCATTCCGCTGATGGTGGCGGACAACGACGCCGAGGCGTACGCGACGGCCGAGCCGCTGCTGGGGTCCTACCTCGACGTCTGGGGAGAAGCAGCTGCTTCCTGGGACGGAGTGCAGTCCTCCGCGTACCCGGGATACTCCAATGCCGGCACGACATTCCGGTCGCTGACCGAAGAAGACCTGCGCAGCACCTCCACCGCGGTGATCGGCGGCCCGGACACCGTGACCGAGAAGATTCACGAGCTGACCGACGCCCTGACCCTGGACACCTTGCTGCTGCAGATCGACTACGGCAGCCCGAGCGCGGCGGTCATGAGCCGCAACCTGCGGATGTTCCACTCCGAAGTGCTGCCGAGACTGGGCTGACCCATGCTTTCCCTTCTCGCGCGGGCTCCGGCTCAGGTAGGGTGCGACCACATGCTGGCACGGATGGATGGAGAGGTCGTCTTGCCTGCTCCCGGCCAGCTCCCGCCAGGGCGGAAACTCCGGCCGCACAAGAAAGCGGCCACCCGAACGCCCCGTGCTCCCCTGACGCTGGAGAACGTCGCCGAGGCCGCTTTTCAGGTGATCGAGCGCGAGGGTCTGGATTCCCTCACCATGCGAAAGCTCGCGGACGAACTCGGCATCCAGGCCGCATCGCTCTACTGGCACGTCAAGGACAAGCTCGATCTCATCGACCTCCTCGCCGAGGCGCTCTTCGCGGGCTTCGTTCCGGAACAGTGGGCCGAAGACGTCCCGACGGCCGAGGGGGAGGAGTGGCGTGCGCATCTGTTCCAGTTCGCGCGTGGTTTCCGCCGCTACCTGCTCAGCCGCCGGGACGCTGCCCGCATCCTGACCAACAAGTTCGTCATGGGCCCGAGCCTGTTGCGTCACCTCGACGAACAACTGGGCTGGTTCCGGGAAGCCGGAGTCGACGACCAGGCCGCCGCGTACGGCTTCTACACCACTCTCGTGTTCGTCCACGGCTTCGTGCTCTGGGAAACCTCCCCGCTGTCGGCCGCCGTGGCACGCGGAGTGGAACCGCGGCAGTATCTCGACGAGATGCGGGCGGAACTCGACGACCTCGATCCCGACGAGTTCCCCCATGCCCACGCGCTCGCGGATGCGCTGACCCGTCCCGGAATGGACGAGCGTTTCACGTTCGGCCTGACCTGCCTGCTCGACGGCTTCGTCCAGCACCCCAGCCTGTCCCCCGGCCAGGCGTAGGCAGTACGGATCCCCGGGTCCCCGCAACCGTCACCCCCCTCTCCTCTTTTTTTCGCACTCGCCGATTGAGGCATTTCCGTCTCCCACCCCTGCGTCACCTTGCGCAGACGCATCGGCCCATGCCCGTTCCGGGAGGTTTCTGTGACACCCAAGACCGCCCTACCGCAGCCGTTCGCCGAACAGCACACCGTCGATCCCTACCCCGCCTACCGTGCCCTGCTGGACCAGGGCGGCATGCACCGCATGACCCTGCGCCCCGGCCTCGAGGCGTGGCTGGTGGTCGGTCACGGCCTGGTCCGGGAGGCACTCACCCACCCGGCCATCAGCCTCGAAGCACGTCATGCCATGCCGGACGCGCGCAAAGCGATCATGGCTGGTTACACAGAGGAGAAGCAGTCCTTCTTCGGTCAGCACCTCCTCGCCGTCGACGGGGCCGATCACACCCGCATGAGACGTGTGATGTCGCGGGCCCTCACGGCTCGCCGCTTCCAGGCCATGGCCCCCGAGGTCGAGACCATCGCCCATGACCTGCTGAACGACCTGCCCGCGCCCGGACACGCCGACCTGACCGGTGACCTGGTCGTGCCCTTCACGATCAGCGTGCTCGCCCGCCTCATGGGCGTGCCGGAGCCGGGCCGGGAACTGCTGACGGACCTGGCGAACAGAGTGGTGCAGGGCCAGGCCGAGGAAGACGCCGGGTTCGGGCAGGTCATCGCCGAGCTCACCGGCTACTTCAACGGCCTGCTCGACAGCCCCGGCGAGGTGCCGGCGGAGAGCTTGCTGGCCATGCTCATCGAGGCGAGGGCCGCCGGAACCCTCACGACCGCGGAAACCCTCTCGCTGGTCTACCAGTTGTTCTTCGCGGGGCACGAGAGCAGCGCGTACCTCATGACGAACGCGATAGCCGTGCTGCTCAGCCGCCCGGACACCGCCGCCGAACTCCGCTCCCGCCCCGATCTCCTCGACGGTGCGGTCGAAGAACTGCTGCGCTGGGAAGGGTCGATCAAGGTCGGCAGCTGGCGCTTCGCCACAGAACCCCTCGAGCTGGGCGGACATCGCCTGCAGACCGGTGACCCGGTCCTCGTCGTCCTCGCCGCGGCGAACCGCGACCCCGAGAAGTTCGCGGCGCCCGACGATCTCGACATCCACCGCCAGAACATCCCGCACCTCGCCTTCGGACACGGTCCCCACCACTGTCTCGGCGCGGCCCTGGGCCGGCTGGAAGTCCGGACACTGCTCTCCGCCCTGCTCACGCGGTTCCCCGACCTGGCGTTGGACGTCCCGTACGAAGACCTCGAATGGCGCCACAACCTGATCATGCGCGGGCCGTGCCATCTTCCCGTCACGCTCGGCGAGGACCGGCGCCGGTGAACCAGCCGGCCCCCAAGTGACCGCACGACAAGGGACATCGCAATGACGACGAAGCCATCCGATTCTCCCCCGCCTTTTCCGCAGGCCTTTCCGCCGCCTCTTCCGTCGGCCGCGGAGCAATTGCCCCCGCATCTGCGCCTGATGGGCATAGCGGCCGCCAAGTGGATCGCGCAGCCGGTCTATGTGCTGGCGAAGCTCGGGGTCGCCGATCACCTCGCGAAGGAGGAGCTCAGCACCGCGACACTCGCCGACCGCCTCGGGGTTCGCCCCGATCCCTTGCGACGCTGCCTGAGGGCGGCGGCGTCGGTCGGCGTGTTCCGCGAGACGGAGCAGGACCACTGGGCCCTCACCGACGCGGCCGAACACCTGTGTACCGACGCGCAGATGAGCCTGCGCGACTTCACGGTGCTCCTGGGCGAGGCGCCCATGTGGGCTCCGTTCGGCCGCATCATGGACGTGATGGGACAGGACGCCCCGGCGTTCGACGTGGTGCACGGCCGGAGCATGTACGCCCATCTCGCCGAGGACGGCGAACTCGCCCGCACGTACCACGGCGCGTGGTCCTCGCTCACCGAAGGCGTGATGCGAGCGCTCACCGCCGCGTACGACTTCTCCCGCTTCGCCACGATCGCCGACCTCGGCGGGGGCGACGGCACTGCCCTGCGGATCCTTCTCGCGGCACAGCCCGGGCTGAGGGGCATCCTCATGGATCTCTCCCACTCCGGCGAGATCCCCCAAGGGGCCGACCCCGCGGTCGAGGAAAGGCTGCGAACCGTATCCGGGTGGCTCCCCGAAGACGTGCCGGCCGGCGCCGACGCCTACTTCCTGAAGAACACCTTGCACTGCCTGAGCCCCGACCTGGTCCTCCGGACACTGCGTCGCATCCGTACGGAGATGACGCGTCCCGAACAGCGGTTGCTGATCGTGGAGGGCGTCGTGCAGCAGGGCAACGGGTTCGACTGGAGCAAGCTCATGGACATCGAGGTCATGGTGAACAACGGCGGCCGGGAGCACTCCCTGGAGGAATGGCGAACCCTGCTGGACCAGTCGGGCTTCCGGCTCACCTCCGCTCGCGAGGTGCTGCACCCTCAGTGGCTTCTGGAAGCGGAGGCTGCCTGAGCCAACGGGGCTCCCGTGCCGACGGGTTGGGACTTCGCACACCTCCCTCGACGGCACGGGAGCGCCACGTCGCAAGAACTCAGCGAGCCGCACGCGTCGCGGTCACCACGCGGGTCCCCCACCACGGGCCGCCCCACCACATGCGCCAGCCCGCCGGGCGGATGCCGGCCTCGGTGACCGGCAGCGTGCCCAGGGCGCGTTCGTACAGGACTGGGGAGCTGCCGATGTCGGCGAGCACCAGTCGTCCTCCGGGGCGAAGCACGCGTACCGCTTCGGCGACGGCCTGACGCCGCTCCTCCGCGTCCTTGATGTTGTGGATGGCCAGACTCGACAGCACGACGTCGAACTCGCCGTCGCCGAACGGCAGATGCCGCAGGTCACCCGTGTGCAGATCGACCCGCTCTCCGACACCCTCGGCCCGCGCGTTGCGCAGAGTGGTGTTCTGGGCGTTGCCCGACTGGTCGACGCTCCGCCACAGGTCGACACCCACGGCCCGCCCCTGCGGTAAGCGCCGGGCCGCCGCCAGTAAGACGGCACCGCGCCCGCACCCGAGATCCAGAAGCCGCTCGTTCCCCTGCAGGCCCAGCTCGTCCAGAAGCTCTTCCCACACCCGGAACTTCCCGCGGCGCGTGGCGTGCACGTACAGGACGGCGGCGGCGAGCAATACCGCCGCCAACGCGAACAGCAGCCAGGCCACCGCCCCTTCGGCCGCCGAGGCCGTCACGATCCCCAGCGCCACCGACGCCACGGCTCCACCGCTCAGGCCGAGCAGTACGTAGGGGGCGTCGAAGCCGTACTCCCCTCGCCGCCCCGTCTGTCCCTGGTTGATCCCACTTGCCACGGACCATCTCCCATCACTAACAACAGTAGATAGAGCCTAACGTTGATAGGTGAAGCCTAACTTTGGTAGGTTGCCATGCGCCAGATGCACTGCGGTCACTCGGAGGGGTCGTGCTCGAGGTCGATGAGAAGCTGAAGCAGCAGGTGGCGGCGAGAGCGCCGGGGCCCCGTCACCCCTGGCTCGTCCTGCTGATCGTCTTAGCCGCGGCGTTCATGCAACTCGTGGACGTGAGCATCGTGAACGTCGCCGTCGCGTCCATCCAGAAGGGACTGGACGCCAGCTACACCCAGGTCCAGTGGGTCCTGGCGGGCTACACGCTGGCATTCGCCGTACTGCTGGTGACCGGCGGCAAGTTGGGCGACCGTGTCGGACGCAAGCGCATGTTCATCATCGGCATGGCGGGCTTCACCGTCGCCTCCCTCCTGTGCGGGACCGCCGGCAGCGCCGACATGCTCATCGCGGCGAGAGTGGTCCAGGGGCTGTCGGCGGCGCTGATGTATCCCCAGGTGTACTCCGTCATCCAGGTCACGTTTCCCCCGGAGCGACGGGGGATGGCGCTCGGGGTCCTGGGCGGCGTGATCGGGCTGGCCGCCATCACCGGCCCTCTCGTGGGCGGACTGCTCATCCAGGCGGACCTGTTCGGCTGGGCATGGCGGCCCATCTTCCTGGTCAACATCCCCGTGGGCATCATCGCCATCGCGCTGGCAGCGTGGTTCATCCCCGAATCGCGTGCCGAGGACGCCGGGCGGCTTGACCTGCCGGGCGTCGTGCTGGTGACCACAGGACTCGCGCTGCTCGTCTTTCCCATGGTGCAAGGCCGCGAACTGGGCTGGCCCGGCTACCTCTTCGCCATGATGGCGGCGGGCGCGGTGGTGTTGCTCCTCTTCGGCGCGTACGAGTGGCGCCGGGCCCGGACCGGGCGTACGCCTCTCATCCGCATGAGCCTGTTCCGCAGCCGGGGATTCACCAGCGGCCTCTTGCTGATCGTCATCTTCTACGGGGCGTTCCTGCCGTTCTTCCTCATCTTCAGCGTCTATCTGCAGTCGGGGCTCTCCTACACGGCACTGGAGGCCGGCGTCGCGCTCGTCCCCTACGCGCTGGGCGCGGGACTCGGATCCGGCGCTTCCATCGCCCTCGCGCCCAAGCTGGGGCGGCTGATCCTGCAGATCGGCCTGACCGTCCTCATCCTCGGCACCCTCGGACTCGCCTGGGTCGTGCACCGGTGGGGCAGCGACCTGCACACCCAGCACATGCTGGCCCCGCTGGTCGTCGCGGGTCTGGGATTCGGGCTCACCGTCACGCCGCTGGTCAACCTGATCCTGGCCAAGATCCCTGTCGCGGAAGCGGGTTCGGCGTCCGGCACGCTGACGACAGCGCAACAGGTCGGCAGCTCCATAGGGGTGGCCATCGTGGGCGCGTTCTTCTTCGGGCTGCTCGGCTCTCAGGCCAACTCCGTCACGGCCGACCAACTGCCCCGGATCCGTACGGAACTGGCAGCCGTACACATCGACCGCAACACCTCTGAGCGCATCGTCGACGCGTACCGGACCTGCTTCCACGACCGGGCGGGCGCGGCTGACCCGAACGCCCTCCCGGCCAGTTGCCGGCAGCCGCACCAGCCGAACTCTTCCAACGCTTCCAAGGTGCAGAAGATCATGCAGGAGGCGGCACAACGGTCGCTGCACGCCGACTTCGCCCGGGCGGCACAGCAAACCCTCGTCCTTCAGACCGCTCTGTTCGGAGGATGTCTCCTTCTGGTGTTCGCTCTGCCCAGAGTCCGGGGCAGGGATCTCAGCGATTTCGAGGAGAAGTCCCAGGACGCCGTGATCATCGGGTAGCCCTGCGAACGCGAGATTCACGCCCACACCCATACCCCCCGCTCTCGCGCTGACTACCTATCCCCCGCGAGTCGCGCGAGAGCGGGGCCTCTCCCGCAACGTTCCTGGATGTTCTGGATGTTCTGGATGTTCACGTGAGTGGGAAGCGACGGTTATATCCGTACGGCTCGAGCGCCGGTCTGCGACAGGATGTGCTGTGTGTCCTGGGCGTACTCAAAGTCGCCACCGCAGATCAGATCCGACGCTTGACGCGCCCGGAGGCGAAAAGCAACAAGTCGCATCGGAATGCCGCACTGGACCTCCAGAGGCACGGCCTGACGCTCTCGGAAGGCAACACGTCCCATGGCCACAAGCTATGGGGGTTGACGCCGTTGGGCCTTGAGTCCGCGGCCTCCTCCCTCGGCAGGAGCATGGAGGAGATGGGCGGCATCGCCCGCGGTGCCGCCCGCCATGGTGCGGCGCATGCGATGGCGGTGAACGAGACGATCGTCGCTTTCGGTTCTCTCTCTTCATGGGCGACCGAGGTCGGCCTTCCCGTGAGCGGGCCGTGGAGCAAGGCCGGCGCGGGCAGTCCACGTGCCGACGCGGTTCTCCAGGCTCCTGAGGCCGGACTGCCACTGCTGCTGGTGGAGGTCGACTGCGGCACCGAGACCACAGCCGTGATAGCCGCGAAATTCGACAAGTACCGGCGGTTCTTCCGTCGCAAGGTGCAGGACACCGACGGCCGGGACATTCCCATGTGGCAGACCCGATGGGGCATTTCCGGGCAGGAAGAACACCGGGGACATCCGCCGGTGGCTCTTGTGTTCACGGGCGTCGGCCCCAGAGGTCTTCGGCAGAGGATGGAAGCAGTGCGCCGCCTGAGCCGTGCCTACTGGCACTACGACCGCAGTGATGCCATACCGATCCTGGCCACCACGCTGGAGCGATTACAGACCCACGGCCCGTCAGGGCCGGCCTGGTGGCGATACGGGCATGCCGAATGGGAGCCGCTCCACCTGGCGTTGGGGAGCTGCCACCCCGCACCCGACGGACCGGGGCGCGAGGTCTAGGCTCGCCCCCCATGACCGACCTCTCCTCCTCTCTCTCCTCCCCCTTCCTCCGTGCCACAGCGGACGCCTACGACGGCGTCGCCGTCCGATATGCCGGTCTCGTCCGCGACTCACTCGGCGTCCTCCCGCTGGACCGCACCTTCCTCGCCGCCTTCGCCGATTCCGTACGGGCCGCGGAGGGCGGGCCCGTCGCCGAGCTGGGCTGCGGCCCCGGATACGTGACGGCACACCTGCGGGACCTGGGCCTCGACGTCTTCGGCGTCGACCTGTCGCCGGTGATGATCGACCTGGCCCGCGAGGCATACCCGGACCTGCGGTTCGAGGTCGGCTCCATGGACGCCCTGGACCTGGCCGACGGCGAACTGGGCGGCATCGTCTCCTGGTACTCGGTCATCCACACCCCACCGGAGGAAATGGCCTCGTACTTCGCCGAGTTCGCGCGCGTACTGGCCCCGGGAGGACACCTCCTGCTCGCCTTCTTCGAATCCGAGGGCGGGCCGGTGACGGCCTTCGACCACAAGGTGACGACGGCCTACCGATGGCCGCTCGACGACCTCGCCGCGCTGGCCCGCGAGGCCGGTTTCGCCGAAGTCGGCCGGATGCTGCGCGAGCCCCTCGAGGGGGAACGGTTCCGCCGGGGCCACCTGCTCATGCGACAGCAGTGACCACCTCTACGTGGTAACGGTTTCCGTTTTCATGTAGCGTGGCGGCACGCACCGACACCGGAGGTCCCGTTCCCATGGCCGTGCCCAAGCGGAAGATGTCCCGCTCCAACACCCGCCACCGCCGCGCCCAGTGGAAGGCGAGCACGCCCCGGCTGGTCCCGATCACCGTCGACGGCTCCGTGTACCTGGTGCCGCAGCGGCTGGTGAAGGCGTACGAGCGCGGGCTGCTGCGCCCGGAGGGCTGACGGCCATGACTGATCACCGGCTGCCGGTGACCGTCCTCTCCGGCTTCCTCGGGGCGGGCAAGACGACCCTGCTCAACCACGTCCTCGCCAACCGCGACGGGCTGCGCGCCGCCGTGATCGTCAACGACATGAGCGAGATCAACATCGACGCCGCGCTGGTGCGGGGCGGGCAGGGCGCGCTGTCCCGGACCGAGGAGCGCCTGGTCGAGATGACCAACGGCTGCATCTGCTGCACCCTGCGGGACGATCTCCTCGAGGAAGTGGACCGGCTGGCCCGCGAAGGCCGCTTCGACCACCTGCTCATCGAGTCCAGCGGTATCTCCGAGCCCATGCCCGTCGCCGCCACCTTCGCCTTCCCCCGGGACGACGGCGCGACACTCGGCGACCTCGCCCGGCTCGACACCATGGTCACCGTCGTCGACGCCGCGAACTTCCTCCCCGAACTGGCGGGCGGCGACGGCCTGGTGGAGCGCGGTCTCGACCAGTACGAGGACGACGAGCGGACGGTGAGCGATCTCCTCATGGACCAGGTCGAGTTCGCCGACGTCATCGTGCTCAACAAGCTCGACCTGGTGGGCGAGGCGGATGCCGCCCGGCTGCGGGCGGCACTCGCCCGTCTCAATCCGGCCGCCCGCGTCGTGCCGGCCGAGCACGGCCGGGTGGACCCGTCGGCGATCCTCGGCACCGGCCTCTTCGACCTCGACCGCGCCCAGCAGGCGCCCGGCTGGGTCAGGGAGCTCAACGGCGACCACACCCCCGAGACCGAGGAGTACGGCATCTCCTCGACGGTCTTCCGTGCCGAGCGGGCCTTCCATCCCGAGCGGCTGTGGACGTTCGTCACCGAGGAGCTCGACTCGGGAGCCTACGGCCAAGTGCTGCGCTCCAAGGGGTTCTTCCGGCTGGCCGGGCGTGACCGGGTGACCGGGCTCTGGTCGCAGGCCGGATCCGTGGCCCGGTTCGAACCCGCGGGCGTTCGCGAGCACGACGCGCAGGCCCAGGAACTCGCCTTCATCGGCACCGGGTTGCGCCCCGAGGCACTGCACCGGGCCCTGTCCGCCTGCCTCGTACGGCCGGACGAGGCACGGACGTCATGGGCCGACCCCTTCCCCGCCTGGGACGTCCACGGTCCGGACGACGTCCGCCCGGCCTTCAGCCGGTACGCGGGACAGGGCGCCGTATGAGGAAGGTGGCGGCGTAGACGGCGGTGGCGGCGGCCATGATGGCGAAGCTCGGCGGCATCGTCGGCACCGCGTACGAGGCGAACAGTCCCGCCCACATCTCCGCCACCGCCAGGCCGGCGGAGAGGGCGAGCGCCCGGTACGGGCGGCCGGTGAGCCGGATCGCGGCTCCGGCGGGTGCGGCGAGCAGGCCGAGCAGCAGCAGGGAGCCGACCGCCTGGGTGGCCTCGGCGGCACTGGCCCCGGCCACGGCGAGGAAGCCGTGGCCGAGCAGCCGGACCGGCACACCACGGGCCGCGGCCACGGCTTCGTCCACCGTGGCGAACAACAGCGGGCGGGCGGCGATCAGCATCACCAGGCAGACACCTGCGGCGAGCAGGGCGGCGGTGGCCGCGTGCGCAGCGGAGATACCGAAGATCGAGCCGAACAGGACGCTGATGCCCGCGGTGCCGTCGGCCGTACTGCGGGAGGTGGTGTAGAGGGTGACGAAGAACGCGCCCAGGCCGAGCACCCAGGAGAAGACGCTCCCTATGACGACGTCGTCCGGCCGGGCCCGGCGGCCGAGCGCGCCGAAGAGCAGCGCGATGCCGATCGTCGCGGCGAACAGCCCCAGCCGCAGGTCGTAGCCGATGGCGAGCGCGGCCATGGCACCGGTGAACGCGACATGGCTGAGCGCGTCGGCGGTGAAGACCTGGGCGCGCAGCACGAGGAAGTAGCCGACCATGCCGCACGCGGCCGCGATCAACGTCCCGGCAAGGAAGGCGTGTTGGAAGAAGGGATGCGACAGTGCGGTCATCCGGCGGCCTCCCCGGCCGGCAGGGCCCGGCGGCCTTGCAAGGCCGCGCGCAGCGCACGTCCTCCCAGGGCGAGGACGTATCCGGCGAAGGCGAACGAGGTCACGAAGAATCCCAGCGGATAGGGCGAGTAGTACGCGGCGACCAGTCCCGACCAGGTGGCCGCGAGGGCCAGCGCCACGGCCAGCGGCAGACTCGCCGCCGGGCGGGCGGTGAGAATCTGCGCGGTGGCGGCGGGGATCACCATCAGGGCGAACACCAGCAGCGTGCCCGTGATCTGGCTCGCCTCGGCGGTCGCCGCCCCGAGCAGTACGAGGAACGCGACGGACAGCGCCCGCACCGGGACTCCGCGCCCGGCGGCGGCCCGCGGGTCGACGGAGGCGAACAGCAGCGGCCGGCCGATGAGCGCCATTGCCGCGAGCACGGCGATGCCCACGCCGAGCAGGACGGTCACCTGGGTGGCGGTGATGCCGAGGAACGTGCCGAAGAGGATCGTCTGCGGCCCCTCCAGCAGTCCCTTGTAGAGGGCGACGAAGAGATATCCGCAGGCGAGGAGGAAGGCCTGGACGGTTCCGGTCAGCGCGGATTCCTCACGGTCGTCGCCGGTGCCGCGCAACGCCGCGATGACCAGGGCCGCGGCGAGGCAGAGCGTGAAGTAGCCGTAGACCGCGCCGACTCCGAGGAGCACGGCCCCGGCGGCGCCCGGGAACGCGACGGTGGAGACGGTGTGCGCGGCGAACGTCTGCCGCCGCAGCACCACGAACCATCCGACGACCGCGGAGACCACGGACACGATCGCGCCCGCGCGGAAGGCGTTGACCATGAACGGGTACGCCCACATCGCCCGCACGTCGGCGATCAGGTTCCACGACCGGAGCGGATCAGCCGGTGCCATGGCCGCCCCCGGTGGATTCGGGCCGTCCCACCACGACCAGCCGCCCGTCGGAGGCCCGCAGCACCTCGACCGGCGTGTCGTACAGGCCTGTCAGGGTCTCGGAGGTGATCACTTCTTGTGGGGAGCCGGTGGCGGAGCCGCCGTGGGCGAGGTACACGACCCGGTCCAGGTGGTGCAGTATCGGGTTGACGTCGTGGGCCACCATGACCACGGCCACGCCCTCCTGGTGACAGATGCGTCCGGTCAACGCGGCCACCCCGCCCTGGTGGGACAGGTCGAGGCTGTCCAACGGCTCGTCCAGCAACAGCAGTCGCGGGCGTCGGACGAGGGCCTGGGCGATGAGGAGCCGCTGCTGTTCACCGCCGGAGCACTGGCCGATGGGCCGGTGGGCGTAGGCGGTGGCCCCCACCAACTCGACGACCTCGGCCACGCGTTCACGGGCGGCCCGGCGGCGGGGGCCGGGAACGGGCAGGGGCACCCCCCAGCGGTCGCCGTCCAGGCCCATGCGGACCACGTCGATGCCGCGGATGCGCATCGAGGCGTCGAAGCTGCGGCGCTGCGGCAGGTACCCCACGCGGGACCCGGCCCGGCCGGGACGGGTCCCCAGCACACGCACCTCGCCCTCGGCGAGGGGGTGCGCCCCGAGCACCGCCTTGACGAGGGTGGACTTCCCGACGCCGTTCGGACCGAGGACGGCCGTGAACTCCCCTGCCCCGACAGTGAGGTTCACGCCCGACCACAAGGTGCGGCCGCCCACACGCACCGCGGCGTCGCGCAGCTCGAGCACGGGGCCGCCGGTGGCCCCGGTCATCGCCCGGTGGCCTTGGCCAGGGCCTGCTCGATGCCCTGGAGCTGGGCGGTCTGCCACTGCTGGAAGGTGGCACCCGCGGGGGCCAGGGTCTCGGTCACGGTGGTCACCGGGATGCCCGCGTCCTTGGCCTCCTTGACCTGGGCCTGCACGTCCGGGTTGGAGTTCTGGGTGTTGAAGACGTAGACCTTGATCTTCTTGTTCTTGATCTGGTCGTCGATGGCGGCCTTGTCCTTGGCGGTCGGGTCCGTGCCCTCGCTCATCGCGTCGAGGAAGCTCTCGGGGGTGAGCATCTTCAGCCCGAGCCCCTCGGCGAGCGGGGTGACGATGGACTCCGACGCGCCGATGGGCGTGCCCGCGTACTTGCTCTTCATCTCCGCTATGAGCTTGCTGTACGAGGCCAGGTCCTCGGTCTCGTAGGCGGCCTTCCGCCGGTCGAAGTAGGCGGCGTCGGCGGGGTCGGCCTTCTTGTAGCCCTCGGTGATCTTCTCGATGACCTGGTGGACGTTCTCCGGCGAGTACCAGCGGTGCGGGTTGCCGCCCTCCTTGACGCCGACGACGTCGCCGACCTTCAACTCGGTACGCCCGCTCGCGGGGTTGCCGGCGAGGAGCTTGTCGGCCCAGGCGTCGTAGCCGATGCCGTTGACGATCGCGTACTGGGCGCCGGCCACGGTACGGGCGTCGGCGGCCTTGGGCTCGTAGTCGTGGGGGTCGGTGTCGGGGTTGGTGATGATGCTGGTGACATGGGCGTGGTCGCCGCCGAGCTGGGCGGCGATGCTGCCCCAGAAGTTCTCCGCGGCCACCACCTGGATCTTCTTGCCGCCGCTCGCCTTCGCGTCGGATGAGGAGGAGGGCGAGGACGAGGACGAGGTCGAGCAGGCCGTGGCCGTCACAGCCGTCAGCACCGCCACGGCGGTGACGAGGACGGTCCGTGCGGCCGGTCGCGGAAATCGGGACGTGGCGGTGGTGGGCATGGGGGGCTCCTTCGGGCGGTGCCGATGACGCTGGGGCTCACCCCGGAACGTAAGTGGAAACGATTTTCATATCAACGGTAAATGAAAACCATTGCCGTCTTTTGACTGGAATGCCACCATCCGGGCCAGACCAAGGGCCGGTCCTGATCACCTGGCTAGGGTGGGCCGATCGATCCGGAAGAAAGGCCATGGCCCCCGCAGTGAGCGAGTCGCGCCCCCACACCCTGTTCTCCTTCGGCACGCTGCTGGACGAGCGCGTCCAGACCGCGCTCTTCGGCGGTCCCGTGCCCAGCACCGCGGCGGCGCTGGCCGGTTACGCGACCAGGCCCCTGCCCATCACCGACCCGTCCGTGATCGCCACCAGCGGCCTCGATGTGCACCTCACCCTGGAGCGCAGGTTCGGCGCCGAGGTCGAGGGTGCCGTCCTGCACCTCACCGACGAGGACCTCGCCGCGGCCGACGACTACGAGGTGGACGACTACGTCCGCCGACGGGTGCTCCTCTCCTCCGGGGAGAGCGCCTGGGCCTACCTGAACGCGAACCCGCTGCGCTCGGCGGCGCGCATCGTGATCGTGGGCGACAGCATCGCCTACGGGCGCTGCGATCCCCGGGGAGGATGGGCAGGCCGCCTGGCGGCTGACCACATCGCCCGGAACGAGGCCGAGCACCGGGTCTTCAACCTGGCCATTCCCGGCAGCACCCTGGCCGAGGTCAGCGAGCAAACGCCCGCGCTCCTGGGCCCCCGCCACCCCGACACCGTCCTCGTCGCCGCCGGCATCAACGACTCCGCCCTGCCGCTGACCCACTCCGACAGGCCGGCGCACATCGCGGACAACCTCGCCTCGCTGGCCGCCACCGCCCAGCGCCACAACGCGCGGCTCGTCGTCATGGGACCGACGTGGATCGACGAAGCACGCACCGGCGACTACGAGGGCCTGCGGTTCACCCGGGCCCGGGCGCTGGCCCTGCGCGAGTCCGTACGGGCCTGGTGCGCCGGGAACCATGTCGACCACCTCGACATGTGGGAGCCGCTGTGCGACAGGGCCGATCTGCTCGTCGACGGTCTGCACCCCGGTCCCGAAGGGCATCAAGTGCTCCACCAGCACCTGATGTCACTGTCCCCGGAGTCCGAACTTATGTCGGCCTTCTAGGGATTGAGCTAGGGATTCAGCGGATCTGCCGCTCTATGGTCGACCTATATTGGTTTAAGTAGCTCTGTCCAGCGCATACTTCAGCCATGAACGGTCGCCACGTGCTCGTGGTGAACGCACCCGAGCACGGCCATGTGAACCCGACTCTCGGTCTGGTCGCCGAACTCGTGGCCAGAGGCTGCCGGGTGAGCTATGCCGTCGCCGGAGAATTCGCGCCGCAGGTCCTTACGGCCGGTGCGCGGCCGGTCGCCCTGCCCGTGCCGCCCTGGGGCCATGGGCCGCCGACGGGGCATCTGGCGGACGGGGTCGGGATGTTCGTCGGCCAGGCCGAGGCCGCGCTGCCCGCGCTGGCGGAGGCATGCGCGGCCGACCGCCCGGACGTGGTGCTGTGCGACGCGTACGCGTTCGCGGGCAAGGCACTGGCCCGCACCCTCGGTCTCCCCACGGTCGAACTCCACACGACGCACGCCCCGTTCCCCGGCTGGGAACGGGCCTTCTTCGGGCTCGACGGACTGGGCCGGCTCCCCTGCCACGCACGATTCCAGCGCTTCCTGGACGCGAGCGGCGTGGGCCAGCCCGTCGAGGAGTTCGTCCACAGCCCGGGCCCGAAGGTGGTCTTCGTACCGAGGTCCTTCCAGCTGCACGCCGGTCTGCTGAGCCTGGAGCACCACTTCGTCGGCCCGGTGATCGGTGACCGGTCGTCCTTCCAGGGCACTTGGCAGAGCACCGGCGCCGAAGGGCGCCCCGTGCTCCTGGTGTCGCTCGGGTCGGTCTTCACCTGGCAGACGGCTTGCTACCGATCCTGTGTGGCCGCGGCCGCCGAACTCGACGACTGGCACACGGTCATCGCGCTCGGATGGCACGTCGACCCCGCGGAGCTCGGCCCCCTCCCCCGCCATGTCGAGATCCACAGGACCGTGCCCCAGCTCGATGTGCTGGCCGCCGCGACGGCGTTCATCACCCACGCCGGGATGGGCGGCCTCCTCGAGTCCCTGCACCACGGCGTCCCCATGGTCGCCGTCCCGTACATCGCCGAGCAGCGCGTCAACGCCGAGCAGCTCGCGCGGCTCCGGCTCGGCGTGCATCTGCCCGGCGCGCAGGCCGACGCCCGCTCGCTGGCCACGGCCGTCCGGCTGGTGACCACCGATCCGGGCATCGCCGCCGCGGTGGCCGCCATGCGCGCCGAAGTACGCTCCTGCGGCGGTGCCCGCGCGGCTGCCGACGTCGTCGAGGCCGTCGCGGGCTGAGACCCCGCCACGTGTCCGGGATCACAGGACGGCTCGTTCCATGGGCGAAATGCCCTGACCGTCCGGGCGGTTGACGCTGCACATGACTGCCACCGCATCCTCCGCATCCCGCGCGGCCGGGATACTGTCCCGGCCCGTCGCACTGAACGGCCTGACCGTACCCAACCGGATCGCCATGGCGCCGATGACGCGCATGTTCTCCCCGGGCGGTGTCCCCGGTGAGGACGTACGGGCGTACTACGCCCGTCGCGCCGCCGCGGGCGTGGGGCTGATCATCACCGAGGGGACCTACGTCGGGCACGAGTCGGCCGGGAACAGCGACCGGGTGCCGCGGTTCCACGGCGAGGAGCAGCTGGCCGGGTGGGCGAAGGTCGCCGAGGCCGTTCACGCGGAGGGCGGCACGATCGTGCCGCAGCTGTGGCACATCGGCATGGCACGCAACCAGGGCGACCAGCCCTTCCCCGACGCCCCCGCCGTCGGCCCCTCCGGCATCCGCCTCGACGGCACCGAGGGCACGGGCAAGGCGATGACCCGGAGCGACCTCGACGACGTCATCGGGGCCTTCGCCGAGGCCGCCGCGGCCGCCGAGCGCACCGGCTTCGACGGCGTCGAACTGCACGGCGCCCACGGCTACCTCATCGACCAGTTCCTGTGGGCGCGAACCAACCGCCGTACGGACGCCTACGGCGGCGACCCCGTGGCCCGTACGAAGTTCGCGGCCGAGATCGTGGCCGCGATCCGCGAAGCCGTCTCGCCCGGATTCCCGGTGATCTTCCGCTACTCGCAGTGGAAGGCGGCTGTCTACGACGCGCGGCTCGCCGAAAGCCCGGAGGAGCTGGAGGCCATCCTGGCCCCGCTCGCCACGGCCGGCGTCGACGCCTTCCACGCCTCCACCCGCCGCTACTGGCAGCCGGAGTTCGAGGGTTCGGACCTGAACCTGGCGGGCTGGACCAAGAAGCTCACCGGCAGGACCGCCATCACCGTCGGCTCGGTCGGACTCGACGGCGAGTTCAGCGGCCGCACGGCAGAGCGCGCCGGTGTCGAGGGGATCGACAACCTCCTCGACCGCCTGGAGCGCGACGAGTTCGACCTGGTCGCCGTCGGCCGCTCCCTGCTCCAGGACCCCGAGTGGGCGGCGAAGGTCCTGGGAGGCCGGTTCGAGGAGCTGCGGCCGTACAGCCCGGAGGCGTTGAAGACGCTCAGCTGACCGCTCAAGGCAGCAGGCGCTGTTCCTTCGCCACCGCGACGGCACCGGCTCTCGTGTCGCCGCCATCGGCGTGGCCGGTGCGCCCAGCGGCGACCTCGACGAGAAGTTCGCCCGGGCCGGGGTGGCCGCGCTCGGCAAGTGATGCGTGACGGTTGGCGATCCGGGAAGCCTCAACCCACGCCATTACTGCCGCAGTTGACTGATTCGGGGGAATCATGGACGCCGATGTGACCGTTCTCGGCCTCGGGCAGATGGGTTCGGCGCTGGCCGCAGCGTTCGTGGCCGCGGGACACCGGACGACGGTGTGGAACCGTACGCCGGAGAAGACGAAGCCGCTGTCCGACAAGGGTGCCGTGGTGGCGGCGGCGGCCGGTAAGGCGGTGGCAGCGGGGCCGTTGACCGTGGTGTGCCTGTCGACATACGACGCCGTCCGGGAGGTGCTCCACCCCTTGGCCGGCGAGGTCGCGGGCCGGACGCTGGTCAATCTCACGTCGGGATCGCCGCCGCGTGCGCGGGAGTTGGCCACATGGGCCGAGGACAGCGGTGCCGCCTACCTCGACGGGATCGTCCTCACGACTCCGTCCGGCATCGGCAACCGGACGTTCCTCCAGCTCTATGCCGGTTCGGCGGCGGCCTTCGAGGGGCATCGGCGGATACTCGCCGCCTTGGGCGACCCGGTGTACGTGGGCGCCGACGCGGGCCTGGCCTCCGTGTACGACACGGCTCTGCTGTGCCAGTTGTGGGCCTCGCTCACCGGCTGGCTGCACAGCGTGGCGCTCGTCGGTGCGGACGGTCCCGGCGGGGGTGTGACGGCAGTGCGGTACACGGAGGTGGCGGAGCGGTGGATGGAGACCGTGCGTTTCCATATGAGCGCGTACGCACGGCAGGTCGACGCGGGGCAGTATGCGGATGGTGAACTCCCCCTGGATCTCCACCACATGCAGATGAAGATCCTCGCCCACGCGAGTGAGCTGCGCGGTGCGGATACCGGGCTGCCGGAACTCTTCACGGCGCTTGCGGGGCGGGCGATCGCGGCCGGTCACGGCGGGGACAGCTTCGCGCGGCTCGTGGAGTTCGTACGGGGTGGGGTGGGCTGAGGGGGTGTGGGGGTTGTGCCCCGGTCCCGCCCTTTCACCGTTTCCTCCGGGGGCGAAGCCCCCGGGCCCCGAACCGCGCTCCGCGCGGTTGTCCTCAATCGCCGGACGGGCTGGAATGTCGGGGCCGCCCTGGATTGTTGCGCCCGCGCTGAAAATCAAGCCCGGCCCGGCACTATCAAGCCCGTCCGGCGATTGAGGACGAGCGGCGAAGCCGCGACAGCGGGGTCTGGGGCGCAGCCCCAGGACCGGGGTCCGGGGGCTGCGCCCCGGGAAACGGAGAAAGGGCGGGACCGGGGCACAGGCACACCC